>NZ_JBSGCA010000002.1:0-295759 GCF_053601535.1 Nocardia sp. NPDC004718
GCCGCCGCGTACGCGACGAAGGAGCAAGCGGCGGTCGCGCAAACGCGAGCCACAAGGGGCCGCGAACACGCAGCGCCGAAGGCGCTGCCGATCAAACACAGCTATGGTGACGATCATGCTTGCCGAACAGGCCGCCGAGGCGATCGCCGAACGTACGGGAGTGTCACGCCACCGGATCGCGGTGGTGCTGGGGTCGGGCTGGCAGGACGCGGCCGCGGAGATCGGGGCGCCGCGGGCGTCGGTGTCGATGCCGGAGCTGCCCGGTTTCGGGAAGCCGACCGCGCAGGGCCATGTCGGCATGATCCATTCCGTCCAGGTGGACGACAACGCGGTGCTGCTGCTGATGGGCCGCCAGCATCTCTACGAGGGGTATCAGCCCGCCGATGTGGTGCACCCGGTGTCGGCGGCCGTGGCAGCGGGCGCGGAGATCATCGTGCTGACCAACGCCGCGGGTGGTATCCGCTCCGGTCTCCGGGTGGGTGAGCCGGTGCTGATCAGCGACCATCTGAACTTGACCGGCCGCACGCCGCTGGCAGGCGCGACCTTCGTCGACCTGGTCGACGCCTGGGATCCGGAGTTGCGGGCGCTGGCCAGGGAGATCGACCCGAGCCTGGCCGAGGGCGTCTACGCGGGGCTCACCGGGCCGCAGTACGAGACGCCCGCCGAGATCAGGATGTTGCGCACCATCGGCGCTGATCTGGTCGGCATGTCCACGGTGCTGGAGGCCATCGCCTGCCGCGCGCTCGGTGCGCGGCTGCTGGGCATCTCGCTGGTCACCAACTTGGCCGCGGGGGTCACGGGCGCGCATCTGTCCCATGCCGAGGTGCTCGCCGAAGGCCATGCCGCCGCGCCCCGCCTCGGCAAACTGCTGCGCGGCGTGCTGGAACGGGTGTAGATGCTGCGCTTCGGCACGGCAGGCCTGCGCGGGCCGCTGCGCGACGGCCCCGACGGCATGAACATCACCACGGTGAGCCGGGCGACCGCCGGCCTCGTGGCGTGGTTGCGTGACCGCTGCCTGGGGGGCGGCACGGTGGTCGTCGGCCGCGACGCCAGGCATGGTTCCGCCGAGTTCGCCGCGGCGACCGCGGAGATCTTCGCCGCCGCGGGCTTCCCGGTGAAGCTGCTGCCGCGTCCGCTGCCCACGCCGGTGGTCGCGTACGCGGTGCGTGAGTTGGGCGCGGTCGCGGGCGTGCAGATCACCGCCTCACACAATCCGGCCACCGACAACGGCTACAAGGTCTACCTCGACGGCGGGTCGCAGTTGATCGCCCCGGCCGACGCCGAGATCGAGCGCTGCATCGAGGCGGTCGCCGAGCCGATCGACCGCGTGCCGGTCACTCCCGCCGACGACGACCTCGTGCGGCGTTATCTCCACCGCGTGGCCGGACTGCCCGCCCGGATCGGCGGATCGGGCGCGCGCGCCGGAATCCGGATCGCGCTCACTCCGCTGCACGGCGTCGGCGGCGAACTCGCTGTCGAAGCGCTCCGCGCGGCGGGTTTTTCCGATGTCCATGTGGTCGATGACCAGTTCCGACCGGACCCCGACTTCCCCACCGTCGCGTTCCCGAACCCGGAGGAACCCGGCGCGACGGATCTGCTGCTCGCGACGGCGGCACGGGTCGGCGCCGACGTGGCGATCGCGCTGGATCCGGACGCCGACCGGTGCGCGGTCGGCGTCCCGTGGCCGGACGGTGGCTGGCGGATGCTGCGCGGCGACGAGACCGGCGCGCTCCTCGGCGACTGCGTGCTGCGCACCGCCCCGGACGATGCGCTGGTGGCGACGACCATCGTGTCCTCGCGGCTGCTGTCGAAGCTGGCGCCCGCGCGCGGCGGCCGCTACGCGGAAACGCTCACGGGGTTCAAATGGCTGGCTCGGGCGGGCGACGGCTTGGTGTACGCCTACGAGGAGGCGATCGGCCACTGCGTCGACCCGGCGGCGGTCCGGGACAAGGACGGCATCTCCGCCGCCGTGCTGGCCGCCGACCTGGTGGCCCGGTTGAAGGCCGCGGGCCGCGACCTGAACGACGAACTCGACGACTACGCGGTGGAATTCGGCCTGCACGCGGGCGATCAGGTGTCGCTGCGACTCGCCTCGGCCGCGGCGGCCGCCGCCGCGGTCGAGCGGTTGCGGACGGATCCGCCGCACGAGATCGCGGGCGAGCCGGTGGAGTACACCGATCAGCTCCGCGTACGTGGCCGGATGCGCACCGACGCGCTGATCTTCCAGGGTGTTTCGTCGCGCGTGGTCGTGCGGCCTTCCGGCACCGAGCCGAAGCTCAAGTGCTATCTGGAGGTGGTCGAACCGGTCGGCTCGCGCGCCGATCTTCCGGCCGCGCGAGCCGCCGCACGCGAACGCCTCTCGGCGCTGCGCGACTTCTGTCGGAAATTCTGACCCGCAGAGCTTCAGCGCGGGCCGAATTGCCTGTCGCCCGCGTCGCCGAGACCGGGCACGATATAGGCGTTCTCGTTCAGGCCCGCGTCGACGACGGCGGTGACCAGCCGCACCGACAGGCCCGAATCGGCCAGTGTCGCAATGCCTTCCGGAGCCGCGACGACGCACACCGCGGTGATGTCGGTGGCGCCGCGTGCCGCGAGCAGCTCCAGGGTGTGCCGCATCGAGCCGCCCGTGGCCAGCATCGGGTCGAGCACGAAGACCGGCAGCCCCGCCAGATCCGCGGGCAGTGATTCCATGTAGGGCACCGGCAGGTGCGTGTCCTCGTCGCGAGCGAGACCGACGAATCCGATTCTGGCGTCCGGGATCAACTCGGCGGCCGCGTCGACCATGCCGAGTCCGGCGCGCAGCACCGGAACCAGCAGCGGCGGGTGGGCCAGCCGGACGCCTTCGGTGGGAGCGACCGGGGTGACGATCTCGAAGCGCTCCACCTCCGCGTCGCGCAGCGCCTCGTAGATCAGGATTCCGGTCAGATCACGCAGTGCGGCACGGAAAGCCGGATTCGGCGTTCGCTCGTCCCGCATGGTGGTGATCAGGGCGGCGACGAGTGGATGGTCCACGGTGTGGGTGCGCATGAGGGAACGATAAGGTCGGTCGCGGACGCCCCGCCGGACGCCACCGGACTTTTTTTCCGAAGCGGCGGAACCGAAACGGAACAGCGCGCGTCGAACCAAGTGGATGACGTACTCTGCCTGGGAACAACAGATGGGGGAAGCTCTGATGCGAAAGATGTCGGCGGACACCGAAGGCATCGCGGCCTACGGTGCGACCGCGCACGTCATGGCCGGTGAGATGGCGGCGGCGGGGGTGAGCGCGGCGGCGGCCGAGCCCGCGTTGCTCGGCCCGATCATGGGGTTGATCGGCGGTGACTTCATGGCGGCCTACGCCGCGGCGCACGCCGGGCACGTGGCCTCGATCGGGCAGCTGTCGGCGGTGCTGACCAGCATGGGCGGCGCGGCCACCGGGTCCGCGGCCGTCCTCACCGAAACCGACGCCGCCCACGCCGGAGCGCTGCGGAACGCGGCCGCCGAGCTGGAGTGAGCGCGTGATCGATGTCAACGCACTGGCCCAGCCGATCCTGGACCTACTCGCCAGCTTCGGCAGCGGTGTGCTGCCCGCGGGCGGTCCCACCGACGCGCTGCGCAGCACCTCGACCGTGGTCGACCAGATCCATCAGATGGGCCGCGACAGCATCAACGAGATGAACGCCGCGTGGGACGGCCGCGCCGCCGACGCGGCCACCGCGAAAGCGCTGCGCGTGCAGACCACCGCCGCCACCATCTCCGATCGCGGCAACGACATGGCCACGGTCGTGAACCAGGCCGCGGGCGAAGTCGAGACAGGTCAGAAGGAACTCACCGACATCGCGCAGTCGTTCGTGAACACCGCGGCGAGCATGGGTCCGGTCCTGGCGACGCCGGAGGGTCTGACGGTGCTCGTCGGCTCGGCGATCGACCACCTCAACCAGGCGCTCAACGTCGTCGGGCGGGTGCAGAACGAATTGCAGACGCACACCGCTTCGATGAACGACCTGACCCCGCCGCCGCCCACCACGTCGCTCGCCGGTGTGCCCGCCGCCGGCGTGCAGCAAGCAGCGTCCGCCGCGTCCGGCGTGCTCAACGGTGCGGGGTCGTTACTGAGCACCGTGATGGCCACACCGCTGCAGTCGCTGTCCTCGCGCGGTTCCAGCGGCACGCCCGGCACGTCGTCGGGTACGCCCCGGCCGGACACCGGTTCGTCGGGGGCGCCCGACGACGGCAAGGGCGTGAAGATCACGCTGCCCGACGGCAGCGTCGTGGAGGCCCCCAACGAACAGGCCGCCACAGCGGTCCGGTCGGCGATCGGCGCCGTCGGCACGCCCTACGTCTGGGGCGGCAACAGCCCGGGCGCCGGATTGGACTGCAGCGGGCTCACCAAATACGCCTACGGCGAGGCGGGCGTCGACCTGCCCCGGCTCGCGGCCGACCAGGGCAACGGGGCCACACCGGTGTCGGCCGGTGACCTGATGCCAGGCGACCTCGCGATCTGGGACGGCCACGTGGCCATGGTGATCGGCAACGGGCAGTTCGTCGAGGCGGGTGACCCGGTCCAGATCAGCTCGATTCGAACGGAGAACTCAGGCATGGACTTCCACGGCTTCTACAGGCCGACGGCATGACCCGACCTCAAGTCCCGAATGTCACGGTGGCGGCCAGCAGCAACCGGTCGGGCACCATCTCGGTGCGCGCCACCGACCAGGGCATGCCGGTGGAGATCAAGTTCGAGCGCAGCGAATACCGCTACGGCGCACAGTCGCTCGCGAACGAGATCCTGCGGCTCACCCAGCGTTCCGCCATCGCGGCGCGGGCGCGGCGGCGCGAGCTGCTCGCCGAGGCGGGCATGCCCTCGGACATCCTCGACCGGCTCGGCCTGCCCACCCGCCAGCAGGCGGTGGACGAGCTGGACCGGATCGACGACGCGGACACGGGACCGACGAGCTGGATGAGGCCGGTATGAGTGCGGAAATGGACGCCCTGGTCACGTCGGCCACCCAGAAACTGGAGGCGCTGGAAGCCGCGCTGTACGGGCTGAAGCAGGTGCGTGGGCGGTTCACCTCGGAGGACGGCGCGGTGAGCGTCGAGGTGAACAGCGATGGCGCGATGGTCGGCCTGACCTTGGCGGAATCGGTCACCGCACTGCCGCCCGCGGAGGTCGGACAGTTGATCGTCTGGGCATGCAGGCAGGCCGCCGAGGACGCCGGTGCACAGCGGTCCAAGGTCGTTGCGACACTGAACGAGTCGTTCGTCCCCGCGGCGGAGCCGCCCGCGGGGACGAATGGGGGCGGGCCGGATAGTGCCTGACGCGGAAGGTCGATAGGCTTCCGCACATGGCTTCTGGAGACATCGTCCCGATCGAGCTCGGCCTGACCGACGGCGATCTCGTCACCTTGTGGGCACCGCGCTGGCGAGACGGTGACGACGAGTGGGAGGCGTTCCTCGGTCACGAGGACGCCCTCTACGGTTTCGAGTCCGTGGCGGAGCTGGCCGCATTCATCCGCACCAACGCCGACAACGACCTGGTGGACCATCCGGCCTGGAAGGTCATCGCGGGTCTGTCGGCGGTCGAACTGGAGCCGGAGGAGAACTTCTCCTTCGACCTGGTCGCGGTGCCGGAGCTGGCGGCGGGCGAGCCCGACGTCGACACCGTCGCCGAGCTGGAGGACACGCTCGGCATGGTCCGCAACATCGGCGAGGTGTGCGAACTGGAGACGGTGACCAAGTTCTTCGGCTCGCATCCGGTGCTCGGCGCGCTGCCCGGCGGCGTGAGCGCGTTCGACGGTCGCGACGGCGAGGAGCTGTGGGACCAGATCGGCGCGGCCATCGCCAAGGGCTGGGACGACGTTCTGGACGCAATCGACTCCGTGGTGCGGACGCCCGAGGTCGACGCCGAGGCGGTCGCGGTCGCCGAGGCCGAACTGCTGGCTGCCGAGGAGAACGTGGTCGACGCCGACGACGCGGCCGACAGCGACGAGGACGAGGAGTTCGAGCCCGTCGACCTCGACGAAGAGGAAGACGACGAGGACGAGGAAGACGAGGACGAATCGTTCTGGCACGAGTTCGGCATCGACCCGGTCAAGATCATCACGTCCGAGGGCAGCGTCTTCACGCTGCGCTGTTACCTCGACGACGAGCCGATCTTCCTCGGCTCTAAGGGCTCGATCACCGTGTTCTCCTCCGAACGTGCGCTGGCCCGCTACCTCGCCGACGACCACGAGCACGATCTGTCCCGCGTGAGCACCTTCGCCGATGTGCAGACCGCGGCGGTGGACGGCTCGCTGGAGGTCGAGGTCACCGACGAGAACGTCTACGTGCTGCCCGGCTTGGCCGAGGACCTGGCCGAAGGCCCGGAGGCGGTCGACATCGAGCAGCTGGACCTGGCGGTCGAACTGTTCACCGACGCCGCCGACTACGCCGACGACGACACGGTGGAACAAGCCCTGGCCCAGTCCACCCCGCTGGGCTGGTATGTCTCCTACCTGCTGAACCCCGACCCCACCCGGCTGGCGCCCAACCCGCCGTTCGCCGCCGAGTCCCAGGCCTGGCGGGAATTGGAACGCAACCTGGAGTCCCGACTCGACAAGCAGTAATCAGGTCAAGCGGATCCAGACCTGCTCGGCCTGCCCGAGTAGGCGTCCGTCGGCGCTGTAGACCGCGGTCGAGGCGAAGCATTTGCGGCCCTGCTCGCCGTGGAACTCGCCCACCACGACGCAGCGCTCGTCGACGTGCGGTATGCCGTGCACCGTGGCGGTCATCGAGCCGAGTAGCGCGGGACGTTCGATCATGCCGGGCAGCGACCAGCCGCCAGGGCAATCCATCGCGGCCCACAGCAGCGGCGGCCCCAGCGGCACGGTGGCGTCGGGCACCCACGGCGCGGCCACTCGGTTCTCATCGAGCCGGCCGGGTTCGATGCGCAGACCGTCCGCCCGGCAGCTGCCACAGACGAAGCAGGAGGCGAACATCTCGACGCTCGTGTAGCTGCGTGTCGCCTCCACCGCATCGTCGAACGCGACATGACGCGGTGCGTCGCGTTCGAGTTCACCGCCCCTCGACTCGGCGATCAGCCTGTCCCCGTCGTAGAGCCGTTCGTCCCGCACGTCGAGCGGCGTCTCCAGGGGCGGCGGACTGCGCAGGATCACGGTGACGGTCTGCTCGGCCAGCTGGTCGGCGAGCAGACCGGCCACGTAACCACCGTTGCCGGAGTCGGGCGGTCCGTTGAACCGGCGGGGGATGCGCAAGGTCGCCATGATCGCCACGCTAGCGAACCGGTTGCCGACTGCGGAACCTCGCTGCCGCGCGCGGTGATCCAGCGCTGCCTACCCTCGTGCGCGCCCGCGATCCGTCCTATGAACAGCTCTACCCGATGAGGACCGCGTATCCGGGCTTGATGATGTCGTCGATGATCCGCAACCGCTCGGGAAACGGGATGAACGCCGACTTCATGGCGTTGATGGTGAACCGTTCCAGGTCGCTCCAGCCGTAGCCGAACGTCTCGACCAGTTTGAGCATCTCCTGGCTCATACTGGTGTCGCTCATCAGCCGGTTGTCGGTATTGACCGTGACGCGGAAGCGCAGGCGGGCCAGCAGGTCGAAGGGGTGCTTGTCCAGCGAGGGCACCGCGCCGGTCTGCACGTTCGACGACGGACACAACTCCAGCGGGATGCGCAGGTCGCGGACATAGTTGGCGACCAGCCCGAGCTGTGCGTCCTCGACGGCGCCGGGCACGGTGATGTCGTCGGTGATCCGCACGCCGTGGCCGAGCCGGTCGCAGCCACAGAACGCGAGCGCCTCGTGGATGGACGGCAGACCGAAGGCCTCGCCAGCGTGGATGGTGAAGTGCGCGCTGTTGGCGCGCATGTATTCGAACGCGTCCAGGTGCCTGCTCGGCGGGTAACCGGCCTCCGCGCCGGCGATGTCGAAACCGCCCACCCCGCGATCGCGGAAGCGCACCGCCAGCTCCGCGATCTCACGCGAGCGCGCGGCGTGCCGCATCGCGGTGAGCAGGCAGGTCACCACGATCGGGTGTCCGTTCTCGGCGGCGGCCGCCTCGCCTTCGCGGAACCCGGTCAGCGTGTGCTCGACCACCTCGTCCAGCGTGAGACCGCGCTCCAAGTGCTGTTCGGGGGCGAAACGCACCTCCGCGTACACCACGCCGTCGGCGGCGAGGTCCTCGGCGCATTCGCGGGCGACCCGGCGCAGGCCCTCGGGGGTCTGCATCACGGCGACGGTATGCGCGAAGGTCTCCAGGTACCGTTCCAGCGATCCGCTGTCGGCCGCATCGCGGAACCAGGCCGCCAGCGACGCCTCGTCGTCGGCCGGTAGGTCCTCGTAGCCGCACTGCGCGGCGAGGTCGAGCACCGTCGCGGGCCGCAGGCCACCGTCGAGGTGGTCGTGCAGCAGCGCTTTGGGCGCTTGGCGGATCGAGGCGAGGGTCAGAGGCATCGGTCCAGTCATGTATCGACGGTAGCCGCAGCGGGCCGAAACGGCAGCCGACTTCGGCCGTAACAACCATCTCGTTGCGCGCCGGATGCCGGCCGGTCCACAACCGGACACCGACCGGTTCTGCGTCACCCGCGCGTCACGTGTGCGGCCAACGACAGGCCGGAGTATCGCGGCCCCTCGGACCAGCCACCGACGCAGGGACCGTGGACCGCAAGCGCGTATGTGCGCTGATTCCGGATCGGGAGCCTGGTGATGCTCACCCTTACAGAGGCCGAACGGTCGAGTACGGCGCAGGCCCGGCCGGGGCAGGACGTGTGGAGCAAGCAAGTCGGTCAGGCCCGAGGGGTCACCGCGGACAGCTCAGGACGTGATGCGATCGAGAAGCAGCGGGCCCGGAGTGGGCGCGGCATCGGTTCCGATGGTGACGGCATCGCGCAGAGCTTCCATAGCGCCGGGAAACGCCTCGGGAGTATCGGTATGCAGAGTGAGCAGCGGCTGTCCCGCTGTCACGGCATCACCCGGTTTGGCGTGCATTTCGATGCCCGCGCCGAACTGAACAGGATCGCCCTGACGTGCGCGGCCCGCCCCGAGACGCCAGGCGGCGATGCCGACACCCAGCGCATCGAGCCTGGTCAGGACGCCGTCGGCGGCGGCGCGCACGGTCTCGGTGTGTTTCGCGGTGGGCAGCTTCGCGTCCGGGTCGCCGCCCTGGGCGCGAATCATCGCCCGCCAGTGATCCATCGCTCTGCCGTCGGCCAGCGCGTCCGCGGGGTCGGCGTCGAGCCCGGCCAGCGCGACCATCTCGCGAGCCAAGGCGATGGTCAGCTCGACGACGTCGGCGGGACCGCCGCCCGCGAGCACCTCCACCGATTCGGCGACTTCCATGGCATTGCCGGCGGTGCGGCCGAGCGGGGTGTCCATGGCGGTGAGCAACGCGACCGTCCGCACACCCGCGTCGTCGCCGAGTTCGACCATCGCGGTCGCCAGCTCGCGCGCCCCGTCGAGGGTCTTCAGGAACGCGCCGGAGCCGACCTTGACGTCCAGCAACAGCGCCGCAGTGCCCTCGGCGATCTTCTTGCTCATGATGGAGCTGGCGATCAGCGGGATCGATTCGACCGTGCCGGTGACGTCGCGCAAGGCGTAGAGCCGTCGGTCCGCGGGCGCGAGGTCGGCGCCTGCCGCGCAGATCACCGCGCCGATGGCCGGATCGGTCAGGAGATCTCGCATCCGCGACGCGGGCACGTCCGCCTGCCAGCCGGGGATGGATTCCAGCTTGTCCAGGGTGCCGCCGGTGTGGCCGAGGCCGCGCCCGGACAACTGCGGCACCGCCGCGCCGCACGCCGCGACCAGCGGCGCCAGCGGCAGCGTGATCTTGTCGCCCACGCCGCCGGTCGAGTGCTTGTCCACGGTCGGGCGCGGCAGACCGGTGAGATCTATGCGCCGCCCGGACGCGATCATCGCGGCGGTCCACCGCGCCGTCTCGCGCCGCGTCATCCCGCGCCAGACGATCGCCATGGCCAGCGCCGACATCTGCTCGTCGGCCACCGCGCCGCGGGTGAAGCCGTCGACCACCCAGTCGATCTGCGCGTCCGACAGCTCACCGCCGTCGCGCTTGGTCGTGATGATCGAAACCGCGTCCAGTGCCGTCACGGTCGACAGTTTGGCATGGGACGGCGCACACCCGGGTTCTCGCCGATGGGACGGAACCGCGCGCGGCGCCGCCTCGGCTGTGCGCGCCGAGGCGAGGTCGTCCGCCGATTCACGGATCCGGCCTATACCTGCCCGGCATCCAGGTCGTCCGGGCCGAACGCATCCGGCAGCAGTGTGCGCAACGGCACCGGCCCGGCCTTGTGGTCCACCAAGAGATCGCCCCCACCGTGCTCGTGGAGGAGTTGGCGGCAGCGCCCGCAGGGCATCAGGATTTCGCCGCGAGAATCGGTGACGGAGATGGCCCGAAGACGCCCCCCACCCCCCGAAATCAAGTTACCGATGAGTACACATTCGGCACAAAGGCCCAACCCGTATGAGACATTTTCCACATTGCAACCGCTCACCGTTCGGCCATCGACACTGAGAGCCGCGGCGCCGACCGGAAACCGCGAGTACGGCGCATAGGCGTTGTGCATGACTTGAAAAGCGTTGTCGCGCAATAGTTTCCAGTCGATTTCCGACACAGAGAACCCCTTCGGGACCGAGCCGATCATGGCCGCGCAAGGACCACGACGGAACCCCGCACCCATCAAGAAAGGCAAGCCTAACCCGATCCGGTGTCGCGCAACGCACGGTACGCCGAATTAGTTCCGGGATTGCTGGAGGATTAGAGTCCAGAACAGATCGGTTCAGGTTCCCTGCGACGGGCCGGAGTACAGCCACCTGGGCATTCGCCCGCCACGCCGTCGGCGTCGGATCTGAAACCGGGTCCATCAACGACGTTGGAGGCACCGCACTCTATGACCACGATTGAAGCTCCGGCCCAGCCGAAGCGGAAGACGCTGTACCGAGGCGACCCCGGAATGTGGTCGTGGGCGCTGCACCGGATCACCGGCGTCACCATCTTCTTCTTCCTCTTCGTCCACGTGCTCGACACCGCCCTCGTGCGCGTGAGCCCGGACACCTACAACGAAGCGATCGAGACCTACAAGACGCCCATCGTGGCGTTGATGGAGATGGGCCTGGTCGTCGTCGTCCTGTTCCACGCGCTCAACGGCGTCCGCGTGATCCTGGTGGACTTCTGGTCCAAGGGCCCGAAGTACCAGCGCCTGATGCTCTGGATCATTCTCGTGATCTGGTTCCTGCTGGCCGTTCCCGCGATCGGGCGCCAGTTCTTCTACCTGTTCACGGAGCACTGAGATAATGAGCGCACCTGTCATCGGAAAGTCTTACGACCGTCCGGCCAGCCTGGACCTGCCGCGTTCGCCCCGCGCGCGCTCGAACAACAACTTCGAGAAGTACGCCTGGCTGTTCATGCGTTTCTCCGGCCTGCTGCTGATCGTGCTGGTGCTCGGCCATATGGCGATCATGCTGCTGCTCGACGGCGGCGTGAAGCGACTCAACTTCGCCTTCGTCGCGGGCCGCTGGTCCAGCCCGTTCTGGCAGCTCTGGGACCTGACCATGCTGTGGCTGGCGCAGCTGCACGGCGGCAACGGCCTGCGCACCGTCATCGACGACTACTCCCGCAAGGACTCGACCCGGTTCTGGCTCAAGACCCTGCTGGCCGCCTCGATGATCCTGATCCTCGGCGTGGGCACCTACGTCATCTTCACCTTCGACCCCAACATCAGTTAGGAACAGGCCCCCTCGATGAGTGAATCCCGACCCGTTCAGGAGCACCGCTACGACGTCGTCATCGTCGGCGCGGGCGGCGCGGGCATGCGCGCCGCGATCGAGGCCGGCCCGCGTGCTCGGACGGCGGTGCTGACCAAGCTGTACCCGACCCGCAGCCACACCGGCGCGGCCCAGGGCGGCATGTGCGCCGCGCTGGCCAACGTCGAAGAGGACAACTGGGAATGGCACACCTTCGACACGGTCAAGGGTGGTGACTACCTGGTCGACCAGGACGCCGCGGAGATCATGGCCAAAGAGGCCATCGACGCGGTGCTCGACCTCGAGAAGATGGGCCTGCCGTTCAACCGGACGCCCGAGGGCAAGATCGACCAGCGGCGCTTCGGCGGGCACACTCGCGATCACGGCAAGGCCCCGGTTCGTCGCGCGTGCTACGCCGCCGACCGCACCGGCCACATGATCCTGCAGACGCTCTACCAAAACTGCGTCAAGCACGACGTGGAGTTCTTCAACGAGTTCTACGTGCTGGACCTGGTGCTCACCGACACCGATCGCGGCCCGGTCGCGACCGGCGTGATCGCCTACGAGCTGGCCACCGGCGACATCCACGTCTTCCACGCCAAGTCGATCGTGTTCGCCACCGGCGGTTCGGGCCGGATGTACAAGACCACATCGAACGCGCACACCCTGACCGGCGACGGCATGGCGATCGTGTTCCGCAAGGGTCTGCCGCTGGAGGACATGGAGTTCCACCAGTTCCACCCGACGGGCCTGGCCGGACTCGGCATCCTGATCTCCGAGGCCGTCCGCGGCGAGGGCGGCATCCTGCGCAACGCCGACGGCGAGCGGTTCATGGAGCGCTACGCCCCCACCATCAAGGACCTCGCGCCGCGTGACATCGTCGCCCGCTCGATGGTGCTCGAGGTGCTGGAGGGCCGCGGCGCTGGACCGAACAAGGACTACGTCTACATCGACGTGACCCACCTCGGCGAGGACGTGCTCGAGGAGAAGCTGCCCGACATCACCGAGTTCTCCCGCACCTACCTGGGTGTGGACCCGGTGAAGGAACTGGTGCCGGTGTTCCCGACCTGTCACTACGTGATGGGCGGCATCCCGACCCGCATCCGCGGCGAGGTGCTGCGCAACAACAGCGACGTCGTCCCCGGCCTCTACGCCGCGGGCGAGTGCGCGTGCGTCTCGGTGCACGGCGCCAACCGTCTGGGCACCAACTCGCTGCTGGACATCAACGTGTTCGGCCGCCGCGCGGGCATCGCCGCCGCGGAGTACGCGCAGCGCAGCGAGTTCGTCGAGCTGCCGGAGAACCCGGCGCAGATGGTGCAGGACTGGCTGACCCAGCTGTTGAGCGAGCACGGCGACGAGCGGGTCGCCGACATCCGCACCGAGCTGCAGCGGTCGATGGACAACAACGCCTCGGTGTTCCGCACCGAGGACACGCTCAAGCAGGCGCTCACCGACATCCACGCGCTCAAGGAGCGTTACGCGCGGATCACCGTGCAGGACAAGGGCAAGCGCTACAACAGCGACCTGCTCGAGGCCGTCGAGCTCGGCTTCCTGCTTGAGCTGGCCGAGGTCACCGTGGTCGGCGCGCTCAACCGGAAGGAATCGCGCGGCGGCCACGCCCGCGAGGACTACCCGGACCGCGACGACGTGAACTTCATGCGCCACACGATGGCCTACAAGGAGGGCTCGGAGCTCCTTTCGGACATCCGCCTGGACTTCAAGCCGGTGGTGCAGACCCGTTACGAGCCGATGGAGCGTAAGTACTGATGACTGCTGTTGCCGAAGCACCCTCTTCGCAGACGCCCGCTCCGGTCCCCGAGGGCTCCGTGATGATCACCGTCAAGGTGGCCCGGTTCAACCCGGAGGACGACAAGGGCGCGCACTGGGAGTCCTTCCAGGTGCCCGCGCTGCCGACCGACCGCTTCCTGAACCTGCTGATCTACATCAAGTCCTACCTGGACGGCACGCTCACCTTCCGCCGGTCCTGCGCGCACGGCGTCTGCGGTTCCGACGCCATGCGGATCAACGGTGTCAACCGGCTGGCCTGCAAGGTGCTGATGAAGGACATGCTGCCCAAGAACGGCAAGTCGATCACCGTCACCGTCGAGCCGATCCGCGGCCTGCCCGTGGAGAAGGACCTCGTGGTGAACATGGAGCCGTTCTTCGACGCGTTCCGCGCGGTGAAGCCCTACCTGATCACCTCGGGTAACGAGCCCACCCGCGAGCGCATCCAGAGCCAGGCCGACCGCGCCCGGTTCGATGACACCACCAAGTGCATCCTGTGCGCCTGCTGCACCACCTCCTGCCCCGTGTACTGGAGCGACGGCAGCTACTTCGGCCCGGCCGCGATCGTGAACGCCCACCGCTTCATCTTCGACAGCCGCGACGAGGGCGCCCGCGAACGCCTCGACATCCTCAACGACGTCGAAGGCGTCTGGCGCTGCCGCACCACCTTCAACTGCACCGACGCCTGCCCGCGTGGCATCGAGGTCACCAAGGCGATTCAGGAAGTCAAGCGAGCGCTTCTGTTCACCCGCTGACCCAGGCACCGAACGACAAAGGCCGCCACCATCCCGAAGATGGTGGCGGCCTTTCGCGGCCGCCACATTCCCGCCGTCGGGAACGTCAGCGGCCGTCGCTTATGCTTCGGCTCGGGTCTGCCTCGCGCGTGGCGGTTCGCCGATGCGCGACGTCCCGTTCAGCAGCCGAAGACGGCCGGGCCGTCCCGATATCGACCTAGGGGGTTGCGTGGCCGAATCACTGTCGGTCGACCTCGCCCAGCTGCGCGAATCGGCGGCGGAGTTGCGGCAGGCTGCCGAAGACGCCGAGCGGGTGGCGAACGAGCTGAAGGCGGCACTAGCCGACGAGGGTGAGTTCTGGGGTGACGACGAAGCCGGCGAGACGTTCGCCCACACCTACCAGCCCGGTGCAAACCGTACGTTGGAGGGGTTCGACGACCTCGTCGCGGACATCCGGGCGATGAGTTCCGCGATGAAGGATGCGGCCGAGGCGTTCGAGGACCGGGATCACTACGGTAGGCAGAACATCCGAAACTCGGTCGACGATCGAATCCCGTACACGGACGCACCGAGCCGGACCAGGTCGGCAGGACCCATTCCGCAGGCGACGTCCAGCAAATCCCTCAGCTACCCGGACGATTCCGCACGGCCGCCGGGCACGTCCGATCGCCCGGTGAACCGAGACTCCGCCCATCCGCAGCCGGATGGCCCGAACGACCGCGGTAGCGCGGATACACAGCAACCCCCGGCACCCAGCCAGCAACCACAGGCATCCGGCCAGCAATCCCCGGCATCCGGCCGACAGCCCGCAGAGTCCGGACAGCAACCTCCGGAATCCGGACAGCCGGACGATTCGACGAGCGATTCCCCGGAAACCGCATCCCCCGAGGACGAATCCGGCGACCAACCCCGGGCAGCCGAGACCGGATCGCCGACGACGCCCGGCAACGGCGCGGAGCGACAGGGAGCGCCGGCGAATACACCGACGGGGAAGCAGATGCCGGGCGGTCGCAACGACTCTGGCAAGCCGGCGGATACGCCGTGGACGCGGAACGGGTCGGGCACCCCTTGGGCGAAGGCTCCGAGCCCTTCCGGCGCGCCGGCGAACGAAACTCCGCCTCGGGTATCTCCTCCACGCACCTCGGACCGCCCGCCCGCAGGTAAGAAGCCGGAGCCTGCTCCGCAGCGTCCCGGGAAGAAGCGGGCCCCGAAACCTGCAAACGTGCGTGCGCGCCGAGCAACCGATGCCGAGGCCGTGCGGATCGCCCGGGAGATGGCCGCCCGGCACAACATCGAGATCGTCGGATTCGAGGCGGCGGGTATCGCCGCGGCAACGGTCCAGGACATCGCCGATGCTGTCGACACCGTCCTCCCGCGGATGCCGGCCACGCTGCGCGGAATCGAGATCCGGGATGCGACGGGTTCGATATCTACCGTCGAGAATCGCAGCCCGGCAAAGCACACCGGGGGGATGGCGCCGTGGATCGTGCTGGCTCACGCTGCTGTGATCGATCCTCGGATGTTGGCCGGCCGTTTCCGGGCCACGACCCGATCCAGTCCTCCACGTCGACCGATGTATACCGCGATCCTGCGGGAACTCGGCGCCGCGATCGACCTCACCGGCGGGTTCCGGGCACATAAAGAGGCGCAACGCGCGCTCATCACCGAATACGTGCGGCTCAACGACCCCCGAGGCGAGTCGCTGAGCCGGGTGGTCGCCGGCTACAAGCGATGGCGGGCGCAGCTCGGCGACCACTGTTTCGAGCAGGGTCTGTTCGTTCCGGGCAGGGCGCTGGCCGAGGCATTCGCCGCGGTGGAATCGAGTGAGGACGAGGCCAACGGCCCGCAGAAGGTGCTGGGTCGGCTGCTGGTGGTGATGTCGCGCGCGGCGTTACCGGATCGGCGATGAGACCCGTTGCCGCCTGGGCGGACGGCGTCTGATTCTTCCCCCTTCCCATCAGCGGTGAAAGTTGCCACGCACCTGTCGGTCATCATTATGGGCACGGTCGGAGGTCCTCGGTCGTCGCTGTCCGCTGAGGATTTCGAGTCGGAAGGTTGTGGCATGGATCGATGGGAGCGTGAAGGCCTGCGCTCGGCCAACAACGGCATGCGCAACCAGCTCGAACATCTCCTCGACTCCTTCGAACGTCAGCAGGGCCGACTCGCCGATGTGTTCCGAGAATTGGAAAATGCTCGCACGCAGACGAGTTCTCCCGACCAATCGGTAGAGGTGACCGTGGACGCCGCAGGCGTGCTGACGGACCTGCGCCTCACGGCCGCGGCAATGCGCCAGACACCGGAGCAGCTGAGCAGGGCGATCGTGGACGCTACTCGGGCCGCGGCGCACCGGGCGCAGCAGCAGGCCGAGGCCCTCGCCGCACCCGTCCACGCCGACTTCGACGACCTGCCCGACCTTCCCGATATCTCGCCGGGCGCGCCCAGCCTCAACGAGATTCGCGCCTTCTTCCGCGGGGACACCGAAGGTCCCCCGAGGTAGTACCGGGCCGCGTAGTGCAAATGATGCTGCGTACCTGCCGACGACCGGAGAGGAACTTCCCGCCGGCGGAAGGGCATGGGATCCGGGTGCGACCGTGTGATGCCGGCAGCAGTAGCGTTCACGGAGCCGCTTGCCGGATAGGCATCGGCGAACGCGAGCCCACATGACGCTGCGTTTGCCGGCCTGGCTGCCCCCGGCCGTAGTGATGTGTGTAGCCGGGTCCTTCCCTCTGGGCGACGAGGACGCGGAACGACGCGCCGCCGATGCGTGGTCGGATAAGGCCGAATGGTGTCGTGAGCGGGCTGAATATCACGAAGCCAAGGCAAAGCCGCCCGAAGGCTCACACGGCGACACCGTCACCGCGATCGCCGACAAGCACCGGCGCACGGCCGATCGCTTCCGGCAGCAGGCCACCAATTGCGACAGCCTCGCCAGGCAGCTCTACGAGAGTGCCAACGCCACCGAGCTGCAGAAGATGGTCATCATCAGCATGGCCGTGATCCTGGCTCTCCAGCTGGCCCGGTGCGCACTGATGTTCGTGGCCGGTGGTCCGATCCAGGCCGCTATAGAACAGATGGCGACCCGGACCGCGGCGCAGCGCGCGTGGATGAGATTCGTGGCATTCCTTTCCGGACGCGGTGCGGAACTGGCCGCGGAACGCGGCTCGATGGTGCTGCTGCGCAACGGAGTCGTGATGGGGGTGGCAATGGGCGGCGGCACCCAAGCCGGCGCCCAAGCGGTTCAGGTTGCCAAGGGCGACCGTGAACAGATGGATTGGACGTCGGTCGGCGTGGCCACGGCCGCCGGCGCTGTCGGTGGCTTGTTCGGCATGCTGTTCGGACTCTGGGCAGGGCCGAAGGTCGCCACCATCGGCGCAAACGCCAACAGCACCGTGGGACGGGTGGCCCTGCAGCTCGCCGGCACCACCATGGTCGGCGCCGGAGCCGGAGCCGTCGGCGCTCTCGGCGGCACCGCCGTCTCGCTTGCGCTGTCGGACCAGCCGTTCAGCCGCAAGGCCTTAACTGAGGGCCTGATCCCCGGTATCGGTAGCGGATTCATCGGCGCGGCAGCCTTCGCGGCACAGGGCATGCGCAGCCGGGCACCACTTCCCGACACAACTGCCGACCCCGCTGCCGCGCCGGTTGTCACCAGGCGCGAAGCGTCGCCTGGTTCGCTCGTCGACGCACTGCGCTCGCATGGCATCGTCACCGCTGACTTCGATCCGAACAACACCTCCCACACCCATCAACAACAACAGATCGACAATCTTGTGGCGCTGCTGCGCCAAACCGGGGCAACCGCGGACGCCCCGGTCCGCCCCACACTCCCATTGAACAATGCCGACTGGCAGCCCGCGAACGTGCCGAATTTGTCGCCCGACAACCTCAACCCGGTCAAGTCTGTCAAGCCCCCTTCCGACGCCGTTGCCACACCCGCGGAGCCGGCCCCCGCGTCCCCTACAGGGACAACGCCGAAGGCTGAGGGAGGCAATCAACCGCCCGATGTGTCGCCGCCGAAAGAGTACAAGCCGCCTCCGGAGCAGCCGTTCTCCGTCCCGAACAACAGCATGGACTGGGCACCACCCGCAGGCATGCCCGGCGCATTGATCGACAACGTCAATCCCGTCAAGACCGTCACCTTCCCCGCGGCCGCCATCGCGTCCACCGTCAACCCGGTCGGCGTGCCGAGTATCGGGACGGATCCGACATCGGCGGAGGCGCCCGGGTCACGGGACGCTCCCGCCGCACGACCGGATTCCGAGACCGTCGGCGCCGCTGAAGCTCCTGTCGACGGGCAACTGCCTCCAGCACTACGCGACTCGGATAACAGCACCGCCGAGAACGCGGGCACAGCACGGCAGACCGCCGAACACGATCACCCTGCAGCCGGACCCGGCCACTCGGTGCGACCACACCCCGCGGATACCGGCGAAGGCAGTGCTCGACCGGCCGATGTCGCGCCCGGGTCGGCTCACGGCAACCGGGTCGGTCCCGAAAACACCTCGTCGGAGCCGCCTTCCGCGCCAGAGCACGCCGCGGTGGCGGACAACGCCGCCGCCACGGCCCGCCCGCACCCCGGCAGCCGGGACACGGCGGGCGAGGGGCCGGCCGCGCGAGGCCGCGCCGTAGCGGATGCCCGAGGCGACGATCCGGCGGCCGCGGGAGGCCGCGCCGTCGCGGATGCCCGAAGCGACGATCCGGCGGCCGGGCCGTCGTCATCGGTTCGGCAACGAGGTATCGCAGCGGACGAGCAAGCCGGTACGCGACCCGTCACGGCCGACGCGCACGACGCATCGGCGCAACAGAGCGCGACCGTGTCGGCGACCGAGGAGCAAGTGGCACAACGGGTTCCTGACGTGGCCACCGATCCCGAACCGGCCGTGCCCGAGCTGGTACCGGCGGCGGCGCAGAAGGATTCGGCCGAGGGCCTGTCATCGGACCGCGACGTGTCCCCGACCATGACGATCACCACCGACCTGTCGCCCGCTCCGCAGCGCGGTGATTCCGGTCCGCGCTCCCCCGGCGGGGACAGGTTCGTGGACGCGGCCGGGCCGCAGCGGCAGGCCGCGCAGCCGTCGGGCGGTCCGGCGCGACCGGCCGCAGGCGTCCAGCCCGGCACACCCGCTACCGGTGGTTCGCCCGCTGCTGCCGGAGGTAGTCGGCCGCCACGTGTGTCGGCCCCGAAGAACGCTGCGGCGGAGCGCCCTCCCGCCGTCGAACCGGTAGAAGGAGCGCGCGGGCAGGCCGAGGACGGCCATGCCCCGTCAGGGTCGGCGGCCGCCCGCGCCACCGACAACGACAACCGGAACGCACCGTCCGAGGCCGCCGAACCGGAGTCTGAGCACGGTCGCACGGCCGACGGCACCACAGGTGACGAGACCGCGCGAGCCACGCATCCGGATGAGGCGAATGCACCGGAGCACGCACCCCCGGCCGACGACAGCGCGAAAGGGCAACAGGCCAAAGGTCATCCCGATGTAGTCGACGAGGCGGGACCATCGAAACCGAAGCCCGGTGAGTCCGATGCCAGCGGAGAGGATGTCCCTGGCGGTCGAGCGAGCGACGACAGTGCGAGTGAGCAGCAAGCGAAGACTAGATCCGATGCCCCCGACGGGGCGGATGCGCCACCGCCTGAGCCCGAACCCGCTCGCGCACAGGACGATTCGGATGCCCCGCCCACCGCTCGCGACGAAGAGCCCGCCGCGGACGCGCGTGCGAGGGCGAGAGCCGAAGTAGAGCAGCGTAATGCGGCCGAGCGGCAGCAGAACGAGCTGGTGCGCGAACACCACCGGCAGCGTGTCGAAGGGGCGGCCGAGCGCGAGCGGGCCGCCCATGCCGAGTTGCAGCGGCAGGAGCAGGCCGTACGGGTGGCGGAGGAGCATGAGCGGGCCACCCGCGTCGGCCTCGGTGACGAGATACGCGAGCTGTTCGGGCGGGGCACTGCGGAGGATCGGGTGCAGGTCGAAGCCGCGCGGGCCGCTCAGGAACAACTCCGGCAGGCTCAGGCGAGGTTGGCCGAGTGCCGGGACGCGTACGAGGCGGCGGTGGCCCAGCATGACGCCGCAGCCCGGGCCAGAGCCCACGACCTGGTCGAAATCTCGGACAACGCGGGTGTTTCGCTGATGAACGACTACGAGGCCGGGGTGCTCACCGATCGCGACGCCGTGTTCGATGTGGTCGCCCAGGAGCGGGTACGCACGGCCCTGGATGCCGGTCGCGCGATCGGGGAGTTGCGGAAGCCGGGCAGTACGGCCGACGGTACGAGCCCGTTGGCGAACGCATCGCCGGAGTCGTTGGCCGACACGATGGTGCGGGGATCCAGGGAGGAGCGCGTCGCGGCGATGACGGAATGGATTCGCCGTGGTGACGACCGGCATCGGCTCGTGCGGGAGACGCAGGCCGCGGCGTTCCTGCTGCTCGAGCACGGTCCGGTGGATATGAAGACCGGTGAGGGCAAGACCATCGTCATGGTGATGAAGAAAATGTCCGACGCCATCGACCACGGCACCGCACACGCATGGACCAGTAGTGATCTGCTCGCCGGTGAGCTGGCCGGTGAGTTGCACGCATTCGTGGCGCGGCCGGAGTCGGATACCGGGATCGACGTGGTCCGGATGGATCAGGACGATCCGCTGCCGGATCCGGTACCCGGCCGTAGCCGGATCGTCGTTGGCACGAAGGAGGACTACCTGTTCCGCGCGTTGAAGGTCGCGGATTCGATGATGGACGAGCTCGCGGCCAGTGGCATGTCTGACCAGGAGGTGACGGCACTGCGGGATTTCCTCAACACGAAACCGTCTATCGATCTGATCAAGGAAAGGCTGGATACCGCGGCATCCGACCACGGTCTCGACCTCCGGTACGACCCGTTCCCGGCGGGCAAGCTCACCGTCGACGAATTCGACACCATCTTCGACGGCAATTCCGAATGCGTACTTTCCCCTGGGGCGGCGGAGGAGGCCCCACCCGAGGTGCGCGCCGAATTGCAGGGCATCTGGAATCGGCTGACGACCGCGGAGCGTGAACACGGTCTGACGGCAGCGGATTTCAAGAGGCCGGAGCACACCCGGGGCATGTGGGCCGCGGAAACGACCCCGGCGGCGGTGGCCAAACTGGAGAAGGTGGCGGGCGGACCGGTCACCGCCTCGGAGCTGAAGCTGTACGCCGATGCCGCCAACGCCCGCTGGGGGCTGGAGAAGGGCACGCACTACATCACCCGGGCGGACGAAGGCGAGGGCGCGAAGATCGGCGTCCTCGCGCACGAAACCAACGACAAGCCGTTGTGGGACAAGACGAAGTTGACCGAGGTGCGCTGGCAGGACGTCGGTCAGTTCGTCGACATCAAGGAAGGGCTGCCGGTTCGGGCGAATCAGGAACATTCGCTGCGCATGTCGGATCAGCAGTTGATCGGCAGCAAATTGCTGTTCGATCCGTCTGGGTTGTCCGGGACCATGAAGGGCGTCGAGGGCATCACCTACGACCTGTACGGCGTGGGGCCGGTGCCGGAGCTTCCGACGTTCTATACATCGCAACGCGTCGTGGAACCGCCGAAATTCTACGAGAACACCCATTCGAAACTCACTCAGCTGGCCCGCGACATCGTGCGGGACGCACATGTTGTCGACGGGGAGCAAACGGGCCGTGCGCAGTGGGTCGTGTGCATGGACAACGGCGAAATCCGGGGCGACCCGGATGCCGGGCGGATCGGACTGATCGACCTGCTCCGCACCGCGGCGAAGGACGAACACGGCGCGGACTTCGAGCTGAAATTCGAGGTGGTCGATGCGGATTTCTACGCCGAGCACGGCGGTAGCAATGCCGACGCCGAGGCCCTGGTCAGGCAGAAGATCGAGGAATTCGGGGACAAGGGCACCATCTATATCACCAACAAGGACGGAGGCCGCGGCGCCGACCCGACACCGTCGCAGGAGGTGATCGATCTCGGCGGTGTCGACGTCAAGGTCAGCGGCGGGCCGTCGTACTCCGAGCGGGTGAACGACCAGGTCGATGGTCGTGGCGCCCGTGGCGGATCCGGCGACGACCGGGAGCACGGCGGCACCCCGGGTTCGGCGGTGCACTACGTCTCCCCCGAGGACTTTCTTGGCCGGGTCACCGACCACGGCGTCACACAGCAGATCGTCCAGTACACGGAAGCCGTCAAGGCCCACCGGGCCGCCCAGGAACAGCACGAAGCCCTCAACACCGAGGCGACGCGCATCGAACTCAACAGGACCGAAACGGCGCTGCGAAACGCCGAGTCCGATCTCTGGAAGCATGCCGTCCCGGCGATGAAGGACGCCGTCGAGCAGCATCAGCTCGCCTCCAAGTACGCGAGCGCCAACCAAGCCAACGCCCCACCCACGGACGCACATGGCACCGCGCCCCAGCAACCCCAGCAACCCCCTCCCCGATCCGCAGGGACCACGGCTCCGCATGCGACCGCGCACACACCTGCCGCCACTCACAACGGCACCCCCGCCCCGACCGTCGCCGGCCTCGCCGCCGAGGCAGCATCCAACCTGGCTTCCGGTAACCCACCGGTCGCACCCAACCTGCGTGACGAGCACGGCGACAGCACCCTCCGCCACCTCCTGCGGGTGCTGGACGCACCCGGCGGACAGGCGGCCGCGCCGTTGCTGCCGGTCGCGCAGGCCGTCCGCGACGCGGCATTCGATCAGGTCGAGTCGCAAGGGATCCCCATCGGCGCCGACGTCGCCGACCACGTGCGCGAGACCGCACGAAATCTTCTGCACACCAGCCTGAATCAACTCGATCCGGCGCAGCGCCAACTCGTCACCGACGCCGGGACGGTGCTGCAGCAAGGACACCGGCTCGAAGACGCGCACACCGCGGCCGTCGCCCAGTTGGTCGCGCAGGTGCCGACCACCCAGCCCGTCCTGGCGGCCGCTGCGGGCACCACCGTCCCGTTCGACCAGCTGCCTCCCGGCGACCGCACCGAGACATTGCAGCGGGCGCAGCAGGGCGACCGGTCCGCCGCGCAGGCCTTGGACCGCCATTTCGGCCCAGCCACCGCCCAGGCCATGTGTGCCGTACTCAGCGGGGATTCTGAGCACGGCACCCCACCCACGCGGATTCAGCTCCTGGCGCACGCCGTCGCCCGGGCCACGCTCGGCGCCGCCGACGCCGGTGGCTGGCAAGTCCCCCCGGGCATCGACATCGGCGGCTGGCTGCTCAGCGAAGCGCGAAACACGTGGCTCGACAGCCTCAATCACCTGAATCCCGCCGTACGCCGACTCGTCAACGAAGCGCTCGATCCCAGATCCCGCAGCGACGACCTCACCGACGCTCAGGTCACCCTCTTCGGATGGGTCGCGCAGGAGATCGCAGTGCGGGCGGCCGATTCGACGGCCCGGCAACGGGAACCCTCGGCCGTGAACCGCGACCGTGCGGACTCCGCGCGGACGGCCGAGGCCGATCGAAAGACCAAGCAGGCCATTGCCCGGAAGTTGTTCGAGAAGTTCGACATCGAGGTGCTCGGTCTGGACAAGCCGGAGATCTCCGTCGACACGGCTCTGTCGATCAGGAATGCGATTGTCGACGGTTTCGCGGCAGGGCAGGAGATCAAGCTCGACGTCGTACTGGTCGCCGCCATGGCCGGCAATACCGGTGCCTGTATCTGGACTCCAGAAGGCATCGAAAAGGACGCCCCGACCTTCATGGTCCTGAACGAGAACCTCTTCGGTGACCCGGAGAGATTCCGGAACACCATGCGGAAGGCGGTGCAGGCAGGCCGCCTGATGGCCCCGACCGGCGATCCAGCGTACGACGCCGTCAGTCACGAGATGGGCCATCTGCAGGATCGAGCCGCGCGGAAGGGGCTCTACGACGAGAAGCCGATTGCCCACCTACGAGACGGAGCCGTCCAGGGGAAGGACTACGAAGACTCCAAAGAGGCACGGGCATTCGGATTCCTGTACACGCATTTCGCCGAGTTCAAAAAGGCCGGCATGCTGGCGCCGGACCTCGATTTCGACGATTGGCTGGGGCAGCTCGATTCGTACAGCAGCAGCAGGAAGAAGCTGAAGGAGGCAGAGGAATACAACCGAACACGTGCGGGCGAAGAGTCGCAGGGGCCGGAAATGGGCACCTACGAGCCCAAAATGGGTGACCTCGCGGTATTCAATCCCGCGGAAGCCCTGGCCGAGGCGAACAATGCGTTCGGCAGGACCGCACCGGCCGATCGCACACATCCCGCCTACGTACTGCAGGCCCTGCTTCGTGACATTCCGTATTTCCAGGTGTTGCGGGAAGCCGAACAGCGTAATGCCCTGGTGCAGGCGGACTATCGCGGTCCGGTCCCGGCTGCATCGGAGTTCGGCACGAGCATCGCCTCGAACGGCCCGTCCGCATCCCTGGCCGCGAGATGGCGCGCTATGTCCCCCGCCGCGCGCGCCGACTACGCGGAACAGCAAATCGCATATTTGAATCCGGACACCGGTTTCGTGCTCGATGAGTTGGACCGGCTCCAGGCGGAGCACCGCGCCACGGTCACATCGACCCCGGACGGCACCGCGCAGAAGCCCGAACCGCGACCTGACGACAGGTCGGCGTTGCCACCGGAGTTCTGGCAGCAGCACAGTCGGTCCCACGCGCGGGCAGCTGTCCCGGCCCCGATCCACCTCGGCGACCCCGACAATGTGCAGCCGGACCCGACGCAACCCGTTCCGGACTTGCCTCGCTCAGCCCAGACGTCGAGGCGTGCTGCTTTCGACAGCTTCCGGGGGCAGATCTTGGCGATCTACGCCGCCGGCCCGTCGATCGAACGGAGCGATGCGGTAGCTCGCGCCCTGGCCGATGCCGACCCCGAGGATCTGCGGCGCGCTCTCCGCGAGGCCGGGCTCGACCCGAACCAGCAGCGGGTACTGCGCCAGTTCTGGCCGGGCCAGTCGGACCGGACAGCCGCAGCGGTGCTACCGGATCCCGGCGAGGACATGGACCCTCTGCTATGGGCTGCGATTCGCAAATTCGCCTCGGCAGTCGCTCGCGTCCGGACATCCGGGGAATCTCCCGCACGGGTTGTTCCCCAGCCAGATCAGACCGAATCCGACGCTGCGATCCCCGACAGAGGCGGGCTGACCTTCCGGGAGCTCGAGGTGTTGCGCCTGAGTGCGCGCGGCCTGTTGTACCCCGAAATCGGCCCGCTTATGGGCATCTCGCACAAAACCGTCCAGAGTTATGCCCGCCGTGCGTGTGCCAAACTCCGCTGCCCGAGTGTGATTCCCGCGGTCCTCGCGGCAGATCGGGAGGGATGGCTGGACGAACCATCCGGCCCGCACATCGACGTCGAATTCTCTCCGGACGAGGTCGCCATTCTCCAGCTGGCGGCGAACGGCCTGGACAATCGCGAAATCGCTACCGAGCTGGCGACGACGCGGTATCGAGTGCGGACGTTCATGGCCGCGCTCCCCGGCCGGTTGGGTGTCGAGGGCAGGCTGCCCGGTCTGCTGGCGGCACAGCGACAGGGGGCCTTCCAGCCTGGCGATCCCCACACCGCGGCAACGCGGAAGGACGTCGACCTGTCTCCCCGCGAACGCGAGGTTCTCGACCTGGTTGCGGCCGGTCTCACGGATCAGGCGATCGGTGACCAGCTGGGAGTTACTGCAGCTACGGCACGGGGCTATCGGGTCCATATCCAGGCCAAGCTGGGCACCTCGGATCATGAGGAACTCGCCGCCCGGGCGCGTAGCCTCCAGTCGCCTCGCGCAGAGGCGCGGACCGTCGAACTGAGCGAAGTCGAGGCGCTCCTGCTCCACCTGGTCACCGAAGGAGCGCCACCCGACGCCCTCGCCACCGCACTCGACATGCCGCAAAGCCGGTTGGATCCCTTGCTGGGGCAACTGGCCGACAAGATCGGTGCGCGCGGCCGGATCCGGGTGTCGGCGCAGCGACGAGAACCGTCATCGCAGCGCGAGCGGCTCGAGGCGCTCGCCGAGTCGCTGCCGGGGACGAGCCGTGATCCGGCAGCGGTGTCCTGGGCCACGGTGCGCGCCTTCCGATCTCGGATCGCCACCCGCCCCTCCGAACTGACCGGGCGTAAACCCGAGGTGCTGCGGCTGGCCGCACAAGGCTTGTCGCTCAATGCGATCGCTCGCACGTTGGGCGGATCGCACGCCACGGTGATCAATGAACTCGACAGCATCGCGGTGAAGCTCGGAACCCCTGATCGGGCCGTGCTCCTGATGGCGGCGCAGCGGGCATGGTCGGCCGAACACCCGCAACCGATACCCGAACCGACGGCCGACGTCGGTCTGACACCGCAGGAGACCAGTGTCCTGCGCCTGGTGGCCCGGCGGTTCACGAACCCGGCTATTGCGGCAGAGCTGGGCCTCTCGGTGCCGTTGGTGAAGTACATCCGGCGCGGCCTACGCACCAAACTCGGTATCGACGACACCGCCGGGCTGGTCGCCTGGGCACTGCACAGCGGTATCGCCGTCGACGACCCCGCGGACGCCCCGGACCCGGAGTTGCAGGCGCGCGTCACGGACGCGCTGCGGCGGGCAACGGCGACGGATACCGACCGAGAGTCGACACCCGACTCCCACGATGCCTCGCCCATCCCCGCCGACATCGATGGATCCGGCGAGTCACCATCGGCCCAGCCCGCCGAAGTGGCCTTGGACCCGGCCCAGACCGCGCTGGCCGAGCAACTCGGGCTGCCACCCGCTGCGGTGACGCGGGGAGCTGTACGCCTCGCCCTCACCCTCGTCGCGGAACAGACACAGGCCATGCCCACCGCCGTGACCGGCATCGACGGTCAGGAACTGAGTCGATGGATCCGGTCCCAGCTCGAACTGCATGCGGATCAGGAAGCGGCCACTCACGAGGGCGCGCTGGCCGAGCTGGAGCGGCGCGACGGCGAGGAATCCGGACTCGAGGATGCGGCCGACGCTGAGGCTGATCCATTGGACCAGAACGGTTTCGATAACCGGCGCCGGGCCCTCGACCAAAAGTTGCGGGCACTGCTGGGGTTGCAAGACCTGAGCCCGCCCCGGCCGATGACCACGGGCGAGGTGCTGGCCGAGCTGTACTGGATCACGAGCCTGACGGACTCGCCGGAGCTGGAACACCTTGTCGCCGCGAGTGAGACATTCCTGTGTGCCACTCTCGAACCTCTGGCGGCAGTCCCGCTGGACACGGTCCAGATCCACACGCTGCGCAGCCAGCTGGCGCAGCAGGTGGGCGTCGCCGACGACGAACTGACCCGCACGCACGCCGAGGTGCTGGCCGCCGACGAGACCGTCGCGCCACAGACTCGCCGTCTGGCGGAGCGCTACCTCACCCTGCGCCCGAGCCAAACCGAGCAGAAACCGACTCGAGCCGATATCGCCCGGCTGGCGGGTGTGGGCGATTCGTATGTCAGCAGCGTGTTCCACGGACGGTTCGGCGCGAAGAAGCCGTGGCACGGCGAGACTACGCAACGCGTCCTGGCTGCGGCTCACCGGTTGGGTGTACCGCCCGACCGCGCGGACATCGCGGCCCTCACCGATCCGAACTTCGTGACGCGTCGCGTTCGTCCGGCGCGCTGGATCGGCGACGAGTTCGTTCCCGCGCGGATCAAGCCGCAGCCGTCTCGCGACAAGCTGGTCGAGGCAGCGGGCACGGCCAAGGCCACTGTCCGTGATGTGGTCAAAGGCTCGGGCACGCAAGATGACATGCGGCTGGTGCGCAGTGCGGCCGACGAGATCGGGTTCTGGTATCATCCGGACGGGCCGATGGGAACGGTCGACGCGATCACACTGTCGGCCAGCGACCGTGCGACGACATCCGGCACCCGCATCGATCCTGTCGCGATCGACCTCGGCGATTCCGACGGGCCGGACACCGTTCTGCAGCGCGCGCGGCAGGGCGATGCGACGGCGTTCAACGAGCTGCGTGACCGACACGGCCGCGCCTCCCTCCGGGAAGTGCTCGCCCGGCTCGGGGTTCCGGCCTCACCGACCGGCCGCGACTTGCGGCCGCTCCTGCAGGTGGCACAGGAGCTCAACCGCATGGCATTTCGGATCGCGGAGGCGCACCGATGGCGTGCCGATGCGGGCACGAATCCCCGCGAATGGCTGCACGGCATCGTGGGAGGTCTGGTAGACGGCTGGTTCGGGCTGAATGCCACGCAGCGCAAACACGTCACCGAGGCAGTGGACGCAATGCGGCGTGGTGCAGCGATCAGCTTGGTGCAAACAGGTGCGCTCAAACGATTGGTCGACGCCGGGGAGCAGGTGATAGCAGACGCCGAAACGCATGCGACCGACTCTTCACAGCAGACGGATAGTGGGCTCACCAACCGTCAGTTCACGGTGCTCGAGTTGATGGCCGCGGATATGACAAGCCCTGAGATCGCGGAGGAGTTGGGGTTGTCCCCGGGGACCGTGAGCATCTACGCGACCCAGGTTCGCCAGAAACTCGGTGCCCGTACCCGGGCGGAAGCGGTGTACATCGCACTGAGCACAGGCATCCTCCCCGGCAGTCCCCGCGCCGACGGCGAGACACCCGGTCGCGAAGATCTCCAACTGACCAGTCGCGAAATCCACGTACTCGGGCGGATCGCGAACGGAGACACCAGCGACGACATCGCTCAAGATCTCGAGATCTCTCCGAGAAGCGTGGACAAGTTGGTGGGTCGAGCCGGCCGGAAGCTGGGCGCTCGCAACCGTCCTGGAATCGTGGCTGCCGCCGCGAGAATCGGCGGCCTCCCGCTCGCCGACCCTGCCGACGCCGTCCCGGGCACCGGCCGAATATGGCTGGCCGATTACGAAACCAACGTGGTCACTCGGATCGCGACCGGGGAGACCAGCAAAGACATCGCGCAGACGCTGGGCCTGTCCCCGCTCACCGTGGACGACTACCTGATGCGGATCTGCCGAAAACTCCGCGTGCACAACCGGGCGGCGATGACAGCCGTCGCCATCCGCTCCGGGCTCCTGCCGGGGGCCACCCGAACCGCTGTGGAAGTTCCCGAATTGACCACCGCCGAAATCGACCTGCTCACGCGGATCGCGAACGGCGATACGAACGCCGATATCGCGGACGACCTCCAGATTTCGGCGAGCGCGGTCGATATAGCGCTCGCCCGTGTTCGCGAGAAACTCGGCACCCGCAACCGGCCGCAGACGGTGGCAGTGGCTATCCGTGCAGGCATCCTGCCCGGCGCCGATACGGTCGAAGCGGCTCCCGCCCCACCCGCAAACCCGGCGGAACTGAGGGAACGGCATGGGATCGACACGTTCGGATACGTGCTATCGCTGCTCGGAGTATCAGCGAAAGGCGGACGGCGAAGCGAACGGCTTGCGCGCTCCGTGCAGCTGGCATTGGAGATCAATGACGAGGTATTCCGGCTCTCGGACTTGAACTCGGGCGGTGACGTCGTCCAACGATTACGGGAGTCGGCGCGGGAAATAGTGGAGCACAGATGGTTCCATCCCCTCCGCGCGCGGATGCTGGCAGTGCTGCGCTCCGACGGCATCACCGAATCGGATCCCAGGTACGGCCGCCTCGCCGAATTGACCATCACCGAACTCCGGGGTCACCTCGACCAGATCGGTGTCACGACGCGCTGGGTGTTTCTCGAGCTGGCGGACAGTCTGCATCACGGCCGAGACATAGGTTCGTTGTCGCGGCAGGAAAAGAACAGTGTGCTGCGGATCGCGGATATACCGCGCGCGGAGCAAGTCTCGTCACCGCTGCCGGACGCCTCGCCACACGTCGCCTCCGGAGCCTCGCGAACCGGCCGCGAGGAACCCGATCCATCGGCTGGCACCAACCGAATCCGTGCTGAAACAGCAAATTACGAACTGACCACTCGCGAAATCGACATGCTCGCGCTCGTTGCGAAGGGTCATTCACACCGCGAGATCGCCACCATGCTGGCACTTTCGAGCCGTGAGGTCGGCGCCGCCATGCGTTCGGCGGCGGCCACGTTGGGAACCGCTCACTGGGCGGAAATGCTGGAGGTGGCGCGGTGCAGGGGGATCGATCTCAATGTCGGCAGCCCGGCTACTTCCGGGCGCGACCGGCCCCGAGACGATGGCGCGGCACGATTCAACGCCTACCGCTCCGCACTGGCAAATGCCTTGGCGGCAAGAACCGGGGAGTTGGGTTCTGCCGCAGTGCTGACCGAGGCCACCCCCGAACAGATCGCGGAGGCAAGTAACCAACTATCCTCCGCCGAGCGCCGAACTCTGGCGAACCTGCGTACAAGGCAACCGATTCAGCGGGAGGCGGCCGCCCGGCCGGCCGTCGCCGCCGCTCGACGTCTGGCTTCGATTCTCGTTGCCGAGCAACACAGATTGGATGTCCGGCTGGCACGGGCGCTGGCTGAAGCTACCCCGGACCAACTGGAGGAAGCGCTCGGCACGCTCACGGACCGGCAGCGGAAGATCATCCGCGCTGTCTTCACGCGCAGGCTGTCCTTCGAGACCATGGTGTCCGGTCTCGGTTATCGGGATGAGGCCACAGCCAAATCGTTCGTGCTGAACACAGTCCGGCAAGTCGGACAGCACGTGGCCGGAATACCCGCCTCCGTACCGCTGAGTGACGCACAGTCGACTGGCACAATGCCATTCGGGCATGCGCAACACATGGCTGGACGCAGCACAGTCGCCCACCCACCACCCGGCGAAACCGCCTTCGAGCGCGGTCGTCGTGAGGCCGAGGAGGAACGAAGGGCCGCCGCCTCAGGCATCAGCGAAGCCGAAATCGACCTGCTCAACCAGCTTCTGCCCCGCCTGGATCAACTCTCGCCCACCACCGGTCGTGCGTCCGGTCCTGACCCTGTCGCCATCGACCTCGGCGACCTCGACGGACTCGACTCGGAATCGGCGGAATCCCGGACAGGCGCGGACGGCATCACCGAATCGTCCATGCAACGGCCGAGCCGGGATTCGGCAAGAGTGATCGACGAAAACGCGACGCATACCCCTGCGGAGGTCGCTGCGGCCCTGCAGAACAGCCTGCCCGGCGCGGTCAAGCAGGTACTCGATCAGATCGATGTCGAACTGCGATCGATGACCGACGCCGAGCGCCGCGACGCCGCCGACCGAGCCGACCTCACCCGGCTCCCCGGCTGGGTGGTCGATCGCCTCGCCCATGAAGCCAAGGCGCAGGAGCTCGCCCGTGACACAACCACCCCCGAGCAGCGCGCCGAATGGCAGAGCCGGGCAGAAAAATTCGATTACGAACTCGCTCACATCCTCGGCCTGCCCCAGCCGGGTACAGGATGGACCGACCGCATCAGCAGCGACCCGCTGCACCACCTCCGCGCACTCACGCGCCGCCCGGACGCGCCCGCCGAACTCCGTCACCTGGTCGACACCGCCACCCGATGCCTGAGTCTGCAGGACATCGCCGCGGCCGTCGAACCGCTGCACCGGGCGCTGGCCGACTGGCCCATCGCCGAACACACCGACCGGGCCGCCGCCATCGCCTGGGAACTCGCTTTGCAAGCCCGCGCCGACGGCGGCGGGACACCCGAAATCTCCGCTGCCATCCACGGACAAACAGGCCAACGCTGGATCGAGATCCACGTCAGCGACGACAGCCGCACCCTGCCGGCGCGCGAGAGCGGCAACCGCCCCGGGTGGCGCGCCGTCGACCTCCTCGACACACACACCGAAACCTGGGGATGGGTGCTCCCCCGCGACAGCGGAAAACAAGTCTGGTTCAAGTTTTTCGAAACCGCCGACACCAGCGACCCCTCGCAACCACCCCGCGAACTGATCCTCGACCTGCTCATACCGCAGGACTCCTTGCAACGGGGCCCGTACCTCGCGCGGCGAGCAGTACGACAGCGCTTGCGACAGGCCGGCCACCCTGATCCCTACGACCTGACCGTCCTCGTATCCGACCTCGTCCAAAACGTCTACCGCTACGCCGACCAAGGCGACGCCCGAGTGCGGATCCGGCTCGAACGAAATACGATTCGCGTCGGGATCACCGATACCAGCCGTGGCCTACCCGCACGACAAGAGGCAACCACCCAGGGCACCGTCAGCGCCGCCGCCTTCACCGATGACCAAGCCGCCGAATGGGTTGAAACCGGGATCGTCGCCGACACCCACGGTTTCTTCCTCGGCATGCTCGAAGCAATGGCGTCGGCCTGGGGCGTGACCCTGGAACGCGCCGGGGGCAAAACCATCTGGTTCGAAGTGCCCATGCCGCCACCTACGGCACCCGGCACCACGACCGATCAACCACCCAACACACCCGTATCCGATCCGGAGACCCCCGAACCGATCGGCATCGACCTCGGCGCCATCGACCTGACCGGACTCGGCCTGGACCCTTCGACCGGCTCGGACCCCGATCCCACCGACGCGAACGACGAGACGCAGAACCGGTCCACCCCACCCACGGACACCGACAGTCGGCGCCAGCCCACGTCCGGCGTCCGAATCGCCCCGGTCGCCCTCTCCCTCGACCCCGACGAACCCAACACGCCGGACCCCGCCACACCGGAACCGCCTGAACAGCCGGCTTCCACCCAACGAGCGTCGACGAACCCGAACGAACACGATCCGTCCGCACTGCCCACAATCCAGGAACTGGTCGCGGATTCGGAAAAACTGAAGACGTTGCGGCAGGAAGTCGACGCACTGCGGCGGCAACTCCTCGAGCTCAGCAACGGGCGCGCGGATCTGTCGAGCGCAGCGGCGGTGGACAGGTTGCTGGGGGCGCTGCTGCAACTCGGGCGAGAAGGCAAGCTGAACCCCCGCCAGGCCCGCGCACTCCCGCTGGTCGAGGAGTATCGCGAGAAATCCGGTCTCCTCGACGACGCCGAACAAGTCCGCGGCGAAAACCGAGAATACAAAGCTAATGCCGCTCGCCAGACGGATCAGCCGGAAGGCGCCGGGCCGACCACCTCCCACGGACCCGACCCCGTCCCTATCGACCTCGGCCCCACCGAAAACGCCCCCACAGACCGGCAGCCCGACAACGCGGAATCCCGTGGCATCGAACAGCTGCGGACGCTGCGTGCCGCTGTCGCCGCGAGACTGGCAAGCACAGCGGAGGTTTCGAACGACTCCGTGCTGAATCGAGCACCCGCTCTGATCGATGAACTGGTGGCCGCGCGGCGCCGGACGGATGCGCAGGTCCCACCGGAACGGCTGCGGTTGCTGGAGCAGTTCGCGCACCAGCTGTCGGCATGGTTGGCCTGCGGGGACGAAGCCGCCGAGGCAAACGCCGCCCACGAGCAGGGGCTGCGGGATGGGACGCCGGCCGTACTGCAGGCTCGACAGGACGCCGCGGAGATCCGGCTCGGAGCGGCTCTCGCCGCCGTCGCGGAGGTCTGGGCACAGCCCCGCGACCGAACAGACACGCCGATCGTGACCCGGCCGGCGGAACACCTCCAGCCAAAAGAGACGGAACGGCTGCGCGACGTGGCCGAAACGATCTTCGGGGAGATGGTGGCCGCGGGGGCAGCGATCGATGCGGTGATCACCACCGACAGCGAACAGCTCGCGGAGGCCACGCGGCGCTATGCCGCGCTGCGAGACATGTCGCAGTGGCTGGAGGAACTGCTGACCTTCGCGGAGCAATGGGGTACGACACGGATAGGCCGGGAGCGACTCTCATTCCTGCTCGACCACTTCCGCGCGATCTCAGAGCTATTGGCGGCAACCAGGATGCGCGACACCGCGGCCGCCGCCCTGGCCGGTGCGACCGATCGAGAAAGACGACGTGCGCAAGCCGCCGAGAACTATGGCATGGCCGACCGCGTGGTCCGCGCTCTCGCGGAGATGCTGGGCGAACCGCAGTATCGCGCGACAGCCACTCCCCCGGCGGCGCAACCCGGCGCACCCGTCGTCTGGCCCGGCGCGAACGGACAACCCGACTTCATCGCACAGACCCAGCCTCGGCAGCACGATCCCGCCGAGCCCGGTCCCGGCGAGTCGGCGGCGCCCGATCGAACCCCCGGGGACCGCGCAGCGCAGTCCGGATCGGAAAACCCACGGGGGCAACATGTCGAGCAACCCCGCGGCTCCGATGAAACCGCACCGCGGCGCTATGTCGAACAGAACCTGACGGTAGAGGATCTGGGTACGGTCGCGGCAGCGAGCGATCAGGGCAGCCACACGTACAACGAGGACGCCTTCGCCCTGATCCGAGTGAATGTCGGTGGCGAAGAGGCCACCGCACTGATCGTGAACGACGGTCTCTCCCGGCCGAAGGGCGGTCATCGCGCGTCCGCAGCCGCCAAGGCAGCCGCCCACGATTTCGTGGTGGCGGCGCTGCGGCGGGCCGACCGCGACGGCCGGATCGACCCGGTGGCCGTAGTCGAGGGTGCCGTGTCCGCGGCCCAGGAGGCGGTACTCGCCTTGCCCCCGGAGTCTCCCCTAGACGGCCCGCCCGCCACCACGATCGTGGTCGCGTTGATGGAGTCGGGACGGCTCGCCGTCGACTGGGTGGGCGACAGCCGCGCGTACTGGATTCCGCTGGATGGTGGCGCGCCGATACCGCTGACCAGGGACGACTCGAAGGTCCAGGATATGCTGGACATCTTCGACGACACCACTCGTGAAGAAGCCGAACACTCGGCGATCGGCGGGCCGGGTCTCACCCACAATCTGGGCCGCTCGCTGGACGGGCTGAAACCGCGCGAGAAGGCCCGGAACGTACGCGGCGACGGTGTCGTCCTGGCGCTGACGGACGGCGTGTGGGAGCCGATCAGCCCCGACGACCCCGAACCCATCGCGGCCATCGTCCGGCGGTCGCTCGCCGAGGCCCCAGGCGATCTCGGCGCCGTCACGCGCGCACTGGTTCGGGCAGGCATCGAAGGGGGCACAACCGACGACGTGACCGCCGCGGCGGGATTCCTGTCGGCCGCGAACGTCGACGCCCCCGCGAATACGGTGACGGACCACGACGGGCCCTCGACCCTGGCCGATCGCGACGCTGACCCCGTCGCGATCAACCTCGGTCCGGACGAAGCCGATCCCACGCCGGTCGGGTCACGACAACCCGAAGTCACCTCGCCGCGGAACATGCCGGATCCCGTGGGGGCACAACCGGGCCCACAGCACAGCGCGACCAACGAGGCGACCGCAGGCAGACTCGGCACCCCGTGGGGCAGCGCACCCCGGCTGCGGCAGGTGCTCGAGCAGCATGTCGCGAGCGGACGACCGGAGCTCGCGACCGCCCTGCTCCGGCAACGGATGGAGACCGAGATCCCGCGGCTCTCGAGTAGTTTCGGGCAGCGGGCAGCGCACCATATCGCCGACGAGGTATGCGCGACGGCGATCGCACGCCTCGGGCAGCTCGGTAACCGAAATATCGAGTTGTGGTTGAACAACATTGCGCGAGAAATCATCTCGCGCCATCGCAATATCGAGGTACCCTGGTACAGCATCCGGGAGTTCGTTTCCGAATGCGCACAACTCGAGCAAACCGATCCACTGGTCCAGCTGCTGGCCGAAGCCCGAACCACGGACGTGCGGCGCATCCTGGAGGGGTTGCCGAGCCACCGGCGTAACCGTTTGATCCGCGCCTTCTGGCCCACGGGTCCGGGCACACCACCTGCCGCGCCCGACGGCACCGAATCCGATCGTGATGCGCTCTGGGTCGCAGCGCGCCAATTGGTCACAGCGGTGGCGACCGCGGCGAACTTCCCTGCCCGGCTGCCGGTTCGGGCCGCAAACAGCGCAGCTCGGATCAGCCGACCCAGCAGCACCACCACGGCGGCGTCCTCGCCCTGGCTGACCCGCAGGGAACTCGAGGTGCTCAACCTGATCTACCAGGGATTGACCTATGCGGAGATCGGGCGACGGCTGGATGTCGACACGAAGGCGGTCACGAACTACCAGCGGAGCGCGGCCAAGAAGTTCGGTACCGTCGGCGCGATCCGGACGGTCCTGGCGGCCAAGCGGCAGGGTTTCGTCCACGACGGGCACCGGCCACCGGCCGGTACCGTCCAACTGTCCCGCGAGCAACGACAACTCCTCCAGTTGATGGCCGACGGCCTCACGGATCAAGCCATCGCCGAGGTGCTGGGCGTGGCCACGCTCACCGTCAAGCGCCGCCGGGCCCGGATCGGCGCCGTACTCGGCGAGACGAAGCGAACTCCGATGCTGATGAAAGCCGTGCGGCTGGGAGCCTTCGACGAATCTGCTAGCGAAGACACCACGCCGAGCGCACCCCGCAGACCGGACACCGTCGCCATCCATCTCGGCGATCTCGACGAACCTGACACACCGGCGCAGGGCACCGCGATGCCTGGCGCCACCCCGTGGGCTCGACCCGCACAGAGCGAGACACCGGGAACCGCAGCACTCGATGTGAGCGTTTCACGGCCCGGTCCTCTGCTGCGTCGAGTGCAGGAGGCGGAGCTGGCCCGATACCTCCACGGTCGGCCGGAGGTCAAGACCGCGGCGGTGGCGGTGCTGGACCGGCTGGAGACGGTGATCAAGGGCCTGTTCCAGGACGTGCTCGAGGATCTGCCCGCGACGGAGCGGGAGGAGCGGATCCGAGCGGTTTTCGACGCGTCCGCGAGGCCGCGGTGGGGCGGCATGGTGCTGCCGTCGGTGCCGATGGACGAGCTGAAGCGCGAGGGAAACCTGCGTGAACTGATGTCGGCCATGCTCAACGCCATGATTCGCAACGCCGAGCTGGGGGAAGCAGGCGTGGGTCTGACATTGGACCAGGGCATCGCCCGGTACATGAATCAGACGCAGGAGTGGCGACGGAGCAAAGCGCGCGAACTGGGGCTGGACTTCGACGCGCTGGAGGCGGTTCGCGCGGCCGTTCTCGAGGACAAGCAGCCCGGAGAACCGATCACCTGGAAAGACCTCAACCCGGTCAAGTACGTGCGGAGACACGACGACGCGGCCGATCGGGCCTACGCGGAGTACGAGCGGCGACAGGCGGCATTCCCCGAACGGAAGTCGGACGTGCCACACCTCATTCCCACTTCCCGGGATGCCGCCGGGCTCGGCATGCCGCTGTCGGTGCGCGAATTCGCCGCGCTGCCGGAGCGAAGAGTGCTGCGTATCAGCAAACTCGAACTCGCAGACGGCGTGGCAATCCCGCGTCTCGAGGACGGCCGCGTCGATACCTCCCGGTTGGAAGCCCAGCTGAGAGAACACGACAACTCTGTCGCCTATGTCGCGCCCACTTACATGCTCGACCCACGCGGACGGCGAATCGTCGACGAGAAAGGTTGCCGCATCGCGTGGATCAGGGTCTATCACGACGAGGGCACAGTCGATCCCGAGGAAGCCTTCGCCCTCGACCACTTCGAACGGGTCATCCAGCTCCCGTGGCGACCGGGATACGTCTACGTCGACCCCGACGAAGGCAACGACGACATCCGCAGGCTGGCCGAGCACGAAATTCCCTCGAACGCTGGCATTTCCGGCACCGCTACGCGGATGCTCGCCCGCTTCGACTGGCTGCGCCCGCCGGGCGTCTCCCGGCACGATTTCATTGCGGCGTTGATCGCCTTCATGCTTCCCCACCAGCACACGGTGTACGAGATCGTCCGGGGCTTGGAGATGGCGGGCGTGCGGATGGGCGACGACTCGGAGTCGATGTACCGCACGGTCATCGAACAGTTCGGCCCCGGGCAGCTGCCAGCGCCGCATGCCGAGCCGCGTGATACACAACGGCAGCCGGCACGGACACCGTGGCAGCAATCCGGAGTTCCATCCGCTGCTCGGCCCGACCCCACCGCATCGGAGCCTCGAGCAGACGGCCGGACACCCTGGACCCGCGCCCGCCGACAACGCCCCGAGTCCCTCCACCGCAAACATCCGGACCAACTCCGGGGGCGACCCGACGACGAAACTGCGGCCGGAAGCACGGACTCGAGCAGACCTGCCCGACAATCCAGCCCAGGAATGGATACGTCAGCCAGCGCGGCCGCGAGGGCGGGTCGTGGTCGGGATCTGCTTCATCGCTTGGATTATCAGATCGCGATGTCCGAGATCGTCGATCTGCCGGAGAGCGAGGACGATCCGATTGAAGATCCGGCCATGGTGCACATCGCGCGAGCGCAGGGATTCGACTCTCCGCCGATGCATGCCACGCCCGAGGAAATCGACGCCCTTATTGCTGCCGGTGAGCACGAGTTGTTCCGCGGCGTCCGCGACCCACGTTATGCCGCAGAGTTCAGGTCGGGTCGATATTTACCGGGTGTTCCCGGAAGTTCGTCCTTCGGCATCGGAATATATGCGAGCACCGACAGCGAAGTCGCGCTCGGCTATTCCGACGACCGACCCGACGGTGTCATCCGGATGGCGTTGCCGCGGAGTGCACGAACGATCGACTTCTCCCGGCTGCAAGAGGAGATGGATGCGGAAATTGCTGCCCTCGACGACGAAGAGCAGACGCTGGCCGCACGCGAACAGAGTTCCGAAGTGCGCGCCCGTCGCGGGGATCTCGCCGCCAAGCGTGAAATCATCTCGGATGCAGGCCGGTACGCGGCCATCCGCGGCTACGACGCCTATTACGTGCGCGAGGAAGACGCCGCCGACGTCTGGGTCATCCTGAACCGGTCGGCAGTGGTCGTCGCAGCAGAGCCGACAGCGGAATCCGCTACCCCGGATGCGAAGCCGGCCCCATCCGGTGACCGCATCGACCCCGTCGCGATCGACCTCGGCGATGAGACCGAGTCCGAGCATCCCGCACCCGCGCAGCCGAACACGCACGAACCCCGTGAGCTTGCGCCCAATGCACGCCGAGCATTGGAGCGGGCAGAGGACGAAGCCGCCGAAGTGGTTGCGGAGGTGTTGCGTCAGGCAGATCGGCTCGGGGTCGATACCGCTGACCTGCACCGGAAGGACGCAGACCAGATCGCCGAGGGAATAGCGAGGCTGAAAGACATCCAGGCCCGACGACTGAATGCTGTGCTACGCCGGCGGGTCCTCGATCACCTGGCGGTCAAGGTACTCCTCGACGACGAGGCGCTCCCCGCGATCAACGATAGATTCCATCAGGTCAGACCCCAGATCGAAGCCTGGCACGAGTACGTGGGCGAGGTGCGTGAGGCGTTGGAGGTGCTCGCGGCCGAAGATTTCTTGGTGGCAGCGGGTGCGCGCAGACTCGGCAGAGGTGTAGGGCTCGTCCATGGCGAGGACGGAACCATGCGGATCGTGGTTGCCTCACCATTGCACGGGCAGCAGCACCTGCTCGATCTGGCGGATCCCGTCCTGCGGGAGATGGCAGCCCAAGACCAGATCCCCATCGATCACTGGCGCGTACAGGTCGGCACGGATGGCCGGGTTACCGTCCGGACGGTGTCTGGAGTCCATGACGAACCGGAATCAGCGCTGAAGTTTTACGACGATCCCGACGCAATCGCGTGGATGAAAGACCTCGTCGACACGCGGTCCTTCGCTGACAAAGTGGCTGAGGCAGAAGCCTCCGGTGTGCGCGAACGCAAGACCCTCAAGGGCGACTCGGGCGATACGACGATGTCGGAGCAGGTGGTGCTGATCGTCTACCGCAACGGTTTCCGCGCAATCGAGAAGACGGTCCGCGACCTCGATCAGGCGGATGCCGAGGAGCTGGGCAGCCTGATATCCAGAATTGTCGGGGTGCCTGCCCCGCCGATGCTGCGGCGTGACAAACGCGGTCTCGTCCTGCTGATGGAATATGCGTCGGAAGTTGTCGATAATCCGGCAGACAGTTCCTTCATGGCTCGTTTCAGGCACACACCGGTCTGGCGGCGACTGGTACTGGCCGAACGACTGCTACGAACGTGGGACCGATTCGAAGGCGCCAACTTGGGGGTCGACCATGGTGTCCGGCTGATTCCGATAGATTTCAGCAATTCGTTTCTCGAACCGCACCTCAACCCCTCGATGGCAAGGCTGTTGGCGGGCAATCTGGAATTTCCACCGGCCGAGCTCGAATCGATCCGAGAAGGCATCGACGACGCGGACTCTGTATTCGAGTCCATGAACCGGCGGCAAACGTGGTACGAGGACGTTGTCCGCATCTTCAGAGAGTTCCTGGCCTCCCGAGGCGCTTCGGAACCGCCACGCACCACGCTGGCCGACACCCTTGACCTGCTCGGGCGACTCCGCGACGACCTGGCGTACCGATTCGGGGTCGGTCCCGAACAGGAAGACCCACGCGCGTGGCGTGCCGTAGTCGCAGAACTGCGACGGACATTCTCCAACCGACGCGACGAATCCATGCTCGCCTACGTCGATACCCTGGACGGACTGATCAAGCTCCTTCTGGACGGGCAGCTGCTCCAGGTCGGGGCCGACGAACTCGACGACGACGTCTGGCCGGGCCTGATCGACGCCTACCTGGACGGCCTGTCGGTGCGAATCGCCGATCTGTCCGACGGCGCGCACTACCCGATGCCGAACGGTGAATCCGATGCCGAGTGGCAGGCACGCTTCGACCGCGAAATGGCGCGGACCGTCGAGCAACGTTCGCCCGGCGAACCGGGCGAACAGTCACGACCGGCCGACCCCGTCGCGATCGACCTCGGCGACAGCGAGCACGAACCCGAACCACCGATCGACAACGCCGAGTCGCCTGGCCCGTCGGCCGCGCGGACGAGTAGGACGGCAACCGAGATCGTGGCCGCCCTGGAGCACGCCGACTGGCTGCCGATGGAGGTCAGGGCCGCAGTAGGTGAGAACCGGCAAGCGTTGACCCAGCGTGTCGACAGACTCCCCCATCTGCAGCGAGAATCCCTGCACCAGAGACTTGTCGAGGGTCACACGACCGCTGCGGCGGCCAGCCTTCTGGGCAAGACTCGCGGGGCCGTCGCCATGGCCTACCACCGCGCCATGGCGAGCTTGTCCGAGATGCTGCCGCTCGGTTCACGGGCTTGGCTGCAGGCTCCGCAGAAGACAGCGCAGAGTCAGGCGGCCGAGCAGGACAAGACCGCCGGCACGACCGCACCGCCTGTGATCTCCGAAGAAGACGCGGCGCTCGACGACGAAATACGTGAGCTGGAGCGTGCGCTCGGCATCGAGACCGATGCCGAGCGCACACTCGAGCTGACGTTGTATATGGACGCCGGATTCCGGAACGTCGCCATCGCGGCGGGTGTGTCTCGGCCCGAGTTGCTTTTCGGACGTAAGCAGTGGCTGAGCTGGCTGGAAGCTCGCCACTACGCCCAACAGCATCTCGGCGATGAGCTGAGCGTGGAGTTCATCCTGAAATTGCATGAACTGCTCGGGCGGCGGATGGCACCGGAGTCCGCAGGAAAGTTCGATTATTCGAAGAACGGGAACTGGGGCTCGTTGCACTGGCCCGCATCCGAGTACCAGCGTGCGGCGATCAGTGCCAACCGTCTTCTCACCTATGTGCCCGGGCCGTTCGAATCCGGCCCGTACGGTGTCGTGTTCTATCCGGCAGACGAGGGTAAGCCGGGAGCACGCCGGGCCCGAGTCCTGGATGCGCCGTTGACCGAGGCGGAGATCGCGGCCATCGATGCCGATCCATTGCTCGGATATCTGCCCGCATTCCAGACCCTAGAACACGGGGTCATCCTGTACCCGAATTTCGGCAGCCCGGAGCGGACGGCCGCGGACGTCGCAGCAATGTGCGAGTGGTTCAACGCCGCAGTGAGCGACCCCGCCAAGGATCCCTACGAAGTAGCCACAGACCTCGAGCTGTGGAGCAGTTCCGGGCATCACGGGAAGGGCGACTATCACCGTCCGCTGTCCATGATCCTGCTGAATTGGGCGCTCGAAAAGCAAGGGAAGCCCGCCAGCGCCATTCCGGAGTTCGACGAAGATCTCCTCACCATGCGGGACGACTGGGTGGACACGGTCAAGGCGGGAAGCCTGCGGTACCGACTGCTCAAAGCCCAGGTGGAACAATCCGCCGGTATCGCGGATCCGGTGGCACTGCTCGGTCTCGCCGGTGCGCGAGAGCGCTACCGCCGCATGGGTGGAAGGCCCGAACCGTTCGTGCCGGGAGAAGAGCACGATGCCCTCGCCCGCAAGCGACTGCTGGCCACGCTGCTGTCGGACGCGCCGCTGCCCGAAACCGACGAGCAGGTACTGGCGATCGTCGACCGATCGCTGCGTGACGGGCCCAACGGGGGCGGCGATACAGCGCCCCAGCCGGATAGCACCCCGGACGAACCCGCAGAGCCGACATCATCCGGTAACCGCATCGACCCCGTCGCCATCCACCTCGGCGATAGCGATGAGTCCGAGCGAACGACAGCCTCGTCCGCAGGGCCGAGCCGGACCACCTACGAGACGGTGCCACTGCCGGAATCCCTGCTTCCAGCTGATCCACACCCCACCCGACCGGAGAACGAGCACGCGGCGCGGGCAATCGCCGCACTGCGCCATCAGTTCGGGGAGCACGCGACACTGTGGTCGCTGGTCGAGCGCGTCGACCCCGATGAGGTAGTCGATGCCGCCCGAGCACGCGCCAGAAGGAATGCGCACTGGTGGTTCTCGCTGTCCACCGAACAGCAGGCAGGGATGGTGGCGGTACACCCCGCCCTGATCGGCAATACCGACGGCATCCCGTACACCGTGCGCGATTACGCCAATCGCCGGTCGATCACCCGGCAGCTCACGCAGCTACGCCGGATCATCGGGCACCGCGGACTCACCGCCGCGGAGAAGGCGCATCTGCTCAACCTGGAGACCACCCGGGATCAACTGGCCGAAATCGAACGCCGCGTCGAGGACTTCGGATCGCCGCCGGTACAACTCCTCGCCTACGATGCCGAGAAGTACGACGGCAACGGCCGGATCTCCGTCTCCATCGGAGACGCCGACGAAGCGACGAACGTCACCCGCCATGTCGGCGGCTTCGGGACCACGCTGCGGTCACTGCTGTACCGATACGGGTTTGCGGGTGCGCAATACGAGATGACCTCACGGTACGCACCCGAAGAGACCGTGGCGGCCATCATCGATATCGGCTACGAACACCCGGCCAAACTGCTGAAGGGAACGGTGCCGGTTCTCCCGTTCGATACCCTCTATCACCGGTTCGCCGAAGTCGGCGGCTATGTCGTAGCGCGAGATACCGTGTCCTACAACAGCACTCGCGAGGCATTGGCGGAGCACCGGGGCACCGCGCTGCCGCGGCTGCACACTCTCCTCGGACACAGCTACGGCTCCACGACCGTGTGCTACGCGGGCCGGGACGCTCGGCTGGCCGGCGAGATCGACCAGGTGGTTCTGACGGCCTCCCCGGGCGCGGGCCCGATGGCTCGGGCTACCGACTTCGGTATCGGGGCCGAGAACGTCTACGCGCTGACGGCGACCCGTGATCCCATCGCTTGGCTCGGCGCCACTACTCCCGACCGGCGCGGCCGATTCCTCAACCGCGGTCTGGGACCGGATCCGGCCGGCGCGTCCTGGGGAGCGGTGCGGGTCACCGCGGAGCCACCGAAGACACCAGATTTCCGCAAGCGCATGCAGGTCCATCAGGGTTACAACTCGTATGCCGATATCGAGGCCCGGGTGCCGACCGAGTCGCTCGACAATATCGGCCTGGTCACCGCGGGTCGTGGCGCCGAGGCCACCCGCGCCGAACATCGACCGGCCGATGGGGGCCGCGGTCCGGCGCTCCATGTCACCGATCCGGAACGCAAGCGGGCCGCCCGCACCCGCGCACTGAACGATGGCTTCGCTCCGGCGGAGGCCGCCGAAATCGAGCAGCTCATCGCTGAACTGCTGACCTTCCGCGACAAGGACGGCAATCGTCCGTTCGCCTACCTCGAGAATATGCCGATTCCCAGCGCCACCGAACCATCCGGGCCGGATTGGGTCGCCAACCGCAGCAGGTGGTTCCGGGCGCTGCGCAAGGGCGACCGCGTCACGCTGCGAAACGTAGAACTCACCGCCAAGGATGCCTTCGAACTGAAGCGCTTGCTGCGACGCTCCCCCATCTACCTGACACTCGCGCTGGTCGTCGCAACCGGTTTGAAAGCCGAACAAATACTGGGTATTTCCGACCAAGGCACGCTGTTGTTCAAACAGGAGAAGCGAATACAGGGCAACGAGACAATCACCGTCTGGAAGTTCCGGACCATGCCGGAGGACGAGCCGGAAGGACCCACCAGCAGCGCCGCCGTCGCTCGGGCCACGCCGTTCCAGCGGTATCTGCGGGACACATCGCTCGATGAGCTGCCGCAGCTGCTGTCGATCGCGAGGGGAACCATGTCCTACCTGGCGGGCAGACCGATGCTCGACGGCGACCGTGTCCAGATGCGGAAAGTACTCACACCCGAGGAATACGAATTCTGGGAGCAGCACCGCAAGAACGACCTGTGGTCGGCGCTGCACTTCCCCGGCTGCCGCGGTTTCGACCGCGAGTCGCCGGAGTATCTGCGCACCAGATATCTCGCGGCCCGACTCTATTCGATGATTGGAAGCCGGTCGGTCGACGAGTACATGCTCGAGGTGATCGACCAGTACCTGCTCGGCATAGTTGGCAGCGAGGGCCGAGCACTGATACAGAAGCTCGCCGCCCACCTGCATGGCCGTTTCCTCTCCAGCCCCGGTGCGAGTACGGAGACGACCGATGTCTCAGCGCAACCGTCGACCGACGCCGAACCCGCGCAATCCCCCGATGGTGACACCGATCGACCGGCCGTGGACAGCGGCGCGGCACAACCGTCACCCACCCCGGTGGAGCCCGCGCCCGACGACCTGCTCGAGCGGATCCGCGGCATCAACCCACTGCGCAACTCGGACATCAGCGCCGAGTGCACCATCGCCGCCGACCTCCGGCTCAGCGGCCGACCCGGCATCGTCGCCGAACCGTCGGAAACAGGACGAGTGCCCGGCTACGACAGCCGATCCCACATCCGGTTCATCCAGGCCCACTACGACACGACGTTCCAGCACGTCGAGAGCTGGACCGAGCTCGAACAGCAACTCCTCGACGCCGGCCACCTGGCACGCGGCATCATCGCCTACCGCCACCAACCCTTAGGAGGTCCGCAAGGCCACACCGTCAACGTCGTCAACTACCACGGCAGCATCCGCTACGTCGACGGACAATCCGGCCGAGACGTCACCAAGAGCATCCACGCACTGACCAACCGACTCTCGGTACCCGCGAGCCATCGCGACCGACCTCCGGATATCGACGCCCACTTCCTCCGCACCGACGGCCACTACACCGGATCCCGCCCCGGCGCACCGGGTGTAGCGACGCCCGTCCCTGGCCCGCCCACGGTCGATGAACCCGCCCGCGGGCCCGTGGACTCCGACCGGGACCCGCAAAGTTCGCTGGAACCCGGAATTTCCTCGAGCACATCGAGCACCCGCGCTGACACAAAGACCCCCGGCAACAGCGTCGACCCCGTCGCGATCGACCTCGGCTCCTACGACGACGACTCCGCGGGCCGCGATGTCGTCGTTCCCAGGCACGCCACCGGTACCCCGGCGGGGGTTGCCGAACTGGTGGGCGAGGATCTGTCGTTTCGCGGCGACGTCGCCGAACAGCTTTTCGCGCAGCACATCCCGGAGGGTGAGCCGCCGGTGACGACGACTCGCGCCGCCTGGGAGCGGGATGTCCGCCGTGCGGTGCGCGGTGCCGAGGCGAGGCTCGCGGGCCTACGCCCCGGCCCGGGAACCGAATCGGGATTGGGCTTGCTCGGCCTGCCGCCGTTGTCCGAGATGTTCTGGTCACGAGAAGATCCGGGGGATGACGGCGCGCAGCCTGTCGGCCTGCACAGCCCGCCGATACTCGACGGCCTCGTCCCGGACAGCGCACAGGCGGGATCGCATGAGAATCACGGCCCACCCGCCTGGGTGTACGCGGCATTCGCCGTCCGCAATCCCTGGCCGCCCGAGGTACGGCCGCAGGTGCTCAACTGGTGCATGCAGCAGATTCGGCAACGGCACCACGGCGCCGCGGAAGCCGACTTCCACCGCTACCTTGGGGTCGAAGCACGAATCGCGGCCATCCGCCAGGCACTCCACGCGCCCACGGACATCGCTACCGACCCGGGTCGGTACACCGATCTGGTGTCGGCGTTTTCCACGAACCTCACCTTCGTGCGCCGCGAAGCGGGCATCGGCCGGGCCCTCCTGAATTGTGGGAAACTCAGCGCCGAGTCCGCGTACGTGGCCGGCCTGCGTCGGACAACGGAACATCCACCGGTACCCGAGGACGAAGGTCAGCGTGTGCTCGAAGCCTTCGCGAGCCACCTGTCCCAGGGACGGCCGTCGAACCTCGACGCCTATATGACACCGGCACTGGATGAGCCGCTCCCACCGCGGCTCGGGTCTTCGATTCGAAGATTGCTGGAAAACGGACGGCAGACCGAGTTGAGCATCGCCATCCGTCCTCCGGCGACACAGACACAGCGCAGAACACACAGACTGAACGTGACTGGCGCCGCCTACGAGCCGGACCCCGCCCGCGAGAGGAAGGTACGCCTCCGCATGCACGCCGCGGTGATGATCGATCAAGCTGAATTCGGCAATGTCCAACTAATTTTCGAGCTCGATACCTCCGAAATCGTCACGGCTTACGTCGAGCCCGGCCCGGCCGGCGACTTCCTACCGGAGTATCGGTCCGCTCGGGGCGGCACAGGACGAGGGTCGTTCCTCGACTTGGTTCGGCACTTCGTGCGCGGCATCGGCGCCGATGTGCTGCAGATAAAGGTGGCCGACGACGCGGGCGCTGCGGAACTGTCCGGTCGCGACCTGCTGTCGCGCGCGGGCCTCGCACCGGTCGAGAACGCGCCGCAGTGGCTGAGCGAACGCTGTGCACCACCGGCGGTCGCGGCCGATCCCGTCCCGTCGGGCCTGGATCGACGACTCACTCGCGAGCAGGTGCTCGGGTTGATGGAACAGGTCCGCGTGACCTCGCCGCACGAATCCGAAAACCAATGCGGTGTCTGGCATCTGCCGCTCCCCGCCGGACCGGGCGCGACCTCGGTACCGATGGTGACGGTCCGGGTGTACCTGGACGAGGCGGAGCGTTTGGGCTTCGATCTGGACTCGCTGGCCGTGTCGGCGGCGGAAGCGTCGGACCTGTTCCACCAGGCCGGGGTGCGGGGCCCGCGGCTGCTCTATGACTCCGAATCGTCGCCGATGGCACTGGATTTCAAGACCCGCGTGACAATTCACGAGCACATCGCGGGCGATGAAGTCCTGCCGGACGAGGGTTGGGACCGCACAACCGAGGACGTCTTCCTCGAGTTGTCTCGACTACACGGCCTGTCCTCCACTCCCCACACGAAGCATCTATGGGACCGGAAGCAAGGACACCGGGTGCTGGAACTGGAGCACGGCGACTTCGACCACAGGCTGGACACGCTGATCGGCGGCGTCCCGCTCTTCGTCTTGTGGCAGCCGACGCTCATCAACGAGGGCAGCGAGCTGATGGGCTTCACGCACGGCAACCCGATCCGCCGCAAGATGCGGCGCGGCGCCGACGGCCGCATCGGGTTCACCGATTCGAAACTCGCGCAATACGCGCCCATCGCATGGGATTGGGCCCGGTATTACCTCGTGAACGACTGGGCCGACGACGCCGAACGACGTGCTGTGCACTCCGAAATCCGCACGATTCTGCAATACCGATACGGAGACGGTGACGGTGACGAACTGGTAGCGGACTTCGAGCGCTACGTGCTGCTGGAGGCACGCAAGTCGATCATCGGCGACGCCTACCGGCTACCCAAGAAGATCGCCACAGGGTTCGCGACCATCGAGGAGGTGCTTCCGGACTTCTACCGGAACGTCGCCCTCGTCCGCCGCGCCGCCGGGCAGGACCCCATCTCCGAGGAGGCGGTGCACGATCTGCTGGCGGAATGGGCGCTACGTGAGCTGGAACTGCTGGACACGTCCGCCGCCGCGGCGACTGCCTGGGAGATTCCGCCGGCTCCCGCGACGGAACCACGCCGGTGGATGCGGCGGATGCTGCATGCGGCCGACAGGGAGCTCGGTGCCGGTCACCACGATGTGGACAAGTCGACGGCACTGGCCGCCATCCAACGCTGGGACGGACCGCGACGGCTGGAGCCGATCAGGCTGCGGTGGCTGGGCTCCTCGGACGGCTTCCTCACCGCCATCGTCACGGCTGTGGTCGTGGAAGGCACACGCATCAGCGGCGAGGTCTATTTCAGCTTTTCCACGGATGCCTCCGGCCGGATGGTCGCAGATTGCGTCGGCGACCTGGAAGCCCAGAAGGTCGAACCTCTCGTGCTCGACTTCGTTCGTGACGCGGGCGCGGACCGGCTCCGGGCGACGTTGATCAGTGACTGGGCGGCGGCGGCTCGGGCCGGATTCGACTTGAACAGGGAGCATCCCGGTGAGAGAGAAGCAATCCGCGAGGCCTTGTGCGACGCCATAGACGACCTCGAACAGCGCGTGCCGACCGTCCCGCCCGGCGTCGCAGAAATAGGCCGAAGGTTGCGAGCAGGTGACCTCCCTACGCTGAGGGAACTGTGGGATGCCGGGCTGGTCGACGCCGGTGTTCCGCTCGAGGAGATCCTCGCACCGTGGGCCGCGTGCATCGACATGGCCGACGCACCCGCTGCCACGGACCTCGAATGGAGCCAACCCGAAGCGCGGCCGGTCGTAGCCATCCCCACGGACCCGCCCGCACAGGAAACGTTGCTGGACAACATCAAACGCGAAGGCCGCGGCGCACTGGACTCGAAGGTTGCCGCCAGGCAGATCCTGCGGGCCCGACTCCGAGCACCCGACTACGAGGGCAATAACAAGCGGGCGTGGCGCTATCGAGACGACAACGGCAACCGGATAGTCGTGCACCAGATACTGCCTACGACCACAGGTGAAAAAGACCTGACCCGCAACCCCGATCCGTCGCATCGGAATGTCCGCTGGTTCCATTGGCTTCCGTTCGATGCACCCGATGCCGTGCAGCTTGCCGGAACTGTGACCGATGTTCCCGCACGGGTATACCGGTGGCGCGATTACTACGTGGAGGAGTATGCCGACGGACGCACCCCGGAGCCGGATGATCCGAACTGGGATCTGATCTTGAAGAAGATGTTCGAGGCGAAGCGACGTCTGCTGAATGTGCAGCTACCCCCGCATCTGCAGGTGCGGCCTGTGACCGAACACCTCCACCTCTATCTGGATCAGCAGCGCCGCAACTACCGTCGCCGCGCGCCCTGGCTGGATCGGCTGTTCCGCCTCGCCCCGCATCAGGCCTGGTCGCCGGAGACCGACGACGCGATTTGGCGGCCGAGCCTGAATCACAACGACATGACGCTCAGTAACCTGCGAATCGACGACGAGAACGACACCGCGACGCTGATCGATTGGGATAACGCCGCCGTCACCCACCCGCTGTGGGATTACGTGACGATGCTGTGGTCGAACTGGCCGCCGGAGATCGCCGAGCAGGTCGAGAACAAGATCAGAACCGAGGTCCGCGACGTCGAGGCCGACGGGCTGGTCGGACCGGGCGCCGAAGCGGAACTGGATCGGCTGCTGACAATGGGTTGCCTCGACTCGCTCTACGCCGATTCGCGCAATTTCGTCCAGCAGATCGCGGAGGACGCCGGCAAGGCCGACCGGCTCACCGGACGGTTCTACTCCGACTATCGACGGCTGTGCCGCCTGCGCGGATGGGAGCCGGAGTCGCCGGATGTCGTTCGCACGCTGATGCTGGAAGCGGTGAACGAGGTGTGCACGAGGCAGGGGCTGCCGCCGCTGCCGAATCAGCCTGCGGCACAGCCGAGTCGGCAGGCACCATCATCCGCGGAACGTCCGGAGGCTGTCGCGCCCATAGCACGTCCGCATCCGGTTCTGCCGGCCGCCGAGGTCGCAGGCGACACCGAACTGCGGGCTGTCGTGAACGGTCTGCTGGGTCGACGGTACGGTCCTCGCGACTACGCCGTGATACCGACCGCCGCACGGTACACCGACAACGCCGGGAATCGGTGCTTGACCGTATCAGCCACCATTGTCGCCGGGGGCACGTGGCGCGTCGGCGAATCGGGCGACATGCGTTTCCATGTCAGCCAGGGCGGAGTCGCCGAGGGCCTACCGGGCGTCGATGAAGCGGGCGATATGCGTTTCCATGTTCGCCAAGACGAAAATGGCCGAGTCACGGTGACTTTCGACCACCTGGTGGTCGACCCGGCCTTCGCGGGCGGGCACTTCGCGCAGCACTTCGTTCCGCAACTGCGCCAGTGTGTCGGCACGGATGGCCGGATCATCGTGCCCGTCAACGGTCCGACCGGCTTCACAATCGCGGCGCAGCACGGTCTTCGGCTGGATTCCGATCCGGACCATCTGGCCGAATCCCGGGAGAGCACGGCGCACCTGCTGAGCACCGACCCGCGGGACCTCATCGCCGACCCGATGCTCGACCGGTTCGACCGGCCCGCCGAGGCACGACCGACCTTCACGGAGCTGGCCGCGTATCTCGAGCCGTCATCACAGCGGTGGTCGCAAGACCTCCGGTGGTGGGGCGTGCTGGACGGTGTGTCCACGGACGTTTCCGAGCCACTCCCCGGTGCGGCTCCGCGACCGACAGCCCGGATGGCGTCCCTCGGTGCCGAGACCGAGGATCCCACATTGACCGGAACCGACATCGCACTTCTCACCACGCTGTTCCGCAATCGAGCCCACTTCGCCGGGAATCATCACGGGGTCTGGATCTTCGAGCTGAACGGCCGCAAGGTAGTCATCCGGGCGTCGATCAATACGCCGAATCCCAATTTCGATCCCCGGATCGGCCTCACCTTCGGGGAATCCGCCGCGGTCAAGCTGTGCCGGAAGGCGGGCGTCCGGGTACCGGCGCTGTATCACGTCGGTGCCCAGGAGTCCTATCCGGAGCATTATCTGTTCCACGAGTACCTCGACGGGGAACACCCCACACCGGATGATTGGTGGCAAGACGTCGCGGAGGCCCTGTTCCCGGCGCTCGATCGCCTGCACGCCCTGCACGCCGAGCACTGGGCCGAGGCCGAACCCGAGCAACAAGTACCCACCACCCGCGTCGAATGGGAGCAGCGACTGGTTCGCGAGGTGGCACGGATCCCCCTGGAGTTCGACACCGATGATCGGCTGCACGGCGAACTGGGTCTGCCCGGCCTGTACGAGATCTTCGACGTGCGGCCCGCAACGGACGACGATATCCAGCTCGGTGTGCTGCACGGCGATCCGACCTTCCTCAATATGAAGCTGGGCCCCGATGGGGTCGGGCTGCTCGACCTGGAACTGACCCAGCCGGGATCGCCGGTGTGGGATTACGTGGCGTTCGCGACAAGGAACCCGTGGCCTACCCCCACCGTCCGGAACGAGGTCATGAACTGGTGCCGGGCGCGGCTGCGGCGCGACCACGGCGCGGACGCTGCTGCGGACTTCGACCGATATCTGGTGCTGGAGGCATGGAAATCCGTTGCCGGAGATAGCTTCCGGTTGCCGCTGCTGATCGCCCGCGACCCGAGTTTCCTCGCCGACGCGACCGATGCGCTGCACCGCAACCTGAAGGTCGTGTTCGCGGCCGCGGGTCGACGGGCACCGGATGAGACCCAGGTACGTAGCCTATTGCAGCGATGGTCTCGCCAATTCGTACGGCAACGCGAAAACCACATGATGGCGACGGATTCGGCTGCCGACCGATCGGCAGCCGTCGAACCGGCTACCCATGCGACGGATCCGGACACGTCCTGGCTGCCGCGGCTGTCGGTGCGCGAGTTGCTGCTGCGGGCCGCGAGCGGGCACGACAGCGCCGCAGCGGAGGCCGGCCTGTCCGAGGCCATCGCCACCCTGCGGTGTACCGACGGACCTGCCAGGCTGGAAGCTCTCGCGGCGGAATACGAGCCGCTCGATGACGCTGACCCGGGCGTGGTGAGCCGCATTCGGCTGCGCACCGTGCTGATGGACGGCACCCGCGAATACGGCGAAATCACCGTGCGTTTCGACCTCGACGAGTACCAACGAGTCACCGCACGTCCGGAACCGATCGGAGCCGACCTCGATCGCCTCGCCGCCGACTACGGCGGCCCGTACCTCCTCGGACCGGCCGAAGACCTGGCCCGGCGGATGGGCGCCGACGCGATCGAGGTCGAGGTTTCGCGCAAAGACGGCGTCCGAGCGGCGCGGTGCGGTTACAGCTGGGTCTCCGAGCCCGGCGGGCAGGCCGGGCCGAGTGCGTGGTTCGCCCGACGATGGGCGTACAAGGACCTCACCGATCCGGCGCTGCCGACCACCCCGATCACATTCCGCCCTGCCCTGCGCCGCCCGCAGGGCACCGATTACCTGCTCGACATCGCCGAACCGGTCCACGACGGCGGCTTGGAGCTCGACGATGCGGCCCGCATGCTGATCACCGTCGTGACGAATTCCCCCGATGTCGCCGGCCATTACACGGAGGTCTGGTGCGTCACCGACGGCGGCGGAAAGCCGGTGAAGGTGCGGCGCATCGTCGCCACGCCTGGAGACAAGGATCTGGCCGCCAATCCCACGCATCCGAAACTGCTCGCCGGAGACCGGCTCGTCGACCAGGTCGCCCTGGACGACGAACGCGCGGAAGGTCTGGCCCGGCAGGCAGGTGTCGACGTGCCGACGACGATGGCCCACTCCGACGACTACTCGTTCCGCGAAATGGGCCCCGGCCGCGTCCCCGCGACCGGTGACCCGGACTGGCCACGGACTTTGCGCGCCCTGCTCCGACAGTTGCGGCGGTTGCAGGCGGTCGAGCTGCCCGACGATCTGTCGGTCCGCACCGTAGCCGACCAGGAGCAGCTGTACCTGAGCATGCAGCGGATCAAGCAGGAACAATCTCATCCGTTCCTGCGCAGCATGGGAGTACCGCTGTCGCACGAGATCTGGGTGCCGGGCGACACCACCTGGACGGCCGGGCTGAGCCACGGCAACGCCACCTTCCGCAACCTGTGGGTCCGGCCCGACGGCGAAGTACGCCTCGACAACTGGAATCTCACCGGCGTCCGGCACCGGTTGTGGGACTACGTCACCGTCTTCTGGAACTCATGGCCGCCGGAGGCCCTGGGCCGGGTGACGATCATGGTGGAGGACGAAATTCGCGACCAGCACGGTGAATCCGGTGTTCTCGAGTTCCGGCGGCTGCGCGCCATGGCCGCCCTCGACTCGCTGTACACCGACTCCCGCTACTTCGTGCACAAGATCAGCGTCGACCCCGCCACAGCCGGCCCCCTGACACGTCGCTTCTACTCCGACTACCTCGCCCTGTGGAGCTACGCCGAGACGACCGGGCAGTGGCCGTCACGGGGGACGCGACTGACCTATCAGCAGGTCCGCGACCTCATGCTGCATGCCGCCGACCCGAGCCGACCACGCCCCGACCTGCCCGGCACCGGCCTCGACACCACGACGCACTCGACTCGGCGGACTACCGTCGCACCGGACCCGAATCTATCGGAGGTGCCGGCCATACCGGATCTGCTCGCCGAACCCCCTGCCGAAAGCGAGTTGCTACCGAGATTGTCCGGCCTGCAACGGGAGTACGGCCTCGAGCTCGAGCTGCGGCTGACCCGCGTCAACTATCTGCGCACCGACGACGAGTCCATCTGCGGAATACGGATCCGCGGCGTGTTCGTCAGCCGCGGCGAGAATCCGGCCGAGGCGGGCGATCTGGATCTCTCCATCGAGTTCGATGAAAACGGCTGGCTCACCGCACGATTCGACAAGCTGTGGATAGAACCATGGCAAGCCCACCCCAGAGCCGGTGACCAGATCGTCACCCCACTCCGCGCTTACCTCCGTCGGTCCGAGGTGGAAGATGTGACCTTCATGGTGCACGGTCGCCGCGGGGCTCGCGCCGCGATCAGGCACGACCTCGACTGGAACGGCGTCACCGATCCCGACCATCTCGCCGCGGGCATGCGGGCGCTGAGCAGCCGCATCCGTGCGGATCTCGCCCTGCAACCGGACGCTGTGGTCACCCGGGAGTTGCGACAACTCCTCGATGAACTGGATCACCCACCGAACGACCGCTACCCCACCCTCGCCGAAATCGACCGCCACCTGCCGAGGGGAATGAACGCGGCCGACTTCTTGAAGGGATTCCACTGGATCGGCCGCACCACGCCGTGAGATCGGTCAGGGTTGCCCCGGCTCCTCGCCCGGTCGTTCTACGAGCGTTTCCACGAGGGCCGAGGCTATCGCCGCCACGGCGCGATCCTCATCGCAGGACAGTTGCCGCAGGGTATCCAGCGCGATGGTCCCCGGCATTTCAGCGAGCGCCTGGGTCAGCCGGATTCGCACCGCCGAGTCCGTCGCATATGCGGTGAGCTGTTCGACCAGCGCACCTATGATCCGATCCGCCCACTCCGCGTCCTGCGCCAGCGTTCCCAAGAGTTCGGCCGCCTCGACGTCGTTCGGGCCTTCGACCACCGTGCCGACAAGCGCGGGCACGGCCCGGGTCACGCCGCGCTCACCCACGGCGAGAGCAGCGTGTCTGCGGACCGTCGTGTCCGGGTCCTCGAGCGCGTCCGTGAGCACCGCGGTCGCCTCGTCGCCCGGCAGCTCGGCGAGCGCGAGGACCGCGCGCCGCCGGACGTCGACGTCCTCGGAGCCCAGGCCGGATGCCACGCTCGCCACCCCGTCACCGCCGGCCCGTGCCAGCGCCCACCGCAAAGCCCCGGCCACATACGGATCGGATTCGGTGAGCACCGCCTCGGCCAGCAGTTCGGCCGGCACCGCTACGTCCTCGGCCGGCGCCAGGACGGCCTGCTGCCGCCGGGCGGGGCTCTGCGAACCGAGTCCGTGCAGCAGTTCGATGATGCGCAGGACGTCTTGCCAGCCGGAGGGCTCGGCAGAATCGACCGTACGAAGCCGCTCCAGGAGTTCTCGCTCCCGGTCCAGTCGTTCTCCGGTCTTCCGAATGAGGTCTCCGACCAGCACGGACGGGGTGAATGCGGCATCGTCGAGAGCGCGTCCGATCTGGCTCAGTGACAGCCCAAGGGAGCGCAGGCCCTCGACGTGGAAGATCCGCCGAATGTCCTCCGGCGAGTATTCCCGGTAACCGCCCACGGTACGGCCGGTCGGTCGGACCAGCCCGAGTGAGTCGTAGTGCCTGAGCATGCGGGCGCTCACTCCCGAGCGGCGCGCCACCTCACCGATCAGCACGCAGTCGTCTCCTCCCGATCCGGGCCGAGTGCGACGACCCGCCGTGCCTCGTCGACGGCGAGGTCGAATCCGGCGTCCGGGTCGCGCAGGAGCCGTTCCGTGGCGCGCGCATGCGCCCGCACCGTTGGATCGGGATCAGCCATCGCTGTCCGGAGGACCGGCTCGACCACCTCCCCGAGCGCGACCAGAGCGCGGCTCAAGCTCAACCGTACCTCCCGGTCTCCCCGGCCGAATTGCCTGGCCAGCTCCGCGCCCAGCCATTCAGTCGCTTCGTGGGGCACGAGAACGACGGCAGCACGCCAGGCACTTCGCGCGACTTCATCGTCGGCATCGTGGAGCAACGAGCGCGTGATCGCCGGCCACGCGCTCGGATCCCCGATCTTGGACAGCGTGTGCAACGCCTGACTCCTGGCCTGCGCACGCTCGGAACGCACCTCCGTGAGCAGTCTCGGCACCGTGAGCTCCGCCGGGAGCCGAGTCAGCGCCCACGTCAGCATGTCCCGCACGAAGAAGTCCGGCTCGATCGCGGACCGCTCTACCAGGGCCTCGATGAAACCGGGTTCGGGATGCGTGCCTACCGCCAGCGCCGCCTGCAGTCGCGTCGACGAATTCGCGGCCGCCAATGCGTCGAGCAGCCGGGTGTGCTGTGTATTGCTGTGTGTCGAATTGATGGGGACCACCTCCGACAGCCAGTGAAGGCCTTCACACAGTGAGAAGGTCAAGCCAGTCTCGGTGCGCTCGTCCACCTCTCCCCCGCGATGACCACGTGGTCGAGGAAACGCAGGCCTACGGTGTGGGCGGCTTCGGTGAGGAGGGTGGTGGTGTGGCGGTCGTCGCGGCTGGGGGTGGGGTCGCCGGAAGGGTGGTTGTGCACGATGGCGAAGGCGCGGCCGTCGTGGCGCAGGACGGTGTTCAGGATTTCCCGGACGGGGACAGCGACCTGGTCGACAGCGCCTTCGGCGACGAAGACCTTCTGGCGGAGGCGATTCTGGGCGTCGCAGATCAGGACGAGAAGACGCTCCACCCGGGCGCCCGCGAACAGCGGGAGGGCGGCGGCGGCCACGTCGGCGGGGCTGGTGAACCGGATCGACGTGTCCGGCCTGCCACGTGCTCGTGCGCCGAGGTGGAAGGCGGCGATGATCGCGGCGGCCTTCGCCACGCCGATGCCCGCCCGGCGCGACAACTCCTCCGGACGCGCGGAGGCCAGCCCGGCGAGCCCGCCGTGCTCGACCAGCAACTCCACGGCCAGGTCCAGCGCGCTCGCACCGCGCCTGCCCTGGCGTAGCAGCAGAGCCAGCAACTCCGCATCGCTCAGCGCGTGCGGCCCGAGCGCCAGCAACCGCTCGCGCGGCCGCTGCGTTACCGGCACATCGATCAGAGAGACCGCCATGACTCCCCCACCCCTCGGTCACGCCAACTATGCCCGGCATTCTGCCAGGGGGTACCGACAGTCGCGCAGGTCCACAACACCACGGCTCGGATGCATCGTTATCGGCGGCGGCGTTGACCGCTGCTTCGGACCGGCGCTTCGTCGAACGCCGGCCCATTGCCACCGAGAGCGATTCGCGAACAGGCTGCTATCAGGGCGGTCTCGGCGACGGCGCACAGTACCGCCACGGCGAATTGCCCGCCGGGTTCGGCGGTGACCAGGTCGAACCACATGTCCACCACGGCGATCCCGGCCACGGCGGCGGCACTGAGCCTGGCTCGCGAATCGTTGCGGCGCAGCAGGAGACAGGTCGCGCCACAGCCCGCCGCGAGCAGCAGGTCAAGGCCCACCCATGCGGTCGACCAGTTCCGTACCTGCGCGGTGGCCGGGAGAGTGGCAGCGAGTATCCCGGCCCAGGGGAGCAGCGCGAACCCCGAGGCCGCGAGCATGCCGCGAGCCCTTCGGTAACTGTCGCGGGCATGTCGGTCGGTCGGTTCCCCGGCGCGTCGCGGGTGCGGTGCGGTCGTGATCATGCACTCCACAGTAGGATCGCAAATGAATCTCTGCAAACAAATTTTTGCAAAGAATCCTTTGTTAGGGTGGGTGACATGGCCGATCAGACTCCTAGGGAGACGCACAGCGCCGACGAGATGACCAGCGCCGAACGCACCGCGCTGTATCGCACCCTGGCCCATCCGCTGCGCAGCCAGATCCTCGACTACCTGGGCGGGCACGGCGAGGCGAATTCGGCCGCCCTGGCCGAGGCGCTGCGTGAGAGCACCGGCACCACCAGCTATCACCTGCGCAAACTCGCCGAAATCGGGTTGATCGAGGAGATCGCGGAGCGCTCCACCGGCCGCGAACGATGGTGGCGTACAGTGCCGTTCAGCCACACGACACCGGACCCGGCCACCATGGAACCGGCCGAGCGCGCCGCGGTAGCCCACCTCGCCGCGCTCAAGTCCGGTCGCGATATCGACCTATACCTGCGCGCCACCAAGGAGTGGACCGGCCCGGCCGGGTGGGCCCAGGTGCACCGCAGCAATACATACCTGACCCATGAGCAGTGGATGGAGTTCATCGCCGAGTACGGCGCGCTGGTAGCGCGCTACTCGACCCAGCGAACCGATGCGACCGAAGGCGCGCGCCACATGCTGATCCGCTTCTTCGCCGCACCCGCCGAGTCGGAGTAGTCCGTCCCCGAAGAACGCGCCGTGGAGGCGGACGTCCAGCCGAGATGTCCCGACGCGGCACCGCCTGCCGAGTTCCAGCCCATATGCTGGCTGGTGTGCGGTTCGGTAGCCGAGTCGGTCGCAAGCTGGGGAGCTGATGGCGATGTGGTACCTGAAGGCGCAATGGCACCACGATTTCGAGGACGAGCCGGTCGAGTTGCTCAGCGAGATCGGCGACGATGGTTTCGAGGTGCGCAAGGTCGAGGTGTTCCGCGACGGGCACCGCGACTGGGCCGATTCGGGCCGTGGCACCGGCACGACCGAACTCGGGCAGATCCCGGTTCCGACGCCGGACGAACTGAGTGCGCACACCGAGTTCACCGCGCTTCGAATCGACGCCGAGGAGTTCGACGAGGTCTGGCAGCGCGCTCTCGAGGAGCGGCGGCCCACTTCTCCCAGATAAACCGGTTCGAGAAGGCCTAGCGGTCCACCACCGCGACGTCCGGTAGCCCGACGAACATCTTCGCGGCGAGCCGCTGCAGATTGTGCAGCTGGCGCTCGTGCACGACGATCCGGCGCAAGGCCTCGTTGACGGTGGCGTCACTGGTCGACGTGCCCATGATGGCGGCGGCCGCGGCGAGCAGGTCCTGGTCGAGATCGATCCGCACGGATTTCATGCGCCCTCCTTCATACTTTCGCCATCTTGCGGCATAACGCCCGCTCATGTCCGGCAAATCGCGAACTCGAACTTGCGCATATACCCTACGGGGGTATAGTTCCAGTCATGGAACACAGGCACCACCCGTCGGGCGAACACGTCTCCCACGCCGCACACGCCGGACAGCGCAGCGCGCACCACGGCCCCGCTACCTGGCGGATGGCGGCGATGGCGACCCTGCACTGCCTCACCGGCTGCGCCATCGGCGAAATCCTCGGCATGGTGGTCGGCACCGCGCTGGGCTGGAACAACACCTCGACGATGGTGCTGGCCATCGTGCTGGCGTTCGTGTTCGGCTATGCGTTGACCATGCGCGGCGTGCTGCGCGCGGGCCTGCCGTTGGCGGCTGCCGTCGGCACCGCGCTTGCCGCCGACACGGTGTCCATCACGGTGATGGAAATCGTGGACAACGCCGTGATCCTCGCCGTCCCCGGCGCGATGGACGCCCACCTGGACACGGTGTTGTTCTGGATCACCCTCGCCTTCGCCTTGGCGGTGGCCTTCGTGCTGACCACGCCGGTCAACAAGTGGATGATCGGACGCGGTAAAGGCCACGCGGTGGTGCATTCGTTGCACGGCGCGCACTGATCAGCACGCCGTCCGATCCCCGCCTTCGGTTGTCAGGACGGCCCGGGGAAAGCCCGTTCAGCTAGGCAGATTGCTCAGCTGAACGGGCTTTTGTTGTCGGCGGGTGCCTGCGGTGCTTGCATCGAGTCATGTTCAGCGAGGCGCAGTTGTACTCGCCGGTGACCCGCACCGGCGACGGCGACGTGACCGTGCACCTGAGCGATGAGCACCCCGGTGTGCACGATCCGGAATATCGGGCCCGGCGCAATGCCATCGCCGCGCTGGCACTGGACCACGCACCGGGAAAGCCGCTACCCCATATCGCCTACACCGACGAGGAGCAGCAGGTGTGGCGGATCGTGTCGGCCGAACTCGCGCGCAAACATCGCACCTATGCCAGCGCGGAGGTGCTGACGGCCGCCGAAGCGCTGTCGTTGCCCACCGATCACATCCCGCAATTGGACGAGGTGTCCGCGGCGCTCGCCCCGCTGACCGGATTCCGGTACGCACCGGCCGCCGGACTGGTGCCGCTGCGACAGTTCTTCGGCTCCTTCGCCGATCGGATCTTCCACTCCACGCAGTACATCCGGCATCATTCCGCACCGTTGTACACCCCGGAGCCGGATGCCATCCACGAGATCATCGGGCATGCCACCCAGATCGCCAGCCCGCGCTTCGCGGCGATCTACGCGACCGTCGGCGCGGCGGTGGCGCGCCTGAGCACCGATCGCGCGTTGAAATTCCTTGCCGACGTCTTCTGGTTCTCGATGGAATTCGGCGTCGTCCGGGAGCGCGGCGAGGTTCGGTGCTACGGCGCGGGCCTGCTGTCGTCCTACGGCGAGATCGAGGAGTACCGGCACGCCGAACTACGCCCGCTCGACATCGCCCGGATGGGTACCGCGACCTACGACATCACCCACTATCAGCCGACTCTCTACTGCGCGGACTCGATCGCCGAGATCGAGGACGTGATCGGCGGCTTCTTCGCGACCATGGACGACGACACGCCCGACCGTTTGCGGCAGGCCAGTCCCGCGAGCGCGTAACAGTACGGCCGGTACTTCAGCACTCGCGCTTCGGCACGAGCGGCATGCCCGCGTCCAGAAAATCCAATGTGCGGGTGAGGTTCTCCACGTTCAACGGCGTCATCGTCGCCATGCCCAGAGCCGCGCCCGCCATCGCGCCCGCCGCCACCCGCACCTCGAAGTCGTCGGCGGCCCGGCCGAGATGATCGGCCAGCAGGCCCGCGATGAGATCGATGCTGCGGATGATCTCCAAGCCGATGGCCGACCGCAGCTCCGGCACGTGATAGAGCAGCGCCTGCCGCTCCTGCTCGAACGCCAGCTCGGCGTCGGACAGATTGCCGAAGACCTCGAGCATCGCGTCGCGGAAGGCCGCCATCGGCCCGATGTCGCGCGGCTGACGCCGCAACGCCTCGATCATCGGCGGATCGAGGTCGTCGGCGAGCACCAGCTGTTCCTTGGTCGGGAAGTAGCGGAAGAAGGTGCTGGGCGAGACGTCGGCGGCAGCGGCGATCTGTTCGATCGTCGTCTCGTTGTAACCCTGCTCGCGGAACAGCCGGAAAGCCTCGAGGCGAATCGTCCGGCGGGTCCGTTCCTTCTTCCGCTCGCGCAGACCCTGCGCCGTCCCGCCCGCGGGTAGCTCAACCGACATGGATCGATTCTGCCGCACCCGGCTCCGGCGCCCGTGCGGGTTGCCGCGTGCGCACCAAGGTCGCCGTGAGTACCGCCGCCAGCACGCATAGCGCGGCGCAGGCCCACAGCATCGCGCCCATGCCGCCGAGGAAGGCCACCTGCACCTGGTGCAGCATCGACGGATCGCCGAGCTTGCCCGCCGTGGCGACGCCCGCGTTCACGCCGTCGGAGATCGGTTCGCGGTTCAGCTCGCCCAGCTCCGACCGGTACCGGGTGGACAGCACGGTGCCGAGCATCGCGACGCCGATGGTGCCGCCCGCCTGGCGCAGCGCCTGCAACAGCGCGGAGCCGGACCCGGAGCGCTCGGCATCCAGATCACCCATCGCCATGCCCATGGCCGCGGGCATCACCAGCCCCATACCGGCGCCGAGCAACGTCAACCACAGTGCGGCGAAGCCGTAACCGCTGTCCACGGTGGTCAACGCCCCCAGGGCCAGCGAGCCGGCCAGCAGCGCGAATCCGGCGGCCACCACCACGCGCACGCCCAGTTTCGGCAGCACTTTGTCGACCAGCCTGCTGCCGACCAGCAAACCGGCGATCAACGGAAGCAATCGCAGGCCGCTGCCGAGCGCGTCCACGCCGAGCACCGCTTGGAAGTACTGCGGAACGGTGAAGAACATGCCGAACATGGCGAAGTTCACCACGATCGAGAAGGCCGTCCCCCAACGGAACCCGTCGGCGGCGAAGAGCCCGAGATCGACCAACGGATGCGTGGTCCTGCGCTGCCAGAGCAGGAACGCGCCGAGCAGCAGCACACCGGCCGCGATGATCGCCCAGGCCGGGCCGTCGCCCCAGCCTTTCTCGCCGATCCGGATGAAGCCGTAGGTGAGCCCGAGCATGCCCGCGGCGGACAGCGCGACGCCGGGCAGATCGATCCGGAAGCGCTGGGCGCTGCGCGATTCGGGCACCAATGCGGCGACGGCGCACGCACCGATCACGACCATCGGCACGTTGATCAGGAACACCGAACCCCACCAGAAGTTCCGCAGCAACCAACCTCCCACGATCGGGCCCAACGGTAGGCCGATCGCGGTGGAGGTGATCCAGATGGTGAGCGCCCGCTGGAGCTCGGCCGGTTCGGGGAACATCGCGGGCAGCACCGACATCGACAGCGGCATCATCGCCGCGGCCGCGATGCCGAGCACGACGCGCGCCGCGACGAGTTCGCCGGGCGAGGTAGCCACGGCGCACGCGATGGACGCCACACCGAACAGCACCAGCGCGGCGAGCAGGAACTTCTTGCGGCCGTAGCGATCGCCGAGCGCGCCCGCGGGCAGCATCACGGCGGCCAGCGCCAGCGTGTAGGCGCTGCTGAACCATTGCAGCGCGGCGGTATTCGCATTCAGGTCGACGGCGAGCGTGGGCAGCGCCACGGTCAGCACGGTGACATCGAGCCCGATCGTCAGCATCGCCACGGCCAGCGCGCCGAGGGCGAACCAGCGACGGGACGAGTCGTTCCTCATGACGCCTCCAGAGATGGTAGCTACATCTTTTTGATAGTAGCTCTCACTTAGTAGATACTGTCAATATCGGCGCGGGGATGGACTGCCCGATCACCGGACCGCTCGCTAGGCTCATCGGCGATGAAGATCACTCGCCGTGCCTTGCTCTGCGCAGGCGCCGTCCTCGCCGTCGCCGCGATCGGAGCGACGGCCGCGCCGTCTCTTGCGGCACCGAGCACCACCACCCCGTTCACCACCCCGAACACCGACGGGTGCCCGCAGAAGACATCGCCGCCCGCACCGATCGACACCTCCGAAGTGCCCGCGCCCGGACAGCCGACTCCTACGCCTTTGTCGATCCCTTCCCCGCCGATCGGGGGAACCCGCCTCGGCGAGTGCGGAGTCGTACTTCCCAAAGCCGCGCCGCCCGCTCCACAGGACATTTCGGCGACGGCCTGGCTGGTGGCGGATCTGGATACCGGAGAGGTTCTGGCCGCGAAGGACCCGCACGGTCGCTACCGGCCCGCGAGCACGATCAAGGTGCTGCTGGCCACGCTGGCGCTGCGCACGCTGAATCTCGACAAGGTGGTCGTCGGCACGCAGGCCGACGCCGACGCCGACGGCACCCGGGTCGGCATCGGCCCCGGCGGCCGTTACACCAACCGGCAGCTCATGCAGGCGTTGATCATGGCTTCGGGCAACGACGCGGCGCATGCCATCGCGGCGCAGCTCGGCGGCGACGCCGCGACCGTCGCGAAGATGAACGACCTGGCGAAGTCGTTGCGCGCCATGGATACTCGCACGGCCACTCCGTCCGGGCTGGACGGCCCCGGCATGAGCACCTCGGCCTACGACCTCGCCGTGCTGTTCCGCGAGGCCATGACCGTCCCGCTGTTCGCCGAGCTGATCCACACCGAGCAGGTCGACTTCCCCGGCTACCCCGCCGACCCGGCCGTTCCGGGCGACACCGACCGCCCCGGCTACCCGATCGGCAACGACAACCAGCTGCTCTACAACTACGACGGCGCCCTCGGCGGCAAGACCGGCTTCACCGATGACGCGCGCCAGACCTTCGTCGCCGCCGCCCAGCGGGGCGGCCGCAGGCTCGCGGTCACTCTCCTCAAGGCCGACGTGCAGCCGGTGCGCCCGTGGGAGCAGGCCGCCCGCCTGCTCGACTACGGATTCGCGCTGCCCCGCGGCGCCTCGATCGGCAATCTGCCCGGCGCGGTGGTACCCCAGCGCGACCAGAGCGGAGCCACCCTCGCCGCGCCGCCCACATCGGGAAACGACCCGGCGGTGTCCTCGTCGCCGGGCAGCGACCCCTCCGCCATGCCACACACCGGAGATCGCCGCACGGGCGCGCGAACCGTCCTGATCATCGGCGGTGTCCTCGTGATCGCCGCGCTCGTCCTAGGGGCACGGCGGGCCACCCGGCGACGCTGATCGATCACCGCCGGTCCGACCTGCGCAATCCGGAAAGAGTCAGGGCGGCAAGCGCACCCGCGCCGAAGAAGGCGGCGCCCACCCCCATCGAGACGTCACGCGCACCGACCCGCGGCGCGATCACGGCCGGCCCGGGGGCGGGAATCTCGGCTTCCGGCTCGTTCTCCGCGGCGGTGGCGGCCCAGGCCGTGGCGAACAGGATGATGCGGTAGGTGACGTAACTGAACACCATCAGACCGATGATCGAGCCGAAGGTGGCGCCCGCCGGACTGCTGAGCACCGATTGCAGGTAGATCGAGGCGACGATCTTGAACACCTCGAAGACCAGCGCGGCCAGACCGGCCGCCTTGGCGGCACTGGCCAGCGTTACCGGTTCCCGGGGCAACCGCGCGATGACCCAGGCGAACACCGCCCAGGAGGCGAGGAACCCGAGCGCGATCGACAACAGCGACAACAGCAGGTCCGCGCCCGGCAAATCGCCCAGGCCCAGATTGTCCAGCAGTTGACTGCCGAGCGAACTCGACGCCAAGGCCGACAACCCCAGCGAGACCGCGAACGCGAGGCCGAGACCGACCAGCGCACCCAGATCGGAGAGCTTGGTCATCAGCCAGTTGCCGTCCGGAGACTTCTGGTCCCATTGCTCGGTGAGCGCGGCGCGCAGGTTGGCCATCCAGCCGAGGCCGCTGTAGACGCCGGTGATCAGGCCCAGCGCGCCGACCGTGCGCCGGGAGTCGACCGCCTGATCGATCAAATCGTTCAGCTGGGTGCCGAACGAGCCGGGAATGTTCTCGACAATCTTGGCCTGCAACTCCCCGAGCAGATCCGGATGGCTGGACAAGATCACGCCCGCGACCGCGAAAGCGATCATGAGCAGCGGAAACAACGACAGCACAGTGAAATACGTGATGCCCGCCGCGTAGTAGTCGCCCCGCTGCCGCTGATAGCGTCCCGCCGCGCGAACCAGATGGTCCAGCCACGGCTGCGCCTGGATCCGGCGTTGGATCCCGGCTTTGACGTTGTCGATCACCTGCACCATTCGCCCCTTCGACCGAGAGACCTCGCACCGGTGATACCCGGTCGGGCGAACGGCAACCGCCCAGACCAGCGGCCCGCCTAGCGACTCAGCAAGCCGACCCGGTCGTAGACCTGTGCGAGGGTGTTGCCTGCGATCTCTCGCGCACGCTCGGCGCCGGCCGCGAGTATGCGGTCGAGTTCACCCTGATCCGACATGTACTCTCGCACCTTGGCCTGCAACGGCGTGACAAATTCGACCAGCGCGTCGGCCACGTCGGCTTTCAGCTCGCCGTAACCCTTACCCTCGAAATCCTTTTCCAAGGTGACGATCGGCGCACCGGTCAGCGAACTCAGGATCACCAGCAGGTTGCTGACGCCCGGCTTGAGCTCCGGGTCATAGCGGATCTCGCGTTCGGTGTCGGTGACCGCGGATTTCACCTTCTTCGCGGTGACCTTCGGGTCGTCGAGCAGGTTGATCAGACCCGCGTCGGTGGAGGCCGACTTGCTCATCTTCGAGGTCGGGTCCTGCAGGTCGTAGATCTTCGCCGTGCCCTTGACGATGTGCGCCTCCGGCACCACGAACGTCTTCTTGAACCGAGTGTTGAAGCGCTGGGCCAGGTTACGCGTCAGTTCCAAGTGCTGACGCTGGTCCTCACCGACGGGCACCTGATGGGCGCGGTAGAGCAGGATGTCCGCGGCCATCAGGATCGGGTAGGTGAACAGGCCGACGGTCGCGTTCTCCGCGCCCTGCTTCACCGACTTGTCCTTGAACTGGGTCATCCGGCTGGCCTCGCCGAAACCGGTGAGACAGCTGAGCACCCAGGTCAGCTCGGCGTGCTCGGGTACCTGGCTCTGCACGAACAGGGTCGACTTCTTCGGGTCGATGCCCAGCGCGAGCAGCTGAGCGGCGGCGGCCTTGGTGCGGAGCTTCAGCTCCTTGGGGTCCTGCGGCACCGTGATCGCGTGCATGTTCGGGATGAAATACAGCGCGTCGTAGTCGTCCTGCATGGTCACCCAGTACTGCAGCGCGCCAAGGTAGTTGCCTAGATGGAACGAGGAGCTGGTCGGCTGGATCCCGGACAGAACCCGCTGTTTGCGTTCGGCGGCCGGGCTGGGCGCAGGACTCGACATACTCCGATTTTCGCATGCGGCTCAAGCCGAATTTCGCTGCACCCAGTTGCGCGGGTCCACCCCGGGCATGCTCGGCCGTCCGCCGCTGACCAGTTCGTGTTCCCGCTTGGACAGCATCTTGTAGACCGGCGCGCTCGGCCCGGCGAGCGTGCCACGCAGCACCGGGGGCACCAGCGGAACCGACACGTGCGCGGTGCGGACCGCTCGGGACAGTCCCTGGTAGGCGACCTCCTCCGCCACACCCCAGCGCATCCCGTACATCCGGCGGATGCGTGTCGGCAGGCTACCCTGCACCAGCAGGTAGAACGCAGAGGTGACCTGCTGCAACGGCACACCCTGCGAGTAGGGGACGCGCTGTCCGGCCAGGTAGGAGCCGACCAGCCGCGCCTCGTCGGTGAGGAACAGTTCGTCGGAGGCGAGGTAGCCGTCGAAGAAGGCGCGAAACGCCGGATAGCTGGCGGGCGCCGCGTCCGCGGGCATGCCGAACAGCTCGCCCCAGCGCACGTAGTCCTGGTAGAGCCCTTCGCGCTCACCGTCGGTCATGGTGCGCACCAGCAGGTCGTACATCACCTCGGCCGAGTCGAACGTGAAGGCCATGGTCATGAACATGAGGTGCGGGTCGAGCGCGGAGTATCCCGTCCCCGCCGGGTGCTGGTCGCCGGCGTCCTCCGGCAGCGTCCCACGTACCTTGACGTGCCGTTTCCTGGTGAACGCCAGCGCGCGGTCGGCCTCGGCTCTGCTACCGAGGAACACCGCCTCGAACAGGCGGCCGGTCAGCGCCAGCCGGGTGTAGGGGGTCATGCGGTGCTCGGTGTTTTCCGCCGTGCCGACAAAGAGCAGCGGGTGCACCGCCCCGATCACCAGCGCGCGCAAGCCGTAGGTCAGTCCCACCGCCCGCTTGCTCATCACCCGCCGGACCATCGAGTGGTCACTGAAATAGCCGGGCTCGGACATCGCCGCCTCCTCATCGAGCACATCTGGCAATAGCATCCACCAGAACCGACCTTTCTGGCAATACTCCATGCCAGAATGCTGCGCGCGGGTCGATCGGGCGACAACCAAGCTTCGGTGTGCAGCGGACCTGTAAGAATCGAAGGGTGACGGCGCAGCGGACTTACGGGGGCATCTCCGCCGAGGAGCGCCGGGCGCAGCGGCGTGCGGCGTTGCTGGAGGCCGCGCTGGAGATCATCGGCACGGAGGGGCTGGGCAAACTGACCGTGTCGGGGTTGTGCGCGCGGGCGGGTCTCAACGAGCGGTACTACTACGAGAACTTCGACAGCCGCGACGCCGTGCTCACCGCCCTGATCGACGGGATCGCCGCGGAACTGGCGGTGGCCATCCTCGCGGCCGTGCGCACCGCCGCGCCGGACACGCGCGCGACCGCGCACGCCGCGATCACCGCGGGCGTGCACCTGCTCACCGATGACCCTCGCAAGGCGAAAGCCGCCCTCATCGCGGGCATGGCGACGCCGGAACTGCGCGCCCGCACCACCGAGACGGTGCGAGCGTTCGCCCGGATGGTGGCCACCGAGGGCACGGACTTCTACCGGATCCCGGATTCCGGCTCGGCCGCGGTGGTCGACTTCCGGGCTCTCTACCTGGTCGGGGGGCTGGTGCAGACGCTGACCGCCTGGCTCCAAGGCGACCTGGATCTCACGCGCGACGAATTGATCGAGCAGACAGTCGACGTGTTCGTCCTGCTCGGCGAGGACATGGCCGGCAAACTGCGGTAACAGCCCTGGTCACAGCCGCAGGGACACGTCCTGCAGATCGGGCGCGTCGCCTTGCAGGACGACCCGGAAGAGCACGTCCCGCCGCGACCAGTAGGCCGCGCAATCACGCATGGCCTCGGCGAACCAGTCACGCTCGACGGGCTCGTCGGCGAGCAATCCGGCCGAGTCGCGCACCACGGCAACGTATCCGGCCCCTTCGCCGACGAAATCGTCCAGATCACGCAGGCACTCGTCGAACGCGTCCTTGTTCTCCCCGAAGTAGTACGGAAACTGGAACGCGGCGGCGAACTCGTCGAACAGGCGCGCGGTGGTGGGCATCTTCGCGCCGCGCAGTTCACGCACCAGGTAGCCCGTGGGCGCTTTGTCCCGCACCCCGCTGAATTCGGCGGCGTCCACCGCGAGTGTGCCGAACGTGACACGCGGCGGGGCGAGTGCGGCGCTGGACGGCGCGTCGGCGGCGTCGGAGCGGGCAAGGAACTGCGACAGCGTGACGGTCTTTGTCATCAGCGCATCCTCATGAAGGTCTTGTAGTGGTCGCCGGTGTACCAGGCCGAACCGTCGCTACCGGTGACGATGCGTTCGGCGTCGCGGGATCGGCCGGACTGCTTGGGATTGACGTCCCATTCCTGATAGGTGATCGGCTTACCGGAGCCGTCGGCGGCGGGCAGGTTCCCGCCGCGGTTCTGCCATCGCTCGCCCCCTTTGGTGCCGGGGGCGTTCGCCGAGGCGGGCCACCGGCCGGCGTCGATCTCCCGCAGCGTGACGTACGCGCGCTCCGGGACACCGGACGCCTGATCGACCGGCGACGCGCTGTCCGCACCGCGTGGCGCGGCGGCGGTCGGGGTGACCGCGCTCGTCGCGACGGTGGTCGCGCGACTCGCCGGGGTAGATGTGGTGGTAGCGCCACCGTCGTACAGCGCTAGCACCGCGGCGAGCACCACCAGGGCCACCGCGACCAGCAGGCCGACACCGCGCTTGATCGGGCGCGCCCGGTTCATCGGTACTGCACCGTGACTGGCGCGTGGCCCGGCCAGCGCTGATCGTAGGTGGCGGCGCGCCCCACCACCGCGTCCTCGGCTCGGGTGGCCGGACCGCGTCGGGCGAGCTGATGGTCGACGCGCCATCGGATCGACTCGGTGAGCAGACGCAGATAAGGAACCGAAATGTAGACCCCGTTACGCGCCTTGCCGGTAGCGCGGCTATCCGTCATGACTGACGAATGTACGTCACCTGCCCGGCAGCTAGAGCACGGACGCAACACCGTCCAAGCTCGTGGAGGAACTGAAGTAAGGACATCACTCGTCCGGCGTGTACTCGGCGTACTGCCCCGACCTGGGGAAGGTGACTACCGCCAACTCTTTCTGCAACTGATCACGGACCACCACCGAAAGCTCTCGAGGCAGCTTTCCGGGAAACTCCGGCGGGTTATCAGGATCCATCGGGTACTCGCTCGGTTCGGGTGTCACGACTCTGGCTCCTTCAGAATCGGGCAGTGCTGAGTTCGATGTCAGTCCGGACTTGAATCGCTCTAGAAGATCGGGCATTGGAGGTTCCCACTCGTCGAAGCTGGAGAGAAGAAAAAGTACCAATCTCGTACCGGGATCACGTTCTGAAAGATTTTCGGCGTGTACTCGGCGTACCGCCCCGACGACTTGGGAGAAATAGGCGGGATCTCGTACCGGGATCACGTTCCGGAAGATCCTCGCCAGTCATCTAGATATCGCCTCCGCGTTCGATCCGTTCGCGGATCGCGTCTACGGTCCGTTCCTTCGGAATCCGTTCCGGCCAGAACACCACAGCGAAGAACGCGACCAGAGGGACAGCGAACGCCACGAACAACCCCATCACGCGGGCTCCGTCTCGTCGTCCACCGAACCGAGTTGTTCCGCTTCACCAGGGCCGAACGCCCGAGCGTCGTTACTCGACTGCCGGGGGTGGTGGAACTCGACATACACGCCCGGCTCTGCGTCGTCGGTGTCGTTCCACCGTTCGAACACACCACCAGGGAACGGGTAAAGCTCTGTGCGCCTGCGTGGTTGGTCTCCGTCCGCGGTCATTTCAACCCCCTGTAGTAGGCCAGTGGTAGGCACCCCGTGACCGGTTCGCGGCACATGTCACGGGGGCCAGTTCGGACGCTAAGGACCGGAAGCCAACGATGTCCATACTCATGCTCGAACATGCTCAGATTCACATATTGGCTCGCAGAACGGTTGCGTTTGCGGCATTGTCGAGGGTGTTCGAAGCATGAACGCGCATCATCCGATCGGAGGCCCAACCATGCGGTTACAGTTTCTCGGCAAAGGCGGCACCGAAGGCGGAGGCTGCCCGAGCCTCTACGCCACTGACAGAGGTACTTACGCAGTGCAGGGATGGAAGACGAATAATGTTGGGACAGTGGAGATTCCCCATCTACTGACCGGATACGCCGAGCCGGACACGTTCATAGGTGCCACCATGACGGATACCGGCCGAGGGACGTTCATCCTGTCGGGTTCACCGATCACGGACCTAGAGGCATTGGGACAGATGGACATCTACCCCAACGAAACGGCTATCGAGGTGGCCAAACTGGAAAGGACTTTCTACGGCAATGCTGCTAGCGCAGGGTGAGGCATTCAACGATCTGTTCCGACAGGCCAAGCGCGAAGCGTTCCACCTCGAAGTTCGGGACGACTACTACCCACCGGACTACCCGCCACTCGTCCGATTCTTACGTAATGAGCCCGAAGACTACGCATGGTTTCAGCCGTGGCTGAACCAGGTCAGGGAAACGACCGGCCGAGGCGTGGCAGTCAACCGGGCACGGGTGGTCACCGTGCCACACAACGACTACACCCGGTATGCAAAGCACGTTGCTCGGCTCAATGTAGAGGCGGGCGAAGATGTGCGCTACCTGCCGCGTCACCTGATCAACCCTGCCGAATTGACGGTAGACGACTGGTGGATATTCGATGATTCGGTTGTAGCATTCACCATATTCGAACCCGGCGAAAATGGTAAATGGCTCGGTGGCGCTGTAACCACCGATCCGCGAATAGTCGAGTACATCGTCACAGTCAAACAACGGGTGTGGTCCATGGCCACCCCGTTGGCTGAATACAGTGAGTCGTGACGAGTTCACTGAATCAGGCCAAAGAAGCTCTCGGGGCACGGCTCCGGGAGCTTCGCCTAGATGCAGGTATCAGCGGCACCGAGCTTGCCCGCCGTGCTGGATGGCATCAAACCAAGGTATCGAAAATCGAGTACGGCAAGACCAAGCCCACTGACGACGATATACATGTCTGGTGTGCCCATACGGGCAATGAAAATCAAGTACCTGATCTGATAGCTACCCTGCGCAATATCGAGGCTGCATGGCTTGAATGGAGGCGCGTATTAGGCACCGGCACCAAGCGGCGGCAACAAGCTGCTATCAAGCTGGAATCCGAAACCGAGGTCATGCGGGTCTATCACCCGTTCTTGGTACCGGGCTTACTTCAGACAGCGGAATACGCCGAGGGTGTGCTACGCAGCGTTGTCGAATTTCAGCAGGTGCCGAACGATATTGACGAAGGTGTATCCAAGCGGATGGAGCGGCAACAAGTTTTGTATCGCCGTGACCACCGCTTCCATTTTGTGGTAGCTGAGCAAGCCCTACGTACCACCGTCGGCAATGATCAGACCATGATCGGACAGCTAGACCGACTCCTGGCTGTAATCGGTATGCCCAGAGTCGTTCTCGGGATTGTTCCGACTGATGCGCCGTACCGAGTATCAATGACGAACTTCTCGATCTTCGACAAAAACAGGGTCATGGTCGAGACCGTGACGGCGGAGCTTACGGTCACCCAGCCACGGGAGATTGCCCAATACGGCCGGGCATTCGACGTGCTGGCCGGTCAGTCCGTGACCGGCGAAGCAGCACGGGAGCTGATCCGCAAGGCGCTGGACGACCGTACGCCCCGACCGTGACCATGTAGGGGGTATTCGCTGGTCAGCGGTGCGGGAACCTTCTCCGCGAACTCCACCGTGACCGGGGCATGGTCGGACCAACGCTCGGCGTACGTCGCCGCACGCTCCACCCGTGCCGACACCGCGCGGGATGCGATGCCCTCTCTCGCGTAAACCGCGTCGATGCGCCAGCCGCTGTCGTTGTCGAAGGCGCGGCCCCGGTAGGACCACCAGCTGTACGGACCGTCGACCTCGGGATGCAGGTGGCGCACCACGTCGACGTATCCGGCGGCCAGCAGCTCACCGATCCACGCCCGCTCCCGCGGCAGGAACCCGGCCGACTTCAGATTGCCCTTCCAGTTCTTCAGATCACGCTCGGTGTGGGCGATGTTCCAGTCCCCGGCGACCACGAAATCACCGGTTCGCGCGGCGAGGTGGGCGCCGAGTTCGGCCATGAAGCGATACTTCTCGTCTTGACGCACCGTGCCCGCCTCACCGCTGTGCACGTAGACGCTGGCCACGGTGACATCGTCGAAATCGGCCTCGAGATAGCGGCCCGCCGCCGCGAACTCACCGCTGCCGAAGCCGACTCGCACGGCGCTGGGCGCCCGCCGGGACAGGATGCCGACACCGGCGCGGCCCTTGGACTCCGGTTCGGCGTGCGACAGCTGCCATCCCGCGTCCAGCGCGGGCGCCAGCGCGGCCCGGACCTGCTCGTCGGTGGCGCGAGTCTCCTGCACGCAGACGATGTCCGCCTCGGTGGCCGCGAGCCAGGCGAGCAGCCCCTTGCCCGCGGCCGCGCGGACACCGTTCACGTTCACTGTCGAGATATACGGCACACCACGACCGTACAATGCTGGTCAGATGAAGTCCCTTGGACACTGCCGTCCAGGAAGGGGTGATGACGATGTCGTCCGACACCTCCCAGTCCTCCTCCGCCCCCGCGCGCGGATCCACCCGGGCGAAACAGCCCCAGCCGATCAAGGCATTGCACGTGGGATCCGGCGATCCCCTGCTGTTGCTGCACGGATTCATGATGTCGCCGCACTGCTGGGAGCAGACGGCGGCGCGGCTGTCGACGCACTGCGAGGTGTTCGCGCCCGCGTTCGCGGGCCACTGGGGCGGCGCGCCCACCGGAGGCCCGTCGGTGGACGTGCACTCGCTGGCCGACCGGATCTGCGAGCAGCTCGATGAACTGGGTTGGCGCACTTGCCATATCGCGGGCAACTCGCTCGGCGGACTGGTCGGCGTCGAACTCGCCCGCCGCGGACGTGCCCGCACCCTGACGCTGATCGCGCCCGCGGGCGGCTGGCACGCGCCCTCGCTGACCCAATGGCGGGTCAACCTGAAATTCCTCTCCCTGATACCGCTCGTCGAAATCGGCAAGCGCATGGGCGGATTCGTGATCGGCAACCCACTCGCCCAGCGGGTCGCATTGCTCGCGCTGAGCAAACATGCCTCCGCGGTGTCCCGGCGCGACGCCGCGGCCGCGCTCGCCGCAGCGCTGCACTGCCCGGCGATGGTTCCGATGATTCTCGGCGCGATGCGGGCGCCGGCACAGGACGACCTGTCCACCCTGCGGACGCCGGTCCGGCTGCTGCTGTCGGAGTACGACCGGGTCATCCCCAACCGCGTCTACGCGCGGCGCTACCTGAAGGAACTGCCCGAATCCGCCGACCGCATCCTGGTCAACGGCGTCGGTCACGTGCCGATGCTGGAAGCGCCCGACCGCATCGCCACCCTCATCGCCGAACACGTCTACGCCAGCCGCACCCGGCTACGCGCTGTGTGATTCGGCCGCGACTTCGTCGCGGCGTGTGCTGTGTTGATCTTTCCAGCGCCTGCGGCGCTGGGTGTTCGCGGCCCTCCTATGGCTCGCGAACGGAACAGGCTCTGTCTCGCTTCGCTCGAAAGACGTAGTTATGGTGCGCTGAGCACGTCGGCTTTCGAGTTCAGGACCAAGTGCACGCGGCCTCCCGAGTGCCCGTTCCGACACGCCCGAACGCGGCGACGGTGGGCGATGATGACCGCTCTATGGCCAGCCGGCCACTGATGCAGTGGACAAACCGGGCACGAGCCGGATCGTCAACCGGCTGGGCTCGGTCTCCCCGCCCACGACCGGTGGTCGGGCCGACTTGGTTGCGCGCGGCCGTAGCTCACCGCGCAGTGCGTACGGCGAGCCAGCTGATTCGAAAACTACTGCGCGAGCAACCCTTTCGCGATGTGGGTCACCTGGATCTCGTTGCTGCCCGCGTAGATCATCAGTGACTTGGCGTCGCGGGCGAGTTGCTCCACGCGGTACTCGGTCATGTAGCCGTTGCCGCCGAACAGCTGCACCGCTTCCATGGCCACCTCGGTGGCGGCCTCGGAGGCGTACAGCTTCATCGCGGAGGCCTCGGCCAAGGTCGGGGGTTTGCCCGCCCGGCCCCGCTCCAACGTGTTGAACACCATGTTCTGCACGTTGATCCGCGCGATCTCCATCTTCGCCAGTTTCAGCTGGACCAGCTGGAACCGTCCGATCTCCTGACCCCAGAGCTTGCGGTTCTTGGCGTATTCCACGCACAGCCGATGACACTCGTTGATGATGCCCAGCGCCATGAAGGCCACGCCGACGCGCTCGGCGGTGAAGCTGGACCGGGCGCTCTCCCTGCCGTCGCCGCCGGTGTGTTCTTCGGTTTCGCCGAGCAGGCGGTCCCGGCCCAGGCGCACGTTGTCGAAGAACAGCTCACCGGTCGGTGAGGAGTGCAGGCCCATCTTCTTGAACGGCTTGCCCTGGGTGAGGCCGGGCATGCCCTTGTCCAGCACGAAGGCGAGCACCTTGCGGTCGCGCTTGTCGCCGCCCGCGCCGTCGTCGAGCTTCGCGTAGACGATCATCACGTCGGCGAAGGGGCCGTTGGTGATGAACGTCTTCTGGCCGTTGAGCAGGTAGTCCTCGCCGTCGCGCTTGACGTAGGTCTTCATGCCGCCGAACGCGTCGGAACCGGAGTCCGGTTCGGTGATCGCCCAGGAGGCGACCTTCCGCATGGTGACGATGTCCTCCAGCCAGCGCTGCTTCTGCGCCAGCGTGCCCCGCGACATGATCGTGGTCGCGCCCAGGCCGATGCTCACGCCCATCGCCGAGACCAGGCCCATGCACACTCCGGACAGCTCGCCGATGAGCACCGCCATCAGCGATTCCTGTCCGGCGAACGGGCTGGAGCCGGATGACTTCGGCTTCCGTTCCGCTTCGGCGGGAGCGCTCTCCCGCGCCGCCTGCTTGGCCAGCATCTTCTGCACGGCCTCGCCGCCCATCACGTCGATCCCGAACTCGCGAAACAACTTCCGGATCACGGGGTACGGCGGCAGTTCACCGCTGTCGAGCGCGTCCAGATTCGGGCGGATCTCCTTGTCGATGAACGCCCGGACGGCATCGCGGATCATGACATCGGTCTCGGACCATTCGAACATCGTCGTTCTCCTCACATTCCCCGAGGTCAGGGCAGCCGAGCGGCGATGTCGTCGATCAGCCAGGGCCCCTCGGTCTCGATGGTCTTCACATCGTGCCAACCGGCCAGCTCGGAGATCGCGCCGCCCTGCACCGCGAACACCTTGCCGGTGATCGGGCAGTCTGCGGCGGCCAGGTAGGCGACCAGCGGCGCGATATTGGCCGGGGCGAAGGCGTCGAACCCGCCCTCCGACTCCTCCGCCTCGGCCGCCAGCATTTCGCCCATGCCGGGCGTGGCCAGGGTGAGCCGGGTGCGCGCGATCGGCGCGATCGCGTTGACCCGCACGCCGTAGCGCGCCAGTTCGTCGGCGGCCACCAGGGTCAGCGCGGCGATCCCGGCCTTGGCCGCGCCGTAATTGGCCTGTCCCGGGTTGGGCAAGGTGGTGCCCGACGCCGATGCCGTGTTGATCACGGCCGCGTTCGGCTGGTTGCCCGCCTTGGACTGCTGCTTCCAGTATGCGGCGGCATGGTGCAGCACCGCGGCGTGGCCTTTGAGGTGCACGGCGATCACCGCGTCCCATTGCGACTCGTCCAAGCCCGCGATAAACGCGTCACGCAGGATGCCCGCGTTGTTGACGACGACGTCCAGGCCGCCGAACTCTCTGACCGCCTGCTCGACCAGTTTCTGCGCACCGTCCCAGGTGGCGACGTCGTCGGTGTTGGCCACCGCCTTCCCGCCCGCGGCGACGATCTCGCGCACCACCTCTTGGGCGGGACCGGCATCGGTCCCCTCGCCCGCGTTGCTGCCGCCGAGATCGTTGACGACCACGGCGGCGCCCTCCTTCGCGAACAACAATGCGTGCTCGCGGCCGATGCCGCGACCCGCGCCGGTGATGACGGCGACCCGCCCGGCCAGTACGCCCATGTGTTGTCTCCTGTAGTCGTGCCGAATCCGGCGAAGGGGAAAGAGCGCGGCGGACACCGTGCCGCCGCGCGATGGTCAGTCGGCGATCTCGGCCAGTCCGTCGCTGAGCACGACATCGTCGCCGCGCACGGTCTCGAAGGCGTAGCGGGTGACGCCGTCGGCGGAGCCCGCCTTCCAGATGCGGGTCTCCAGATCGTCGCCGGGAAAGACCAGCTTGGCGAAGCGCACCGCGAAGCGCCTGAGCCGGTGCACATCCGACTCCGCGACCTCGGTCAGCACCGCCCAGGACGCGAACGCCATGGTGCACAGCCCGTGCGCGATGATGCCGGGCAGTCCGGCGTCCTTGGCGACCTGCTCGTCCAGGTGCAGCGGCACGGGATCGCCGGACGCCGGTGCGTAGCGGAAGGTCTGGTCGTGGTCCACGTGCTGCGCCACGACGGCGACCGGGTCCTGCTCGCGCAGCCGTTCGTCGAACTTGTGCGCCGGAGCGGCCGCGCCCACCGTCTTGCCCGCATCGATGTTGCGGAAGAAAGCGGTCAGGTATTGGTCGTTGACCGGTTCTCCCGCCTCGGTACGGCATTCGATGCGAATGGTGATGGTCGTGCCGTTGGGGCGGCTGGTGTAGCCGATCGCCTTGGCGCGCGACACCAGCCGGTCGCCGGGGCGGATCGCGCGGTGGAAGTGGAAGTCCTGCTCCCCGTGCACGACCCGGCCGAAGATGTCCATCGGCGCGACGTCGATGACGGGCATCATCATGGCCTCGAAGACCGGGACGATGGCGAAGACCGGTCCGGCCACCGTACCGGCCAGGTGCGCGGCGATCGGATCGTTCGTCGCGGCGGCGTACTCGGCGACCCGCTCGGCGGTGACCGCGAAACGGTCCTCGCCGGACCACGTCTCCAAGCCGCTGTCGTCGAACTCGACTGTGCGAGCGCTGGTTTCGGCGCTCATGCCGCATCCTTTCCGGCACGAGCGTGGCCCTGCGTGGTCACGCTCCGCTGCCGCCTCCGGGCCTGACCGCTCATGCCGTGTCCGATTCCGGCACGAGCGGGGCCCTGCGTGGTCACGCTCCGCTGCCGCCTCCGGGCCTGACCGCTCATGCCATGTCCGATTCCGGCACGAGCGGGGCCCTGCGTGGTCACGCTCCGCTGCCGCCTCCGGGCCTGACCGCTCATGCCGCCGAGGCCAACGTGTCGAGTTGGTCGAGCGAACGGTCGAGCTGTTTGATGCCGTCCTTCTCCACCGCTTTGCCGAGCGCGCCCTTGATCAACGCGCCCTCGAAGTCACCCGACACCAGGATGGTGCTGCCCTCGCCGTTGGGCCGGATGTCGAAGGTGAACTCGGTCCGCACGCCGGCCATGCCGGTGCCGCCGAGTGTCAGCTTGTTCGGCGCGTCCACCGAGACGATGGTCCATTCCAGTTTGTTCTCCATGCCGAGCATCACGATCTTGGCTACCAGCTTGGCGCCCGCGCTGAGCACGGCGGGCGGCTCCTCCATGAAGCGTTCGTGGATGGTGAACCACTTGTCCCAGGTCTGCGGGTCGGAGACGACCGCCCACAGGGCTTCGGGGGCGGCGTTGACGTCCTTGGTGGCTTCGATATGTCCCATGTGTCGTACTCCTCGTCGAGTCGGTCGGCGGTTCAGCGGTCGGCGCGCTGGTAGGCGGTGACGACGGCCGCGCCGCCGAGGCCGATGTTGTGTTGCAGGGCGGCGGTGACGCCGTCCACCTGCCGCTTGTCCGCCGCTCCGCGCAGCTGCCAGGTCAACTCGGAGCACTGCGCGAGACCGGTCGCGCCGAGCGGGTGCCCTTTCGAGATCAACCCGCCGGAGGGATTGACCACCCATTTGCCTCCGTAGGTGGTCTTGCCGTCGTCGATCAGCTGCCCCGCCTCGCCCTCGCCGCACAGGCCGAGCGCCTCGTAGAGCAGCAGTTCGTTGGCCGAGAAGCAGTCGTGCAGCTCGATGACCTGGAAGTCCTCCGGGCCCAGCCCGGACTGCTGATAGACCTTCCTCGCGGCCTGCACGTTCATGTCGTAGCCGATCAGGTTCTTGGCGGTGTCGTCGAAAGTCGAGGCGAAGTCGGTGGTCATCGCCTGGCCGACGATCTCCACCGCTTGCCCGGCGAGATCGTGGGCGTCGACGAAGTGCTCGCTCGCGAGGATCACCGCGCCGGACCCGTCGGAAGTCGGCGAGCACTGCAGTTTGGTCAGCGGGTCGTAGATCATCCGCGAGGCGAGGATGTCTTCGAGGGTGTATTCGTCCTGGAACTGCGAATACGGGTTGTTCACCGAGTGCTTGTGGTTCTTGTGGCCGATCTTGGCGAAGTGCTCGGCGGTGGTGCCGTACTGCTTCATGTGCTCGCGCCCGGCCGCGCCGAACATCCACGGCGCCACGGGGAACAGCACCTCGGAGATCTCGGCCAGCGCCATGATGTGCTTGGCCATCGGCTGCTCGCGATCGTCCCAGGTCGAGCCCAGCGAACCGGGTTGCATCTTCTCGAAGCCCAGCGCCAGCGTGCATTCGGCCAACCCGCCCCGGATCGCCTGGGCCGCGAGATACAGCGCCGTCGAACCGGTGGAGCAGTTGTTGTTCACGTTGACCACCGGGATGCCGGTCATGCCGAGTTCGTAGACGGCACGCTGGCCCGAGGTGGATTCGCCGTACACATAGCCGACGTAGGCCTGTTCCACCAGGTCGTAGGTGATGCCCGCGTCCGCGAGCGCCTTGGTGCCCGATTCCCTGGCCATGTCCGGGTAGTCCCAGGCGCGAGTAGTGCCGTCGGCTTCCTCGACCAGGCGGCGGCCCGGCTTCTCGAACTTCGTCATGCCGACACCGACGACGTAGACCTTGTTCGCCATCGAACTCCCCAGATTGTGCGTACGCCGCGAGCGGCCGAACGAGTGAAAACAAACATACAAGGTTGTATGTAAGTCAACAAGAGGTCCGTGTGGAAGCAGGACCACGACCCCGGTAACCAGCCGATTGCATCTCACTTGCTACATACAGTGAGACATGCATGTTTTCGTAGAACCACCTGCGGATGCGCGCGCTCGGCCGCAGTCGGATGCCGTCCGCCCCGGCAGCCTCGATATCGCCCATGTCCCCACCGAAACGGCGGAACATACAGCACTGTATGTAAGTGTAGGATCGGACGGTGGCCAGGAGCGTAGTCGTGAAGCAGCAGCGCCGGACGCAGGAACAGCGCAGCACCGAGATGCGCACCCGGCTGCTGGACGCGACGGTGGACTGTCTGGTCGAGTACGGATACTCGGGCACCACGACGCCGCGGGTGGCCGAGCGCGCCGGGGTGACCCGCGGGGCGCAGGTCCATCACTTCGGCTCGAAGACCGATCTGGTGGTGGCCGCGATCAGCCACCTGGCGCAACTGCGCGCCGAGACCGCCATGCGGGAGATGTCGCGGGTCGAAACCGGCGACGATCCGGTGGCCGCGGCGCTGGAGTTCCTGTGGGACCTGCACCAGGGTCCGCTGTTCATCGCGACCGTCGAACTGTGGGTGGCGGGGCGGACCGACCCGGTGCTGGCCGCGGCGATGGAGAAGGTCGAGCCGTTCGTCAACAACGCCGTCTTGCTGGCGGTCGCCCGCTTCGTGCCGGACGACGTGCGCCGCAAGGAAGCGCGCGACTTCATCTACACGGCCATGGACGCGCTGCGCGGAATCCTGATCTCGAATTTCATCGACCCGGACGACGAGCGCGCCCGCCGCCGGTGGCGACGCGCCTCGGCGCACCTGCACGACATCGCGGGCCGCGCCCTGGCCGCCCGCCCCGCCGGACAGTCCGCGCTCGACCCGGCGAGTCCGGATTCCGACAAGCACAGTGGGTGAGGACCCGCGCGAACGTAGTCACGCGCTTTTGTCCCGCATCGGGAAGCCTGACCGTTGTCTTGTGATGGCCCCTACGCCGACAACCTCGGGGCCTGCTTCGGCATCGCTACCGCGTCGCTCGCTGCGGGCGTGATCTCCGCGCGGTCCAAGCGGTCACTGTGAACAACGCGACGCCGATCGCCGCGAGGGCCGCCCCGACCACGGCCGGAGCCGTGTAACCGAGGCCCGCGGCGATGACCAGGCCGCCGAGCCAGGCGCCAGCGGCGTTGGCGATGTTCAAGGCGGCGTGGTTGAGGGCGGCGGCGAGGGTCTGGGCGTCGGCCGCGACGTCCATCAGGCGGGTTTGCAGTGCCGGCGCCAAGGCAGCTCCGGACGCGCCGACCAGCAACGCGCCGAAGGCCGCGGTGTACGGGTTGTGCGCGGCGGCGACGAAGCCACCGAGGATGGCGGTCATCGCGACCATCGACACCGAGATGGCTCGGTCAACGCCGCGGTCGGCGAGCACACCGCCGACGATGTTCCCGATCACCATGCCCACGCCGAACAGCATCAACACCAAAGGAACCGCACCGGCCCGCAGACCGGCCACGTCGGTGAGTATGGTCGCGATGTAGGTGTAGACGGCGAACATGCCGCCGAACCCGACGGCGCCGACCAGCAGCGTCAGCAGTACCTGCGGGCGACGCAGCGCGCCGAGTTCGGTCATCGGGTTGGTCACCGTGATGCCGGTGAGCTCCGGCACGAAGCGCAGCAGCGCCGCCACGGTGGTAGCTCCGATGAGCGTGACGACCACGAACGCATCGCGCCAGCCGAGATGCTGGCCGAGCCAAGTAGCGGCGGGAACGCCGACAACATTGGCGGCGCTCAATCCCAGCATAACCGCGGCAATCGCCTTGGCCCGCTGCCCTACCGGGGCGAGAGTGGCGGCGGCCAACGAGGCGACACCGAAGTAGGCACCGTGTGGCAGACCTGAGACGAATCGCGCGAGAACCAGCGTCTCGAACGAGGGCGCCAGGACGGTCGCCGCATTTCCCAGGGTGAACGCCACCATGAGCGCGACGAGCAGGCGCTTGCGCGGCATCCGCGCGCACAGCGCCGCGATCAGTGGCGCGCCGATCACCACACCGAGCGCATAGGCCGATACCGCGTGCCCCGCGGTCGGCTCGGAGACCCGCATGGCCGACGCGATGTCCGGCAGCAAACCCATGGTGACGAATTCGGTGGTCCCGATCCCGAATCCGCCGAGGGCCAGGGCGAGCATCGCGGGCACGTGCCAATCGGTTCGTCCGGGCGGCGCGGTGGTACTGGGGGTCGGGGCGGTGGTCACGTGTTCATGTAACCGGCCTCGGTCTGCGATCGCTTCCCCAGCGAAGGTGAGTTCGCCCACCGCGCCGGCACCGACTCCCGCTGCCTGAAGGTGCGCCGATACTCGGCGGGCGACACGCCGACCACACCCGAGAAGTGGCGGCGCACGTTGGTCGCGGTGCCGAGGCCGGACATCCGGCTGATCCGCTCGATGCCGTAATCGGTCGATTCCAGCAGGGAATGGGCATGAAGGCGTGGCGACCGATCTGCTCGATCCCCTGCTGCGACTGTTCGAAGCGGAGGTCGAACGCGACAATGGGGCGGCCAGTTTCACCCGCGCTTTCGCGGGCCTGCTCGATCCCACCGGAGTCGGCGCGAGCTGACAAGCGGCGACATCGCGAGGCATGCGCGACGGGCCGACGCTCCCAGCGAATCGGTCGCGAACAGTCCGGGCACCCGTTCCACCGAGGGTGGGGCGGGTGCCCGTGGTTCGGCCCGGCGCTGGGTGACCACCCAGCGCCGGAATCGGCCGAGCGACGCGGCTCGGCCCCGCGATCAGCGCAGCGCGCGAGCCAGGTTGGCGTCCAGCGCGCCGAGGAACTCCTCGGTGCTCAGATAGCCCTGGTCACCGCCGACGAGCAGCGCGAGATCCTTGGTCATCTGGCCGCCCTCGACGGTCTTGATGACGACGTCCTCCAAAGTCTGCGCGAAGCCGATGACCTCGGGGGTGTTGTCCAGCTTGCCGCGATGCTCGAGCCCGCGGGTCCAGGCGAAGATGGACGCGATCGGGTTGGTCGAGGTCGGCTTGCCCTGCTGGTGCTGGCGGTAGTGCCGGGTGACGGTGCCGTGCGCGGCCTCGGCCTCACAGGTGCGGCCGTCCGGGGTCAGCAGCACCGAGGTCATCAGGCCGAGCGAGCCGAAGCCCTGCGCCACCGTGTCGGACTGCACGTCGCCGTCGTAGTTCTTGCACGCCCAGACGTAGCCGCCCTCCCACTTCATCGAGGAGGCGACCATGTCATCGATCAGCCGGTGCTCGTAGGTCAGGCCCGCGGCGTCGAACTGGCTCTTGAACTCGGCGTCGAAGATGTCCTGGAACGTGTCCTTGAACATGCCGTCGTAGGCCTTGAGGATGGTGTTCTTCGTCGACATGTACACCGGGTAGTTCTGCTGCAGGCCGTAGTTGAACGACGCCCGCGCGAAGTCCTCGATGGACTTGCGGAAGTTGTACATGCCCAGGACGACACCGCCCTCCTCGGGCATCTTCACGACCTCGTGCTCGATCGGCTCGCTGCCGTCGTCCGGGGTGAAGGTCACGGTGACGGTACCGCCCTGGAACACCTTGAAGTCGGTGGCGCGGTACTGATCGCCGAAGGCGTGGCGGCCGATGATGATCGGCTTGGTCCAGCCCGGCACCAGCCGCGGAACGTTCGAGATGATGATCGGGGCCCGGAAGATGGTGCCACCCAAGATGTTGCGGATGGTGCCGTTGGGCGACCGCCACATCTTCTTGAGGCCGAATTCCTTGACTCGCGCCTCGTCCGGAGTGATAGTGGCGCACTTCACACCGACGCCGTGCTTCTTGATGGCTTCGGCGGCGTCGATGGTGACCTGATCATCGGTCTTGTCGCGGTACTCGATGCCGAGGTCGTAGTACTCGAGGTTCACGTCGAGGTAGGGGTGGATCAGCTTGTCCTTGATGAACTGCCAGATGATCCGGGTCATCTCGTCGCCGTCGAGTTCTACGACGGTGCCTTCAACCTTGATCTTGGACATGGATCTTCGTGTCCTCCTAGGATGGTGCCCTCATTGCACGGCCAGGCGAACACGCTTGTGAGCGGACCCCAGCTGTTCCAACAGACAACGTATATGTCCCGCGTTGTCGGCGGGACATGTGGTGCAAACAAGACAAGCGTACTGCTGCCGAAGTCCTCACCGCACGGGCAGCCCCCGGTGTGAGCTGGACCACCTTTGTTACCGATTGGTAGGCAATGCCTTCCAGCGCCGCGGCGGCACCCGCGCAACCGCCGTCGCCGCCATGATCCGCCTTCCGTTCCAGCACGGCAACCGCCTGGCACACGACGAGGCCCGCGCGGCGTGAGCACGCCGCCCGGACCTCGTTCCGGTGGATCAGACCGCGACCGGAAGCCGTGCCCCGTCCTCGGAACCTTCGATCAGGTTCTCCGGCCGGTCCCGGATCATCAGCGCGATGATCGGGATGGCCGCCAGGAAGAACCCGGCGCCGACGTAGAAGGCCACATCGTAACTGTGGATCGCGGCCCGCGCGGCCAGGTTGTCGATGCCGGGATTGTCGTGCGCGAAGGTCTTGGCGACCTGCACCGAGATGGTGGTCAGCAACGCCGTGCCGACCGCGCCGCCGACCTGCTGCGCCGCGTTCAGCAGCGCGGAGGCGACGCCGGAGTCCTCTTCCTCCACCTGATGCAGCGCGACCGTCTGCATGCCGACGAACAGCGGACCCATACCGAGCGCGATGAGCACCTGAGCGGGCAGCACACCGGCGAGGAAGCTGTCACCGAAGCTCAGTTGAGCCAGCAGCACCAGGCCGATGACGCCCAGCACGGCCCCGGCCAGCATCAGCGGACGCGGGCCGAGCTTCGGCAGCAGAGCACTGGTGACACCCGCCGAGATCGCGATGCCCGCCGGGAAGGGCAGGAACGCGAAGCCCGCCTTCAGGGCGGAGTAGCCCAGCGTGATCTGGAAGTAGAAGCTCAGGAACAGGAACATCGCGAACATCGCGATCGGGATGAGCAGCGCGGCGAGGAACGCGCCGCCCCGGTTGATCTCACCCGGGATGTGCAACGGCAGCAGCGGGTTCGCCGAGCGCCGTTCGATCGCGACGAAGGCGACGAGCAAGGCCAGCCCGGCGACCAGCAGCGCCAGCGTGCTGCCTGCCAGCCAGCCGTCATCGGCGGCACGACTGAAGCCGTACACGATGGCGATCAGGCCGAGCGTCACGGTGACGGCTCCTGGCACGTCGTATCCCCCGCTGCGCGGCGCGGGCACGTCCTTCGCCACCCAGGCCAGCGCGCCGAGCAGCGCGATCAGCGCGATCGGCGTGTTGACCAGCAGGCACCAGCGCCAGGAGGCGTATTCGGTGAGCGCGCCACCGGCGATCAGGCCCAGCGCCGCACCACCCGCGGAGATGCCCGCGAACACACCGAACGCGGTGGCCCGCTCGCCGGGCTCGGTGAAGGTCACCGACAGCAGCGACAGCGCGGCCGGAGCCAGCAGTGCGGCGAACGCGCCCTGCAACGCGCGTCCGGCGAACAGTTCCGCACCGGTCTGCGCGAGACCGGCCAGCGCCGACGCACTCGCGAAGCCGATCAGGCCGACGATGAAGATCCGGCGTCGGCCGAGGTAGTCGGCCAGCCTGCCGCCGAGCAGCAGCAGACCACCGAAGATCAGCGTGTAGGCGGTGAGCATCCATTGCCGGTTGCCGTCGCTGATGTCGAGATCACGCTGCGCGAACGGCAGCGAGATTGTCACGATGGTGGCGTCCAGCACCACCATGAGCTGGGCTAACGCGATCACTCCCAGCGCGAGCCAACGCGCTGAACCGCTCGCCCGCTGCGGCGCGTGCACCGCTGTCGCGGTCTCGGTCACGGTCTTCTCCTCGTCCTCGATGTCCGGAGCAATCCTGTCATCTAGCGACATTTGTCGTCAAGCGCAAAATGTCGCGATACGACATTTGACCGTTACGGACAGGAAAACGGCAGGTTGCGTTAACATGGGGGCATGCTCGAGTTATCGGCGCCGACGGGCGCGGGCGCAGCGGCCGACCGCGCCGCCGGCGGCCCGGCGACCCAGGGCCTGCGCGAACGCAAGAAGCAACAGACCAGGCTGCGGATCATCGCCGCGGCCCTAGACCTGTGCGACACACAGGGCTTCGACGCGACCACGATCGAGCAGATCGCCAACGCGGCGGACGTCTCGCCGCGCACGATCAACCGCTATTTCGACAGCAAGGAAGACATCGTCCTGGGGCCGGTGCAGGATTTCGGGCAAACCATCGCCGAGACGCTGCGCGAGTTGCCCCGCACGGGCAACGAACTCGGGGCGCTGCGCCAGGCCTTCCTGCACGTGGTCGATGAAGCCGCCGCGGCGGGCGAGGCGGATCCGCTGTCGTTCCGGCAGTTCCAGAAGATGCAGCGGATTCTGCGCAGCAGCCCGTCGGTCAGCGCGCGCAGCATGGAGCACGCCGACGACAAGAACCACGCGATCGCCGCGGTGGTCGCCGAGCGCCTCGGCACCACGCCGGACGCGCGCCCGGTGCGACTGATCGTCGGCGCCTGGCAACTGATCGGCCACATCGGCATGGAGTGCTCCGACGATGTGTTCCTCGATGACGACCTCGCGGTCGCGGCCAAGGCGGGGCGGGCCGCGTTCACCGAGGCCTACGACGAGTTCGTGCGCACCTGCTGTGGTGCGCCGACCGCCGCGGACCAGTGAGTTCGATGGAGGATTTCGGGCGCTGACCGCCCGCCGGTTATGATGCCGGACAGGTCATGAGTACCAGCGTCAAGCCCCGGCTCGCTGGTCGGCAACCCTCCAGCCGCGGTGGGGTGCTCCGGGTGATGACCTGGCTCCCGAGAGCCGGGAGCAAGCGCGTAACAGGAGGTCGCCGCCATGTGTTGTTGTTCGTCACCCACACACCGCTAACCCCTGCTGTACCGGCGAACACCTGCTTGGGAGCAAACCATGAGTGAATTCACCGCGCCCGGGGCCGAGCGAGGCCCGGCGCAGTCGGCCCCGCACATCCGTGGTGCCGAGTTCGGGATCGTACGTTTCCTCCCGGATCCTCCGCCCCCCGGTTTCGCGGCGGCGGCGACATGACCGTGAACACCGAACCGAGCGCGCGGACCTCCCGCATCGCCCTGCCGCCCCCGGATGGACAGCTCGGCACCATCGCCATCGGGGACGTGCGACTGGAGAACGGCGCGGTCATCCCGGACGTCCACCTCGCGGTACAACGCTGGGGTGAGCTCTCCCCCGGCCTGGACAACGTCGTGCTGGTCGAACACGCGCTGACCGGCGACTCGCACGTCGTCGGCAAGCCCGACGGCGTGCACCAGCTGCCCGGCTGGTGGGACGGCATGGTCGGGCCGGGCGCGCCGCTGGACACCGACGAATGGTGTGTGATCGCGACGAACGTGCTCGGCGGCTGTAAGGGCAGCACCGGGCCGTCCACCACGGCTCCGGACGGAAAGCCTTGGGGCGCGCGTTTTCCCGAGATCTCCATCCGAGATCAGGTGACCGCCGAAGCCGCTCTGCTCGACCTTGTCGGTGTCGAGCGGCTCGCGGCCGTGGTCGGCGGGTCGATGGGCGGTATGCGGGTGCTCGAGTGGATGGTCGGCGCACCGGATCGGGTCGCCGCGGCGCTGGTGCTCGCGGTCGGAGCCCGCGCCACCGCCGATCAGATCGGCACCCAGACCACCCAGATCGCGGCGATCACGTCCGATCCGGACTGGCAGGGCGGCGACTATCACGGCACCGGCCGCGCACCGACGACGGGGATGGCGCTGGCCCGGCGGATCGCGCACCTGACCTACCGCACCGAGTTCGAGCTGGATCACCGGTTCGCGAACAAGCCGCAGGGCGACGAGGACCCGTGGAACGGCGGACGCTACGCGGTGCAGAGCTACCTGGACCATCAGGCCGAAAAGCTCTGCAAGCGTTTCGATCCCGCCACGTACGTGCTGCTGACCGAGGCGATGAACCGCCACGACGTCGGCCGCGGCCGGGGCGGCATCGAGGCGGCGCTCTCGGCGACGCCGGTGCCGTGCGTGGTCGGCGGCGTCGACTCCGACCGGCTCTATCCGCTGCGGACCCAGCAGGAACTCGCCGATCTGCTGCCCGGATGCGACGGACTGGAGATCGTGCACTCCCGCGACGGGCACGACGGATTCCTCACCGAGGCGGCGGCGGTGTCCAAACTGCTGACCGAGACCATGCGCCTGGCCCGCGCCGGTGTGCGCCCCGAACGCTGAAAAAGTGCGCTTCCTCTCCCGCCCGCACTGATCGGTGCCTCGCGCCGTGATGCCGTCCACTCGCAGAGCGCTGCGGTTCGCCGCGCCGCTTCGATGCGGTTGATGTTGGTCTCGATCCACTCCCGCAGCGCCGCTATCGGCGTGCAGTCCGCGCGAACGGACGGTCTTCGCCGAGCGATACGCCGCTGCATCAGGGCGACCCGGCCATCGCTGGGTCGCCCGCCCTCAGCCGACGCCGAGCGTGTTGATCGTGGCCGCGAGGAACAGGATGCTCGACCCCAGCAGCGTCAGCGCGCCGACGTCGAACGGCTTGCTGCGCACCGCCAGCAGCCCCACCCGGGTAGTCGGCAGGCACAGCCGGAATGCCGCCGCCAGCAGGGTGGCACCGCCGAAGAAGAACGTCCCGCGCCGCCAACGATCGGACGCCACGAATACCACCGCCACCACGATGACCAGCGTCACGACGACCATCGGCAGATGGGAACGCAAGAACTCCGCTCCCGAACCGCGGCGTCCGGCCCGGGCGATAGGCGTATCGGCATCGGTCACCTTCCCGATTCTTGCAGACCGGTCCGGTGGTCGACGAGTGGCGCATGCCTGCGGCGAATCGCGAGTACTTCCCGCGGCGGTGTGCCACTCGTGTGGGGTGCGGGCGGACGGCTCCGGCGACCTGGTTGACTGATGCGTCGTGTTCCATCTGATGTTCCATGAGCCGTGCATTCCGCCGAATACCGGCAACGCGATCCGGTTGGTCGCGGGGACCGGGTGTCATCTGCATCTGATCGAGCCGTTGGGATTCGATCTGTCGGAGCCGAAGTTGCGCAGGGCCGGGTTGGACTACCACGATCTGGCGTCGGTGACGGTGCACCCGAATCTGGCGGCGGCATGGGAAGTACTGCGCCCGGAGCGGGTTTTCGCGTTCACCACCCAGGGCACCACTCGGTTCACGGACGTGGCCTATCGCGAGAACGACGTGCTGCTGTTCGGCACCGAACCCACCGGCCTGCCCGCGGAGGTGCTGGCCGATCCGCGCATCACCGACCGGCTGCGCATCCCGATGCTGCCCGGCCGCCGCTCCATGAACCTTTCCAACGCGGCCGCGGTGACCGTCTACGAGGCATGGCGCCAACTCGGCTTCCCCGGCGGCATTTGATCTGCGGCGGCGTCAAGGCACGTCGATTTCGAATCGTTTGAAGCGGGAGGTCGCGCCCGCCGTCAGCCGGACGGCGGACTTGGGGACTGCGTAGTGGCCTGCGAGCAACGCGATGGCGGCCTTGTTGGCCCTTCCTTCGACGGCGGGAGCCCGCACGTACAGTCGCAGGCTGCCGTCGTCGAGGGTCTCCACCAGCGGTCCCTTACGGCTGTTCGGCTTGATCGTCGCCCTTACCACCGTCGGCACTCTTGCCTCCTGCGCTGGTCTCCGCGCCATCCGAGGCGCTGCTCTCCGGCTCCGGTGCCGATTCTCCCGCAGCAGGCGTGGGTTTGCGCCGCCGCGCCAGGCGCACGATCCCCCACAGCACGGCGGCTACCACCGCGAGGAAGCCGAGCCACGGAATCGCTTTGCCGCTGAACACGATCGCGTCCTGCAGCCAGTCCACCAGCGAGTTCCAGCCGGCGACGATGCCGTCCCAGAAGTTGTCGGGGTCGTCGCCGGAGTTCTTGTGATCGGTGGTGACGTCGATGGTCAGCGTGGACAGGGCGACCTGGTCGTCGAGCCTGCGCTTCTGCGCGGTGAGGCTGTCCAGCTCACCCTGGCGGCTGGACAGCGCCTGCTCGGCGGCGATCAGGTCGGAGGTGGTGGTGGCGCCCGCGATGAGTCCGCGCAGCCGGTCGACCGAGGCTTGCAGTGCCTTGATCCGCGCGTCCAGGTCCTCCCAGTGCATGGTGACGTCGTCGCGGTTGGTGGTGACCCGGGTGATCTGTCCGACCCCGCCGAGGCCCGCGATGAACGCGTCGGTCTTGTCCGCGGGCAGCCGGACGACGAGCGTGGCGCTGGGCTCGTTGTCGTCGGTGCCGGGCTGTTCGGTGCGGCTGTCGACTCGGCCGCCCGCGGCGCGCACCTGGTCGATGATCGTGCCCGCCGCGGTGACCGGCGCGTCCGCGGTGATCTCGACGCTGCCGGTGACCACCTCCTTGCGGGTGGACGTCGGTTCGGCGCCGGAGTTGTCCTCCCGCTTGGGCGGCGCCTGCTCGTGTAGCCCCGGCGGCACGAGCGCGGGAGCCGCGGGTCCCGGACCGGTGACGATCGTCGGCGTCCGATCCCGCGCGGGTGCCGCGTTGTCGTCACCGCAGCCGGTGAGCAAGATCAACCCCAGCGCGCCGACGCACAGCACAGCAAGCTTCCTCATGCCTGGCACAGTAGCCGTTCGCACTGCGCGAAAAGCCGCGCATAACGGTTCTCTAGAACGCTTCTAACACTTCCTTGAAGCAACCGGCTCAACGGAAGTCGCGCGATTTGGACGCCATCCGCAGATCCATGCGCTGCAGATGTTCGGCGACCACGCTGACCACGCCCTCGGCATTCTGCACCCGCCCGCGGATGAGCAGCGCGGCCGCGCCTTGGGCCAAGCGCCGGTAGCGCCGCCACAGCCCCAGCGAGCAGACGATGTTCACCATGCCGGTTTCGTCTTCCAGATTGAGAAAGGTGATGCCCTCCGCGGTCGCGGGACGCTGCCGGTGCGTCACCGCGCCGCCCACCAGGACCCGCGAGCCGTCGGGCACGGTGCGCAGGCCGGAGGCGGGTATGACGCCGAGGGCGTCCAGGTGGGAGCGCAGGAACTGCGTCGGGTAACTGCCCGGCGAGACGCCCGTGGCCCAGACGTCGGCGGCGGCCGTCTCCAGATCGCTCATCCCGGGCAGGACGGGCGCGGTGGTGGACGCGCCGGTGCCGGGCAACCGGTCCGGGCGCTCACCCGCGGCGGCGCCCGCCGCCCAGAGCGCTTCCCGGCGGGTGCTGCCCAGGCTGCCGAGCGCGCCCGCCGTGGCGAGCGATTCCGCTTGCGCGACAGTGAGTTCCACCCGTCCGGTCAGGTCGAGAAAAGACGTGTAGGGCCGCTCACCCCTGGCGGCGACGATGCGCTCGGCGAGGTCGTCGCCGATCTGGCGGATCGCGGCGAGACCGAGGCGCACCTCGGCGCCCTTCGCCTCGAGGGTGGGCTCGGCGCGGCTGGCGTTGACGTCGGGACCGTGCACCACGACCCCGTGCCTGCGCGCGTCGGCGACCAGTGATTGCGGCGAGTAGAACCCCATCGGCTGGGCGCGCAGCAGACCCGCGCAGAAGGCGGCGGGGTGATGCAGCTTGAACCAGGCCGAGTAGTACACGATCGAGGCGAAGCTCTGCGAATGACTCTCGGGAAAGCCGAAATTCGCGAAGGCGTAGAGCTTCTCGTAGATACGGTCGGCGACCTCGCCGGTGATGCCGTGCCGCTCCCGCATGCCCTGGTAGAGCCGCGCTTTGAGACGCTCCATGCGCTCCGGTGACCGCTTGGAGCCCATGGCGCGGCGCAGCTGATCGGCCTCGACGGCGGTGAATCCGGCGACGTCGACGGCCATCTGCATGAGCTGCTCTTGGAACAGCGGCACGCCGAGCGTGCGTTCCAGCGAATTCTGCAGCGCCGGATGGTCGTAGACGACGTCCTCGGCCCCGTTGCGCCTGCGGATGTAGGGATGCACCGACCCGCCCTGGATCGGGCCGGGGCGGATCAGCGCCACCTCGACCACCAGGTCGTAGAAGCTGCGCGGGCGCAGCCGGGGCAGGGTGGCCATCTGCGCACGCGACTCCACCTGGAAGACGCCCACCGAGTCCGCGCGCGAAAGCATCTCGTAGACCTCGGGTTCGGCCAGGTCGAGCGCGTGCAGCTCGACGGTCTCGCCTTCGTGCTCGCGCACCAGGTCGATCATGTAGTGCAGCGCGGAGAGCATGCCGAGGCCGAGCATGTCGAACTTCACCAGATCGATGGCCGCGCAATCGTCCTTGTCCCACTGCAGGACGCTGCGGCCGGACATGCGCGCCCATTCCACCGGGCAGACGTCGGCGATCGGCCGGTCGCAGATCACCATGCCGCCGGAATGGATGCCGAGATGCCGCGGCAGCCCCTCGATATCGGCGGCCAGTTCCAGCACCTCGGCGGGGATGTCGGTGTTCGTCTCTGCGCCCACGCCGGTCCAGCGGCTCACCTGCTTGCTCCACGCGTCCTGCTGGCCGGGCGAGAAGCCCAGCGCCCGTGCGGCATCGCGCACCGCGGACTTGCCGCGATAGGTGATCACATTGGCCACCTGCGCGGCGTACTCGCGGCCGTACTTGCGGTAGACGTGCTGGATCGCCTCTTCCCTGCGGTCGGATTCGATGTCGACATCGATGTCCGGCGGGCCGTCGCGCTCCGGGGAGAGGAAACGCTCGAACAGCAAGTGGTTGCGCACCGGGTCGACATTGGTGATGCCGATCGCATAGCAGACCGCGGAGTTGGCCGCCGACCCGCGGCCCTGGCAGAGGATGTCGTTGTCCTTGCAGAAGCTGACGATGTCGTGCACCACCAGGAAGTAACCGGGGAATTCCAGGTCGTTGATCACCGCGAGCTCGTGCTCGATCTGCCGGTAGGCCTCCGGGTTCTCCTGGGGAGTCCCGTAGCGCGCCGCGGCGCCCGCCATGGCGAGTTCGCGCAGCCAGGACTGCTCGTCGTGTCCGGCAGGCACGTCGAAGGGCGGCAGGTTCGGAGCGATCAACCGCAGGTCGAAGGCACATTCGCGAGCCAGGGCCGCCGCGTTCGCCACCGCCTGCGGGCAGTCGGCGAACAACCGCGCCATCTCCGCCCCGGACCGCAAGTGCGCACCACCCGCAGGGGCCAGCCAGCCCGCTATCTCGTCCAGGCTCTGCCTGGCCCGGATCGCCGCGAGCGCCATGGCTCGGCGACGCCCGCTCGGTGCGGCGAAATGCGCTCCGGTGGTGGCGAGCACGGGCAGGCCGAGACGATCGGCCAGGGCGATGAGATGCGCGTTGCGCTCGTCGTCCTCCGGGATGCCGTGATGGGTGAGTTCCACGCTCACCCGATCGGCGCCGAAGCGGTCGGTGAGTTCCCGCAACGCGGCTTCCGAACGCTCGAGCCGGGCGCTGCCCGCGCGCGAGTCGAGTTCGAGCGCCTGGCGCAGGTGACCCTTTCGGCATCCGGTCAGGATGTGCCAGTGCCCCTCGGCCGCCGCGGTGAGCGTGTCGAGGTCGTAGCGCAGGATGCCCTTCGCCCCCGCGGCCATGTGCGCGGCGGCGATCTCTCGGGAAAGCCTGCGGTAGCCCTCTTGGCCGCGGGCCAGCACCAGTAGATGCGGCCCGGCCGGGTCCGGCGCGCCGGTGCGCGGCGCCGAGTCGGGGACGGCGGCGTGCCCGCGCACGGTGCCCGGCACGTGTGGTTCGAGTGCCGTGCCGAGCGACAGTTCGGCTCCGAAGACGGTGGGCATGCCCCATTCCTTGGCCGCCTCGGCGAAACGGACGGTGCCGTAGAAGCCGTCGTGATCGGTGAGCGCGATCGCCGTCAGGCCGAGCCGCACCGCCTCCTCCACCAGTTCCTCCGGCTGGCTCGCACCGTCCAGGAAGCTGTAGGCCGAATGCGCGTGCAGCTCCGCGTACGGGACCGTCGGTTCATCGACAGGGCGCACCGGCTCGGGCCGGTACTCGCCGCGCTTACGCGACCACGCCGGACTGTCGCCGCCGTCGCCCGGATACGTCACATCGGGGCTCGGCCGCCCGGACAGCACCCGCTCCATCTCCGCCCAGCTGGGCGGACCGTTTCCCCAACCCACGACTCACCTCCTCGACTCGAACATACATTCGAAGGCGGGCGATGTACAGGCAGGTCAGGACGCCCGGAGACGCTCCACGGAACCGGCGGACAGAGCGGCCTCGACACCCTTCAGACGGGTCCGGATTAGCGCGCCGTAGGCATCGGAGGCGAGGACGTCGAGATGCCCGCGCGCGATGGCCAACTGCATCCTGGCCACTTCGAACTCGCCGACCCGGCGATGACTGTCGGCCAGGTTCAAGTAGAGCGACGGCAAGAAGCCGCGCAGGCCTTCATCGAGCGGCACACCTGGCCCGAACACCGCGGCCAGCGCGCGCTGATCCCAGCGCAGCGCCTCGGCGGGCTCCTCCTGGAGATCGGCGAGATGATGTGCGACCACGCAGCGCTGCAACGCCCCGCCGTGTTCGCCGAGTTCGCCCCAGAGCTTTTCCAACGCCCGTCGCCCCGCCGCGGGGTCGACGCCACCGAGCCGCACCGCGGCAAACACCTCCGCCATCCGATCGTCCGACATGCGCTGAGTATCGCACATATGTTCGAACGTTTCGAGAGTTGCTCGATCCGTTTCGCGCATTCGCAAATCCGCAGGCCGCGTGCGGTTCTCGAACCGACGGGCCGCACCGGCGCGACACGCCGCGACGACCGGGGGCAGCCGATCCCGGACGCGACCGAGAGCACTTGGCAGGGAACTTACTTTGGAGTAAGTTCATGACCACCAGACCTGCAAAGGAGCAGCAGCGATGACCGACGCCTCCGCTGAGCCCGCCCGCCGCCGGCGCCACAATCGTGACCTCACCGGGCGGCATGTCCTCATCACCGGGGCATCCTCCGGGATCGGGCGGGCGGCCGCGCTCGCGGTCGCAGGCAAGGGCGCCACCGTGTTCCTGCTCGCGCGCCGTGGTGAGGAACTCGCCGTGGTCGTCGACGAGATCAGGGCGGCGGGCGGCGCGGCCTACGGGTATTCCTGCGACATCACCGATTCCGATTCGGTCGATCAGGTGATCAAAACCGTCCTGGACGAACACGGTCACGTGGACATGCTGGTGAACAACGCGGGCCGCTCCATCCGCCGCGCCATCCACCGCTCCACCGACCGGTTGCACGACTTCGAACGCACCATGGCCGTCAACTACTTCGGCGCGCTGCGGCTGACGCTGGCCCTGCTGCCGCAGATGCGGGAACGCAAGTTCGGGCACGTCGTCAACATCAGCAGCGCGGGCGTGCAGGTGGCCACGCCGCGGTTCTCGGCATATCTGGCCAGCAAGGCGGCACTGGACAAGTTCACCGAGGTGGCAGCCGTCGAGACCATGGCGGACGGCGTCACGTTCACCACCATCCACATGCCGCTGGTGCGCACGCCCATGATCACCCCGAGCGGCGACCAGGGCCCCGCCGAGTCGCCCGAGTGGGCGGCCGCGACCATCGTGCGCGCCCTGACCGAGCGACCCAAGCGCATCGACGTGCCCTTGGGCACCATCGCCGAATACGGCGCGCTGCTCACCCCGAAGATCCGCGACCGCGTCCTACACCGCTACTACCGCGCGCTACCCGATTCCCCCGCAGCCAAAGGCGAGTCGACCACCCCCGAAGAACCGGCCGAACCACTCCCCCAGCCCCGCCCCCGATCGACCACACGCCGCGTCACCGGCACGGCCCTACGCCGCGCCGCCCGCTGGGTCCCCGGCACTCACTGGTAAGGCGTCCGTGACCGGCACGACCATGTGCCGCTCGCGGTTCAGCCCGCCAGGAATGGGCGGACGGTTGCGGCGAAGTCGAGGTAGCGGTCGCGGTGGATGCTGTGGCCGCAGGTGAAGGTGGTCACCGTGCAGTCGATGATGCTTTCTTGCAGGATGGCGAGTTTCTCCGGATCGACCATGCCGCCCGGTCCGCCGCACAACACCAAGGTGGGCGCGGTGATATCGGAGAGTCGGTCCCACCATTCCGGGTTCGGCTTACGGAACTGCTCCAGCGCGGTCTTCGTCATGGAGCGGTCGAAGGCGAGCACCGCGCGCGGGTGCCGGACCAGGCTGGAAGTGGCGTGCCACAGTTCGGGCGCGGTGGGAAACCGGCGGGTCAGGCGCAATTCCTCGGCGCCGGACCGCAGCGGGAGCGGGCACTCCTCGATGACCAGCCTGCGCACCAGTTCCGGGCGCTCCTGCGCGACGCGCGACACCGCGTAACCGCCGAGCGAATGCCCGACCAGATCCACCACGGGCAGTTCCAGGTGGTCGCACAGGCGCAGCAGATCGTCGCCGAACTCGTCGAAGAGATAGGAATCGGTGTGTGAACTACGGCCGTGTCCGCGGAGGTCGGGGATGATCACGCGGCGTCCGGATCGCACGAGAACACGCGCGAACCGGTCCCAGGTGTACCCGTCCCCGCCCATGCCGTGCACGAGCAGCACAGGGATGTCGCTGACCGCGCCCACCCCCGAATCCCGATAGGCGATCCGCACGTCTCCGAATGTCACCTGGCCAAGCGTCAGATCCACGACATAGGAGGATACCGGCAGTCATGCCATGCCCCGGCGTGGTGTAGCGCTGATCACCCAACGGCGAAAACGCAGTTCGAACGGCACTTACCGGGTCCGATACCCGCGCCGTCGCGAAGTTCGTTGCCCACATCGGTGTTTCGACCAGCGCGATAAATCCCTGGCGCGTGGGCGAACTCGGGGCAATACTCGCCGCATGCCCTCCTTCGCCGATTTCGATCGTCGCGACTACCGCACCGTCGACGTGGCCACGGGGTACGACGGTTGGGCCCCCACCTACGAACAGACCGTCCTGGACGAGATGGATCTCGCTCTGCTCGGGCGACTGCGGCTGGACCTCGGCCGGGTGCGGCGCGCGGCCGACCTCGGCTGCGGCACCGGGCGAACCGGAACCTGGTTGCGGGACCGCGGAATACCGCACATCGACGGCGTCGACGTGAGCCAGGGGATGCTGGCGTTGGCGGCCGAACGCGGCGCCCACACCACGCTGACCCGAGCGGATGTGCGAGCCACCGGTCTGCCGGAAGGCGCCTACGACCTGGTGATCGCGTCGCTGATCGATGAGCACCTACCGGAGCTGGCGCCGTTCTACGCGGAGGCGTGGCGGCTGGCCGCACCGGGCGCGCGCTGCGTACTGGTCAGCTACCACCCGCAATTCATCATGGTTTCCGGAATGCCGACGCACTACACCGACCCTTCCGGCGAACCGGTGGCGATCAGCACCCACCTGCACTTGATCAGCGAGCACCTGTCGGCCGGTTTGGCCGCGGGCTGGGTCCTCACCGAGGTGGCCGAGGCACTGGTCGACGACGCGTGGCTGGCCCGCAAACCGAAATGGGCCGCCCTGCGGGGACATCCGTTCACATTGGCGACCGTGTGGTCGCGCCCGGAATGAGGCCTCTCAGCCGTAAATCCCTTCGGCGTGCCAGGTTTCGTCGTGATAGACCAGCAGCAGCACTCGGCTGGCGGCGGGGGCGTCGTCGAGTTGGACCTGTGCGCGGGCGGTGAATTCCGCGTCGTCCGCATCGGGGGCCCACCAGCGTTCGTCCACCGGCCACGGGCCGGCCCAGCCGGTGAGCCGCCATTGTTTGCTCCCCCAGCGCAGCAACGCGGGATCGGCGTCGAACAGGGCGCGGTCGGTGACCTTGACGGGCGCGCCGTCGGCGGCTTCCAGTCGCACCAGCGGACGGTTCATCAGGATCACGGCGGGGGCGGGCTCGGGCAGCCGGCCCGGCCATGGCTGCGCGGGGTCGGCCGCGGGGACGAGTTCGTCGCCCAGCGTGACCATGGTGATTCGTTCGGCGGGGCCGCGTCCGCCGCTCAGCACGCCGACACGCACCGCTTCCCCGCCGAGCAGACCCTGCACTCGGATGAGCGCGCGGCGGGCACGTTCGTCCTCTTCCCCGTCCCCGCCCCACAAGCCGAGCTGCAGCGCGCCCGCCGTGACCACCTCGACCGGTTCCAGCCGCAGCACGGTGATCGGCGCGGTGGGCCGCGCACCGTCGCGCCGGGTGAGCCAGCCGTCCAGCTGCCAGCGCACCCGATCCGCCGTGCCCTCCGGCGTGAGCGGCTCGGCGCAGCGCCAGATTCGCGAAAGGTCTTCCCCCGCCGCGGTTTCCGCGTGCACCGAAAGCCTGGCGCAGGCCAGCCCGGCATCCGCGAGCGCGCTGTGTAGCCGGGTGGCGAGCAGGCGACCGGCGAAAGCGGCCGCGTCGACCCGCTCGATCGGCGGATCACAGCGGTACTCCACCACCAGATCCGGCGGGGGCTGCCGCGCGGACGGCGGACGCTCCGGCTCGGCCCTGGCACAGCGATGCGCGAGCACGGCGTCGGTGCCGAACCGGGAGGCGACCTCCGCCGCGGAGAGCGCGGCGAAATCGCCGATCCTGCGTAGACCCAAGCGATGCAGCAGATCGACCAGATCGGCGCGTTCCGGGGCGGCCAGGCTCGGTTCGACCGCGAGTTCCCCCACCGGTAGCGGTGCGAGAAACCGTGCCCCCTCCCCCGCCGACACGATCGCGGCGCGGCGGGCGGCGATCACCGCCGTGGACAGTTCGTCGGCGATCCCGATCTGCGCTTCCGCCCCGGCCGCTGCCACCGCGTCGACCAGGCGCTCGGCCGCCGCCTCCTCGGACCCGAAGAACCGCGCCGCGCCGCGCGCGCCGAGCACGAGCAGCCCGGGGCGCAGCACCTCCACACCGGGCACCGTCGCGGCCACCGCGGCGACCAGCGGTTCGAACAGTCGCGCGTCGCGATCCTGATCCTCTTGCGCGAGGAACAGCTCGGGGCAGCGGGCCTGCGCCTCCCTGCGCTTCAGGCCGCGGCGTACCCCTTCGGCTCGCGCGATCGCCGAACAGGCCACCACCCGGTTGGCGAACAGCACCGCCACCGGCCGCGTCGCGGGCAGGCCTGCCACCGCCGCCGCGGCGACGGCGGGCCAGTCCGGGCACCACAGGGCGAGCACCCGCTTCGCTCCCGGCCGGATCACGGCGCCGCGTCGCGGGCCGCGGCACTCACGACACCGCCTCCTGTGTGTCGACGGCTTCGACTGGCGGAGCCGCCTTTTCGCGCAGCACCCATTCCACGCGCCCCGCATTCGGGCACAAATCCAGCCGCCCACGCCGTGGCGGTCCCGCCTTGCCGCGCACTTCGACCGTCAAACCGAGCGAACGCAAGCGTCCGCGCCCGCGGCCGAGACCGGCATACCCCGCGATACGGGCATCGAGCTGGAGGGACGCGCCGGGCCAGCGACCGTCGGCGACCACCAGGGTGGCGCCCTTGTTGCGGGCGCGGGCGGCGATCACCCGGCTGCGAGCGGGCGCGACGGCGGCGCCCCCGAGTCCGAGTACGACCAGATCGAGCCCGTCGAGCAGCACCGCGGCCACTTCCACCGGGTCGGGGCCGGGATCGGCGATCACGGCCAGCCGCCGCAACTGCGCCCCCATCTCCACCGCGGCGAGCAGACCGAGCCGGGGCATGCCCACCACCGCGGCGTGCCCACCACCCTCGGTCACCGCGGCGAGCAGACCGGCGAGCAACGAACTCGCTCCCGTGTACGCCACCACGGAACCCGTGACCAAGCCACCGTCGGGCAACAGCGGTGCGAGCGCAGCGGGCACCGGCAAAGCCGCTCGGCGCGACTCGGCGCCGAGCGGGACCCGCTGCGTTGCCGATTCACCCCGCCCCGGCACCGCGGCCATGCGTCTGCGCAGCTCAGCAAGGGAGGGAGCATCCTCCCGCCCACCACCGCGCGACAGCGCTCCCCGATTCACCCCTCCCTGCGATATCGCATCCGAACCCATCTCAACCACCCACTTCCCGCGATGGACCCGAGGCGAAGCATGCGGAGCGACCCTCGATTCGAGCGTCAGCACCGATTCAGCTATCGATTGGTATCGAATATACGTTCGATATCGACTCAGTAGAAACCGACCCCCGGGTTTCGTCAAGATGCGGCGACTCGTGTCGCGGACAGCGGGCCCACCGGCATAGACCCGATGCGGGACTCGACGGGGACGGACCCGGCGCGCGCCCGGCTACCGCACTCGGCACCCATTCACCGGTATGGTGGCGCGCGTCCGGCCACCACGCCCGGCGCCCAGTCATCGGTATGGTTTGCGGCACACATCCGAACCCGGGGCGGGCGCAACACACGATCGTGCCGGATGTCTCGCCTATGCGCGAACACGAATCAGGCCAGCTAGCCCCATTTTCCGTTACCCTGCACCCGTGACCGAACGCGCTCGTCCCACTGTCGGCCCCCAATATCTCGTCGCAGGCCGCTACCGCCTCCAGTCGAAGCTGGGTGGCGGCGGCATGGGCGCGGTATGGCTGGCGCACGACCGCCTGCTCGACCGGGACGTCGCGATCAAGCAGGTGCTCACCACGGCCGGCCTCGATGAGGCCGAAGCCGACGCGGTCCGCAACCAGATCATGCACGAGGGCCGGGTCGCCGCGAAGCTCTCGCACGACCACGCGATCGCCGTGTACGACGTGGTGCTCGAGGCCGGTGAGCCCTGGCTGGTGATGGAGCACCTGCCGTCGCGCAGTGTCGCGAAGGCGCTCGCGCTGGTCGATACACTGCCGCCGATCGAGGTCGCGCAGATCGGCGCCCAGGTCGCCGACGCGCTGGCCGCCGCGCACGCGGTCGGCATCGTGCACCGGGATATCAAGCCGGGCAACATCCTCGTCGCCGACCGTGGCACCGGCGTGGGCATGGCGAAACTCAGCGACTTCGGCATCTCCAGCGGTGCGGGCGACCTGCTCGACGAACCGGACGGCGTGATCACCGGCACCCCCTCCTACCTGCCCCCCGAGGTCGCGCGCGGAGCGCAACCGACCAAGGCCAGCGACGTGTTCTCCCTGGGCGCCACGCTCTACACCGCGATCGAAGGACAGCCGCCGTACGGCTTCGACGAGGACAGCGACGTCATCGTGCACCGCGCCGCCATGGCGCAGATCATCCCACCGACCCGCAGCGGCATGCTCACCCAGGCGCTGCTGCACATGATGGAGCCCGCGCCGCAGCGCCGCCCCACCATGGCCGAGGCGCGCGACGAAATCCTCACCGCCGCTTTCGGTCCCGGCACCGGACCGTACATTCTCGGCGCGCCCGTCCGCACCGAGGACGGAACCATCCCGTTCTGGGCCGCGCGCAATTCGGCATCGGGGATCCGCAGCCAGCACTCCACGCCGCTCCCCCGCCCGCACCGCAACCTCGCGGGAGCGGCCGCGGCACCGCCCCCGCAGCGCACCAGGAATTCTCAGCCCGGCAACGCGCCCCTGGCCATCGCCGTCGGCCTGCTGATCGGCCTGGTCATCATCATCGGAATCATCGTCGCGGTCCTCTGACCTCCGGGCACCCGGAGCCGAACGGCAGTCAGTCGATGCGGCGGCGGTGGGCCCATCGGGTCAGGGCGTTGCGGTTGGACTGCTGGGTCTTGCGCAGGACGTTGGAGGCGTGCGTCTCCACGGTTTTGACCGAGATGAAGAGTGATTCGGCGATCTCGCGGTATGTGTAGCCGCGCGCGAGCAGGCGCAGGACCTCGAGCTCACGCGGGGTCAGGGAGTCGAGTTCGGGATCCAGGGGCGGCTCGGGTACCGGGGACCTCCCGGTGAACGAGTCCAGGACGAAACCGGCCAGGCGCGGGCTGAAGACCGCATCGCCGCCCGCCACCCGGCGGATGCCATCGGCCAGCTCGGCTCCCGAAATCGTCTTGGTGACATACCCTCTGGCCCCGGCACGGATCACCGCGATCACGTCCTCGGCCGCGTCGGACACGCTCAGCGCCAGGCACACCGGCCCCGGCTCGATACCCGCCAGCACCGCCACCCCGCCTCCGTCGGGCATGTGCACGTCGAGCAGGACGACGTCCGGTCGCTCGGCATTGATCCCGGCTACCGCCTCCGCGACCCCGCCGGCCTCACCGACCACCTCCATATCCGCCTCCCGGCTCAATTCAGCACGCACACCCGACCGAAAAACGGCGTGATCATCGACGAGAAAGACCCGCACGGTCACCTACTTCTCCTAACCGACCCTTGACCCCCAACCCGTACCACACTCGTCCCCCACACGCCTGTCTCGTCCTGGCAGGTGCGGAACACGTGCCTAGTGGGCGGCCGGAGCGGGCTCTTCGTCCAAGGGGGCGCAGCCGGAATCGGTCCGCGGCATGGTGATTCGGACCTCGGTGCCGCGACCCGGCGTCGACAGGATGTCCACCTGGCCGCCGCGGCGCTCGATCCGGCCGCGAACGGACTTCGCCAGGCCGCGGCGATCCTCCGGCACGGACGCGAGGTCGAAGCCGGAGCCGCGGTCACGGACGAAGATGCTCACCTGATGCGGCTCGACCTCGGCGAACAGATCGATCTCCGGGACACCCGCGTGCTTGGCGGCGTTGACCAGCGCTTCCCTGCTCGCGCCGAGCAGGGCGGTGAAGTGTTCCTTCGGCAGACCCGATCCGGAGCCGTCGACGTCCATCGATACGTCGCCGACGGTCACCGGCGCCACCTTCACGCCGTGCTGGTCCTCCACCTCGCCCGCGATGGTCCGCAGGGCCGCGGCCAAGCTCGACTGCGCGGGCCCGGAATCCTCGAACAGCCATTTCCGCAGTTCCCGCTCCTGGCTGCGGGCCAACCGCAGCACTTCCTGCGGGTCGTCGGCCTGACGCTGGATGAGCGCGAGTGTCTGGAGCACGGAATCATGCAGGTGCGAGGCGATCTCCTCGCGTTCCTCGTTGCGGATGCGGGCGGCGCGCTCGGCGTTCAGCGCGCGCATCATGCGCAGCCACAGCGGAACCGTCAGCAGTCCCGCACCGATCAGCGTGACCGCCACCGCCAGCAGCGCCGATCCGATCGAGCTCAAATTGATCCTGGCCAGCACCACGACACCCAGACCGGCCACGATCAGCGTCGCACCGGCGACGATGCGCGACCAGGTGATCACCGATGGCCGCGCGGGCAGCCCGAGCAGCGAACGCGGCCCGTCGACGTCGTACTCCCGCCACACCAGCGCCGCGCCGACCGCCACCACGATGATCGGCGCGATCACCTTCGCCGCGGTACCGCTGAACACCCAGGACACGGCGATCGCGAGCCCGAGCCCGAGCATCGCGAGCCCGATCGCCTGCCGCCGCTCCGTACCGGAGGGTTTCGCCTGATCCGACCCACCGGGCGTGAAGATCCACAGCAGCCCGTACGCGACGATGCCCGCCCCGGCCAGCGCGGACAGCAGCACGAACGCCATCCGCACCTTGAACACGTCGACGCCGAGATGGTCGGCCAGACCGCCCGCCACTCCGCCGACGATCCGGCCGCCCGACCGGCGGAAGATCCGCGCCTGCGGCGGCCATGGGACCGGCGCGGGCGCGGGTCCCAGCCCACGTGCAGCGTCGAACCCCCGGGTGTCGAACGCGGGAACAGACGGGTACATGTCTTCGATACTGGCACGGCGACGAAGCCGCCAGCATCGGGATTCACCCTGATCTTGCTCGACCACACCCGCGCCGACCAGGGCGGACGCGGCCGGGCCCCGCCGAACCCGTGCATAGCTGAAAGTTTGCTGCATCAGTGGATCGGTCCAAAGTGTTCAGGCTGTTTTTCAGGGTTCCCCCCGATGCGCCGATTCCACGGATCGGCACACCATGGGAAACATGACGAAAACGAGCTTCGGCGACCAGGTCCAGCAGATATGGCAGACCCGGCCGGTCCGATTGCCGCAGCAGGGGCCCGTCGCGGGTGTCGCGGCGGGGTTCGCGCGCCGCTACGAGATCGATCCGGTACTGGTTCGGGTCGCGTTCGTCGTCTCGACGATCTTCGGCGGCGCGGGCATCGTGCTCTACCTGCTGGCCTGGCTACTGCTCAGCGCGGCGGGCGACCAGGCATCCGCGGCCGAGTCGCTGGTCGGCAAGGGCCACAGCTCGCAGTCGCAGACCAAGACCATCGTGTTGATCGTGGCGCTCGCCATCGCGGTCAGCACGATGGGACCGGTCGGTGTCGGACTCGGCGGGTCCGGCCTGATCAGCCTCGCCCTGATGCTGGCGGGCTGGTGGATGCTGCACCTGCGCACCCCCAACCCGCCACCCGGGACCACCGAAGTGTTCGGCGGATTCGCCCCCGAGAGCGGGATCAACGCCACCGGCTACCCCGGCGCGGTCTTCCCGCAAGGAGCGACCCGGACGGTCGGCGATCTGTACGTGCCGCCGACCGCCGTGTACACGCCGTACACGAAACTGCCGGATTCCTACGTCCCGGAGCCGCCCGCGCCCGCCGCGGACAGCTCGACGGTCCCGCTGCACAAGCCCGCGGCCGATGACGCGACCGTGGTGCCGGACAACGTCGCCATGCCCGCTGCCGCCGGATCAGCGACGAGTTCGGTCGCCGACGAGAGAGAAACGGACGCGCAGATCACCGGCCGGACCGATTCGCCCGCCACGGTCGGCGATCAAGACGGCCCGGCAGCGGTCGGCAGCGGCCGGATCGATTCGGTCGGCGGAGCCGGATCGGACACGACTCACACCGACCGAGCCGATTCGGCCGGATCGGACACGACTCATGAAGCTCGAGCCGAAAGCGGACCAGGCACGAGACCGTCATCGTCCGACGCTCCGATCTCACTCGGCAAAGACGTTGCGGCCCCGGGCCGCGCTCCGAGTTCGCGTGGCCCCGCGGCCGCTCACCCGGCGATCATCGGCGGCCCGACCCCGCCGTCCTGGGATCCGCTCGGCGTAGCTCCACTCGCCTGGGACCTGCCGGAGCCCACCCCGGCCCGCACCGTCGTCGCCCCACCGCAGAAGCGTCCGCGCTCGCGCCTCACGCCGGTGGTGATCGGCTTGGCCTTCCTCGCGGCGGCGGGTGCCGGTGCGGCGGCGGCCTCGGGTGCGGAATGGATGACACCCGGCCGGATCGCCGCGGCGGCGCTGGCCGTGATCGGCCTCGGCCTGGTGGTCGGCGCGTTCCTGCGGCGCGGCTACGGCTTGCTCGTGCTCACCGCGCCGCTCGCCGGGTTCGTCCTGCTCGCATCCGCGATCGGCCCGGTCGAATCCGATCAACTGGGCGACCGCACCTGGGTGCCCGCCTCCGTCGCCGATCTGGCCCAGAACTACAAGCTGACCATGGGCACCGGCACGCTGGACCTGCGGTCGCTGAAACTGACCGAGAACCGCACCGTGGACATCGACGTCCGGATGGGCGAAGCCCACATCCTGCTGCCCGCCGACATGACCGTCCGCACCACGTGCACGGCGACGATGGCCGAGGCCCTCTGCCCGGAGGGCATCAGCGGTCCCGGTACTCCCGGCGCACCGGTGCTCGATCTGAACGTCGACGTCCGCGTCGGCAACGTGAAGGTGCAGCATGGCTGAGAAAGAGAAGAAGGAGACGACCGACTCCCGCCGCGGCCCCGCCGCCTCGCTGCTCATCGCGGGACTGCTGTCCCTCGCGATCAGCGTGTGGGCTTTCGTCGGCCCGGCATCCTGGCCCGCGGCCGGCATGATCTCGATCGGTTGGATCGTCGTGCTCGCCGCCATCGTCATCGGCATCCTGCTGGTGATCTCCCCCCGCAGACGACGATGAGCGTGCGGCCCGTCCACCTGGACGGGCCGTTCGCGTTCAGCCCCGAGCCACCGCCGCCGTAGCCGGGCCGCATTCCGACGACAGGACAACCGCATGAAGCGCGACGAACCCGCCGATCAGACGCCACCCACCACCCGGACCACACCGCCCGATCCCAGACCCGGCACCACGAACGGCGTACTTCTCGGCCGCGTGATCCTGTACAGCGCTTTCCACCGCCCCCGCTGATCTCGCACGCGATGACGGCGGCGAGTAGTCACCGCCAGCTGGGCGGCCGGGAGTTCACTCCCACTCGATGGTGCCCGGCGGCTTGCTGGTCACGTCCAAGACCACGCGATTGACCTCCGCCACCTCGTTGGTGATGCGGGTGGAGATGCGTTCCAGCACCTCGTAGGGCAATCGGGTCCAGTCGGCGGTCATGGCGTCCTCGCTGGAGACCGGGCGCAGCACGATCGGGTGTCCGTAGGTGCGGCCGTCGCCCTGCACGCCGACGCTGCGGACCTCCGCGAGCAGCACGACCGGGCACTGCCAGATCTGGGCGTCCAGACCGGCCGCCGTCAGTTCCTCGCGGGCGATGGCGTCGGCCCGGCGCAGCGTCTCCAGCCGGTCGGCGGTGACTTCACCGACGATGCGGATGGCGAGACCGGGACCGGGGAAGGGCTGGCGGGCGACGATTTCCTCCGGCAGCCCGAGTTCGCGTCCGACCGCGCGGACCTCGTCCTTGAACAGCAACCGCAGCGGTTCGACGAGTTCGAACTCCAGATCGTCGGGCAGACCGCCGACATTGTGATGACTCTTGATGTTCGCGGTGCCGCTGCCGCCGCCGGACTCCACGACGTCCGGGTAGAGCGTGCCCTGCACCAGGAACTCGACCTTCGGCGTCGCGCCGTCGGCCGCACCGTGCTCGAGCACCGCCTCGCCCACCGCGTCCTCGAAGGACCGGATGAACTCCCGCCCGATGATCTTGCGCTTCTCCTCGGGATCGGTCACGCCCTTCAACTCACCGAGGAACTTGTCCACCGCGTCGACGGTCACCAGTTTGGCGCCGGTCGCGGCGACGAAATCCTGCTGCACCTGCTCCCGCTCGCCCGCCCGCAGCAGGCCGTGGTCGACGAACACACACGTCAACCGGTCACCGATGGCGCGCTGCACCAGGGCGGCGGCGACGGCGCTGTCCACCCCACCGGACAGTCCGCAGATCGCGTGTCCGTCACCGATCTGCTCGCGTACCGAGGCGATCAGCGAATCGGCGATGTTCGCCGGGGTCCAAGTGGAGGGGATGCCGGCGAGTTCGTGCAGGAACCGGCTCAGCACCTGCTGCCCGTGCGGCGAATGCAGCACTTCCGGGTGGTACTGCACACCGGCCAACCGGCGCGCGCGGTGCTCGAAGGCGGCGACCGGCGCGCCCGCGCTGGTGCCGGTGACCTCGAAGCCCTCCGGCGCGTCGGTGACCGCGTCGCCGTGGCTCATCCACACCGGCTGGATGGTGGGCAGGCCGCCGTGCAGCAAACCGCCGTCGATGTTGAGTTCGGTGCGTCCGTACTCACGGGTGCCGGTGCGCGCGACCGTTCCACCCAGCGCCTGGGCCATCGCCTGGAAGCCGTAGCAGATGCCGAAAACCGGCAGCCCCAGATCGAACAACCGCGGATCCAGCCGCGGCGCGCCCTCGGCGTACACGCTGGCCGGACCGCCGGACAGGATCACCGCGAGCGGCTGCTTGTCGGCGATCTCCTCCACCGTCGCGGTGTGCGGAACCACCTCCGAGTACACGCTCGACTCGCGAACCCGCCGCGCGATCAGCTGGGCGTACTGTGCTCCGAAGTCGACGACGAGGACCGGTCTCTGGGTTTGTGCCACCCGCCCAGTTTAGTGAGCGGCGAAACGAGCGAATCATCGGCACAGCGGCCCCGTCTGGGAGGCGAGCCGACCGCCCGAATCGTCACCCGCGGCCCGGCTCGCTGGTTATCCTTCTGCTCGTGCCCTTCGCCCGCGCGATCGATGCCGACATCCACTACGAGGACAGCGGCGGGGACGGCCCGGTGGTACTGCTGGCGCACGAGTTCCTCATGGACCGCACCATGTTCGCCGCCCAAACGGCCGCTCTCGCACCGGAATTCCGGATCGTCTCCTGGGATGCCCGCGGCCACGGCCGCACCAGGGACGAGGGCCTACCCTTCACCTATTGGACGGCGGCCAGGGACGCGCTGACCGTCCTGGATCATCTCGGCGCCGAGCGGGCCGTCGTCGGCGGTACCGCGCAGGGGGGTTTCACGGCACTGCGCACCGCGTTGATCGCACCGGAACGCGTCTCCGCGCTGATCCTGATCAGCACCGAAGCACACGGTCCCACCCCGGAGCAGTCCACCGCGACGCAGAAATTCCTCGACGAGTGGTACGACGACGGCTCCCGCGAACGAGCCGTGCACCAGCTGGCTTCCTGGCTGATCGGCGACGACGAGTGGTACCGCTCGATCTGGACCCAACGCTGGCTGGTGCGCGACCGCCGCGGCATCGAGGTGGCGGCGGGCTGCCTGCTCAGCCGGGATTCGGTACTGGACCGACTCCGCGAAATCGCTTGCCCCGCTTTGGTGATCCACCCCACCCACAGCGGCATGGACCGCGAGCGCGCCCAGGAACTGGCGCACGGGCTGTCCGGCGCCACCTTCATCGAAATCGCCGAAGCCCGACTCGCGGTGACGATGACCCACCCCGAGCCGGTGAACCACGCGATCCAGCAATTCCTGCGCGCACGAACGAAACCGACCCGCGTGCGCTGAACGCTGTATCCGATTTGCAGCGCCTGCGGCGCTGCGTGTTCACGGCCCTTTCATGGTTCGCGTTCCAGCGGTCGAGACTCGCGCCTGCGGCGCATGCGCTTCGACCGCTGGAACGCGAGCCGGGCCGCGAACGGCGCTCGTAAGACTCGCTTCTCCGGTGATCGCCGGGTGATGGGGAGGGTGCCCTACAGCAGGCTCAGGCCCACCTTCAAGCACGCACGCTCAAGCCGACCTTCTGGAATTCCTTCAGATCCGAGTACCCGGCCTTGGCCATCGAACGACGCAGGCCGCCGACGAGATTCAGCGAACCGAACGGATCGTCGGACGGGCCGAAGAGCACCCGTTCCAGGCTGGGGCGCACCGTGTCGCCGACCGGCTCGCCACCGAGATCCCACGGATCGTCGACGTGCAGCATCGACCCGCGCGGCACCGACGGGTGCGCGGCCGCCGACGGCCAGTACCAGCCGCGGCCCGGCGCCTCCGCGGCCACGGCGAGCGGGACGCCGAGCATGGCCGCGTCCGCGCCGCACGCGATCGCCTTGGCCAGCTGCCCCGACGTGGAGATGTCGCCGTCCGCGATGACGTGCACGTAGCGACCGCCGGTCTCGTCCAGGTAGTCGCGGCGGGCGGCGGCGGCATCCGCGATCGCGGTGGCCATCGGCACGCCGATGCCGAGTACCTCGCCGGTGGTGGTCGCGCCGGGGTAGGAGCCGTAGCCGACGATCACGCCCGCCGCTCCGGTGCGCATCAGGTGCAGCGCGGTGCGGTGATCGCTCACGCCGCCGGCGACCACGGGCACGTCCAGCTCGGCGATGAAGGTCTTGAGGTTCAGCGGCTCACCGTCGCCGACATGTTCGGCGGAGATGATCGTGCCGTGCACCACGAGCAGGTCGATGCCCGCCTGCAGCAGCGCCGGGGTGAGCGTGCGCGCGTTCTGCGGGCTCACCCGCACCGCCACGGTGACGCCTGCGGCGCGGACCTGCGCCACCGCGGCGGCGAGCAGATCCGGCTGCATCGGCGCGGCGTGCAACTCCTGCAGCAGCGCCACGGCGCGCTCGTAACCGCCCTTGCCGACCAGCTCGAGCAACTGGTCGATCTTCGCGCCGACATCCGCGTGCCGCGCCCACAGTCCCTCGCCGTTGATCACGCCGAGCCCGCCGAGGCGGCCGAGTTCGACGGCGAACTCCGGGGACACCAGGGCGTCGGTGGGGTGCGCGAGAAACGGGATCTCGAAGCGGTAGGCGTCCAGCTGCCAGGACAGCGAGACCTGCTTCGACGAGCGGGTCCGGCGCGAGGGGACGATGTCGACGTCGTCCAACTCGTAGGTACGCCGGGCGGTCCGGCCCATGCCGATCTCCACCATGTCGCGCACGCGAAATCTCCTTAGTTTTTCGGCAGCGCTTACGGCGCTGCGTGTTCGCGGCCCCTTGATGGCTCGCGTTCCAGCGGTCGAGACTCGCGCCTGCGGCGCATGCGCTTCGACCGCTGGAACGCGAGCCGGGCCGCGAACGGCGCTCGTAAGACTCGCGCCTCCAGTGGTTACTTGTGGGGGCAGGTGGGCAGCACAAAGCCGCCAACTCGCCGCAGGTCGCTCACCGCCACAGCCGGTGGGCAAGCTCCATCATGCACGGACCGGTTGGTCCTGTACATGAACCTAGTGGGCTAACCCCGTCCGGTGTAGTTAGGGGCCTCGACGGTCATGGTGATGTCGTGCGGGTGGCTCTCCTTGAGACCGGCCGCGGTGATCTGCACGAACTGGGCTTCCTGCAGATGCGCGATCGACTGCGAGCCGGTGTAGCCCATGGCCGCGCGCAGACCGCCGACCAGCTGGTGGATCACCTGGTTGACCGGGCCGCGGAACGGCACCCTGCCCTCGATGCCCTCGGGGACCAGCTTGTCCTCGGCGAGCACGTCGTCCTGGAAATAACGGTCCTTGGAGAACGACTTCGCCTGGCCGCGGCCCTGCATGGCGCCCAGCGAGCCCATACCGCGATAGCTCTTGAACTGCTTACCGCCGACCAGGATCAGCTCGCCCGGCGACTCGGCCGTGCCCGCGAGCAGCGACCCGAGCATCACCGTGGACGCGCCCGCCGCGATGGCCTTGGCGATGTCGCCGGAGAACTGGATGCCGCCATCGGCGATCACCGGGACGCCTGCCGGCTTGCACACGGCGACCGCCTCCAGGATCGCGGTGATCTGCGGCGCGCCGACACCGGCGACCACGCGGGTGGTGCAGATCGAGCCGGGGCCGACGCCCACCTTGACCGCGTCCGCGCCCGCCTCGACGAGCGCGGCCGCGCCTTGGCGGGTGGCCACGTTGCCGCCGACCACCTGGATCCGGTCGCCGACCTCGGCCTTGACCTTGGTCACCATCTGCAACACCTGCACCTGGTGACCGTGCGCGGTGTCCACCACGAGCACGTCGACGCCCGCGTCGGCCAGTGTCATGGCCCGCGACCAGGCGTCCTCGCCGACACCCACCGCGGCGCCGACCAGCAGGCGGCCGTCGCGGTCCTTGGTGGCGTTGGGGTACTGGTCGGTCTTGACGAAGTCCTTGACGGTGATCAGGCCGCGCAGGCGCCCGTTGCCGTCGACGATCGGCAGCTTCTCCACCTTGTGCCTGCGCAGCAGTCCGAGCGCGGCTTCCGCGGTGACGCCCTCCTGCGCGGTGATCAAGGGGGCTTTGGTCATGACGTCGGCGACGCGGCGGTTCTGATCCACCTCGAAACGCATGTCGCGATTGGTGATGATCCCCACAAGCGCACCGGTCTCGTCCACCACGGGAAGACCCGAGATGCGGAACCTGGCGCACATCGCGTCGACCTCGGCGAGAGTGTCGGTCGGACGACAGGTCACCGGGTCGGTGACCATACCGGCCTCGGACCGCTTGACCGTCTCCACCTGGGCGGCCTGGTCGGCCGTGGAGAGGTTGCGGTGCAACACGCCCATGCCGCCCGCGCGCGCCATCGCGATGGCCATCCGCGCCTCGGTGACCGTGTCCATGGCCGAGCTGACCAACGGCGTGCGCAGGCGGATCTCCCTGGTCAGCACGCTGGAGGTTTCCACAGAACTGGGGATGAGATCCGAGGCGGCAGGCAGCAGCAGCACATCGTCGAACGTGAGGCCGAGCATGGCGATCTTGTTCGGATCGTCGCCACCCGTAGGAGGGCGGACTGCGATTCGTTCGCCCGATACGGGATTACTCATTCGGATCGACCCCTCCTGGACGTCGATAGCGACCGGCGCCGGTGTCACCGGCGCCGTGACGGCTGATGGGATGGACGTGGTTCGGCGGCGGTGCGATCGGGACCCGCCGTAGCCTGTGCTCCATCGTATCTGTCCGGTGAACTCGCCGACGAAGTGAGCCCACCACCGAAACTGGCAGGCCGCATAGCTGGCGCAGACCACCCTGTTCTGCGTAACGTGGGGATGTGCGTGACCATCTACCACCTGGCTTGCCGCCGGATCCGTTCGCCGGAGACCCCTCCGACCCGTCCGCCGCGCTCGATGCCATCGAGCCCGGCGAACCGCTGGATCCCCACGAGCGCCTTGCGGTCGAGGAGGATCTCGCCGACCTCGCGGTGTACGAGGCACTGCTGGCCCACCGCGGCATCCGCGGACTCGTGGTCAGCTGCGAAGACTGCAGGCAGGACCACTACCACGACTGGGACATGCTGCGCGCCAACTTGCTTCAGTTGCTGGTCGACGGCACGGTCCGCCCGCACGAGCCCGCCTACGACCCGACGCCGGAAGCGTACGTCACCTGGGACTACTGCCGGGGCTACGCGGACGCGTCGATGAACGAGGCTTTCCACGGCGACGGGTTCGACGGATTCGACGGCTGATACCGGATCGAACCGTACGCGGGCCCTTTCGAGGCTCGCGCACCTCGCGTTTGCCGCTGTGATTTTCGACGCACACGATCACTTCGGCAGACGCACCGCGAGGTTCCGTCGCGGGCGGACACGCCCATGAGTCACCACCCTATGGTCACCACTGGCTGGACCGGCTTCTCCCGGAAAGACAAAAAGCCGACCGCCTGGCTGGCGATCGGTTCTTGCCTGGACCGTTTTCTTCTGTCAGCGGCCGGGCGGCACGAACGAGCCCGGGTTGGGAATGCCGGGGACGCTGAAGGTCGGCGGCGGATTGTTGTTGCTGTTGTGGGTATTGGTGTTGCCCTGCGTCGGAGCCGTGGGCGGCTGCTGCGGCGCCGTCGGATTACCGGTGTCTCCCGTGGTTCCGCCCGTCGGCGGCTTGACCTCGGTGACCGGCGGCTCCTGCGGAGCCGTCGGTTCCACGGTGGCCGGCGGCTGGGTGGTCGCGGGCGGCGGTGTGGTCACCGGCGGCACCGTGGTCGGCGCGCCGCCGCCGTTCGTGGTTCCGCCGCTGTTCGACGTTCCACCATTGGGCGCGGTGGCCTCGGCCGAGGGCGTGGGCTTGTTCGTCGGCTCACCCGGCTGCTGCACGATCGTCGAGGTCCCGCTACCTGGCGTCGGGCTGGGCTTCGTGGTCGCGCTGCCCGGGGTGGCACGCGGGTCGGTGGTCTTGGGCACCGTCGAACCCAGCTGATCGGCCAACGCCGGATTGACCTCGTGCAGCTTCGCGAGCAACTGTTCCCACTCGGTCATCAGCTCGGCGCGCTTGTCCGGATCGCTGACCTGCGCGGCATTCTCCTTGGCCCGCTCCAAGCGCACCTTGGCCTGCGTCGGGTTCTGAGTGACCAGCGTGGAAGCCTCGTTCAGGTCGTCGCCCGCCCGCTGGACCACGGTCGTCTGGGCCTGTTCGCTGAACACGACCTCTTTGACCCGCCACAGTGGATCGCCCGGCTCGGCGTTGTACGAGAACGCCGTCATGCCGCCGATGACCAGGGCCAGCGCGGCCGCGGTGCCCATGATCGGACGTAGTAGCCGCAGTCGCCCGCCGCCGCCGTGCGCCCCGATGCGAACCTGCCGCGCGCCGATCTCCTGGTTGACCGCGGCCACGATCGCGTCCAGGTCCGGCTCGGCCGGCATCGGAGGCGCGATCAACTCCGCTCGCCAGTCCGCGAGCAACGTCGCGAGCTGATACTCCTCGGCGCTGTCGGTGTGCACCGGACCATCGCTGGCGATGGCATCGATCAGAGCATCGTCGCGGCGTACCGCGGCGATGTCGACCGGGCCGGTGTCACCGGACGCCTCGGCGTAGGGACCGCTGTTCCGCGATCCAAGCCGCGCCTTCCAGTCACCCCGACCGCGCTCGCCATCCCTAGCCATACATTTCACCTGCCCTCGCCACTTGTGACTTGAGTTTCGCGAGTGCCCTGTGTTGGGCGACCCGTACCGCGCCCGCCGTACTGCCCACGGCGACCGCGGTTTCTTCCGCTGACAAACCCATGACCAAGCGCAGGATCAAGATCTCTCGATGCTTCTCGGGAAGCGTCGCGAGCAGACGGTTCATCTGCCTGCTCGTCTCGGACTCGAGAGCTCGTTGTTCCGGTCCCTGGTCGGTGGATATGACATCTGGTACTTCGGCCATCGCCTCCGCCTTGTTACGGGCGGCGTTGCGATGCGCGTCGGCGACCTTGTGCGAAGCGATTCCGTAAACAAAGGCCATGAAGGGCCTGCCCTGGTCTTGGTACCTGGGCAAGGCTGTCATCACAGCCAGGCAAACCTCCTGCGCAACGTCGTCCGCGGAGAGCTGCCCACGCTCCGCGGCTCCGATCCGCGCGCGGCAGTAGCGCACCACCAGCGGGCGGATCATCTCCAGTACCTGAGCTAAAGCGGATCTGTCGCCCTGCGCAGCGGCAGCGACGGCGAGGTCCAACTCTTCGCCCGTGTGCGTCATCGTCAGAGATATTCCCGGCGTTACAAAGTGGCATGGTCAGGTGACGACCAATGCTTCCACCGAAGGGGCGGAACGGATCTAACAATAGCGACCCGTTGGCCGGAACTGGTCAACACGGTGGACTCCGTGATCACCTACCACCCCGCCATGGGGCGCAACACGCCGCCGGAGCGGGCGATGGCCGCAGCACATTCGGCCGCCTCCGCCGCCGCGTCCCGCGCGCCCGATCCGGCGCGGAGCATGGCACAAGCCCAGCGCAACGGCAGCAGGCCGTGCTCACGGCACTGCTCGGCGACATCCTCGGCCGAGACGCCTGATCTTCCCCGCGCGTCGAGCGCCACGTCGGCGGCGGCGACCAGCAAGCGTGACTTGACCCGGTGGCGCACCGACGGGGATCGCTCGGCCAGCTCCAGCGCGGCCGCCGCGTGCGCCGCCGCCACCTCGAAATCGCCTGCCGCCAGCGCCGTTTCCGCGGACACCCAGCGCAAGCGGATCGCGGGACGCCAACCGGCCCGATACTGCTGTGCCGCCGACGCGCTGCGCCGCAGCAAGCGGTCGGCCAGCGCGAGCCGCCCGGTTCCGAGCGCGTCGGCGGCGAGTCCGGTGAGCGCGTCGCAGATCGCGTCGCCGCGGCTGGGACGGTAGCCGCCGAACTCCTCGGCGCTGTCCGGCTCCGCCCCGGCGCCCGCGGTGAGGATCAGCGCGGCCGCCCGCCCGTCGAACGCCGCGGCGCGTTCGTGCCAGCCGAGCTGGCGAAGAAAAGAACCCTCGGTACTTCCCGCCAGTGAGAGGAGAACGGGGTCGTTGCTGTGGTTGCATACCCTTCGCAATTCGGCACGCGCCGCCGCATAACGGCCCTGGCCGCCGAGAACCACCGCTCGATACCACCGGCCGAGCGCGTCCGACGCGGACGGAAGGTGGGCGGCGGCGCGCCCAGGAGCGGCGCCGAAGGCGGCCTCGGCGAGGACCGCGAGGTGAGGATCTCCGAGCGGAGCGGGCGCGACCACGGGCGCACTCTATCCCGTGCGGCACCCGGGCTCCGGCGAGGAAAGGTGAGCGACGGCCGACCGGCGGCACTCGGGATTTCCGTCGCCGAGCGGATGTTGCCATTAGGTAAATCTCGTCCTGGCTATCGCCGAGCGGCCACGCCGGGAATTCATGCGTGTTTCGCGTAATTAACCTGTCCGCCCCGTTGCCGCCATCTTCGGATCCACACCCCACGAACGCCCACGGCCGCGGCAGTGACCGACATCATCGGCACGAGATCGGCGTCACGTCGGCGCTACGAGGATGAAATCGCCTCTACCAGCGGAAATTGGGTCAGTTGCGGCACATGCGGCAGCCACGGACCTCCGGCCAACCGAACAGTATCGCCGGAACCAGCACGAAAAGTAAACAGTTCGGAGGTTAAATTTGGCAGCGCGAGATTTGGAAAAGTGCTGCGCCGAACTATTGACGGAATTTCGCGGCTGGACCTAACGTAGCTCATCGCCACGGACGGCGCCGCGCGAAATTGCAGCGACCACGAAGGGCGAGCCCCCCGGGCACCCCCGCCGACACGGCGTCGTGGCCCACAACTGTTGCAGAACAACTGCTCGACAACGCTGACGAGCTCGCACCACGAGGAGTTCACCATGCCCATGCCGACCCACCTCCCGGGACCCAACGCCGATGTCTGGGATTGGCAGATGCGAGGATCGTGCCGCGGGCAGGATTCCGCGGTGTTCTTCCATCCCGATGGTGAGCGTGGCCGAGCCCGCACGGCACGCGAGATGCGCGCCAAGGAGATCTGCCGCACCTGCCCGGTGCTCATGCAGTGCCGCGCACACGCGCTGAAAGTCAGCGAGCCCTATGGGATCTGGGGCGGCATGTCGGAGACCGAGCGCGAGATGCACGCGCGGCGCAGCCGCCGCCGCATGGCCGTCTGAATCAATCCCCTCCCATCCGCACGCCACCGGGCGTCGAATTCCTAGCAAACAACGGGCCACTGCAACACGCTTCGGCCGAGCCGCTCACGCGACACGGTGACCGGTTCCGCGCCGAAGGCCGGCGCGTGGGTTCCGATCGTCACCATCGATCGGCCGGCCGCCGAGCGAGGCCGGAGGCCGTGCACCCGGCGTTTCCGGCACGGTGCGAGGGTTCGGCGTGTCACGGCGTGTCTCTCCCGAGATGTCCGGCGTATCGGCGCTTTCCGCAACGCGGCGCCGGTCCACGACGAGCCTTGTGGCCACCCCACCGGAAGGGAGGTCATAGCGGCGCGCTACGGTAGTGACCGATGACACAGAATGGAGCGTTGTGACAACGCGGCCGTCGGCCGCAGAGGGCGACTCGTTCCGAAGAGCAGCCTTCCCACCCACGGTGGATTCTGCGGTTACGGCACGCGCAGCCGAAAGTATCGAGCTCGCCGCGCTTTTGCATCGATGCGGTCGAGCCGACCAGGAAGCATTCGCCGAGTTGTACGACCGGACGTGTGCGCGCGTCTTCGGTCTGGTGTTGCGCGTTCTGCACGATCCGGGATACGCGGAGGAGACCACGCAAGAGGTCTACCTGCAGGTCTGGCGCATGGCATCGAGTTTCGACCCGGCGAAAGGTTCCGCGGTCACCTGGTTGATGACGCTCGCCCACCGGCGCGCCGTGGACCGGGTCCGCGCCGAGCAAGCCCACACCCAGCGCGAGGTCGCGTACGGGATCCGGGTGCTCGGCAACGAATTCGACGAGGTCACCGAAGAGGTCGAGCGCAGGCTCGAACAACAGGCCGTCCTGGCCGGTCTGGCCACACTCACCGAAACCCAGCGGGAAGCCATCTCGCTCGCCTACTACGGCGGACGCACCTATGCGGAGGTAGCCACCTACCTCGACGTAGGGTTACCTACGGTTAAGTCCCGGATTCGGGACGGATTGACACGACTGAAGAAAAGTTTGGGGGTGACGTGAGATGAACGAACGCCGTATCGATCTCGCGCACACCGTCGCGCTCGGATCGATCGACGACGAAGACCATCAGGAAGTGCAGGAGCTGTTCGACAGCGAGGACCCCGTGCTACGCGCGGAGTTCATCCAGGAAGTCAGAGACACGAAAGAAGCGCTCGCCGTTCTCGCCACAGCCACGGCGGCCACTCCGCCGCCGTCGCTGCGTGCTCGCCTACTCGCGGCCATCGCCGCCGAGCAGCCACCGGTCGCCAGCTGAATCCGGCGTCTCCCCAGGCCTTCCCGCCCCGCGCGTACCGACCCCAGCGGTGCTGACCTTCCCGCGGCCTCCCTCCAGCTCCGCCGCAGACAGCGTGTCGAGCTTCGGAACCCTTTCGGTCCAACCGGTAGTCGAGACCGCATGCGGCAAGGCCCCCGAACCGCGTGGTTCGGAGGCCTTGTCCGTGCGTTGTCCCGAGAAAACCGGGCTCAGTGCGCGTGGCCGTGATGGCCGTGGTCGTCCTGCTCCTCGGCGGGCTTGTCCACCACGGCGCTCTCGGTGGTGAGCACCATGCGCGCGACCGACGCCGCGTTGACGACGGCCGAACGGGTCACCTTCACGGGGTCGACGACGCCGTCGGTGAGCAGGTCGCCGTAGGTGAGCGTGGCGGCGTTGAAGCCCTCCTTGCCCTCGGCGACCTTGCTGACCACCACGGCGCCGTCCAGGCCCGCGTTGGTGGCGATCCAGTACAGCGGCGCACGCAGCGCGGTGCGGACCACCTCGACGCCGACGGCCTCGTCACCGGACAGCGAATCGCGCAGCTCGACGAGCTTGCTGCTCGCCTGCACCAGCGCGGTGCCGCCACCGGGCACGATGCCCTCTTCCACGGCGGCCTTGGCGGCGCTCACCGCGTCTTCGACGCGGTACTTGCGCTCCTTGAGCGCGGTCTCGGTGGCCGCGCCGACCTTGATCACCGCGACGCCGCCGGCCAGCTTGGCCAGCCGCTCCTCCAGCTTTTCGCGATCCCAGTCGGAATCGGTGGCCTCGATCTCGCGGCGCAACTGCGCGACGCGCGCCTCCACGTCCGCCGCGGAACCGGCGCCATCGATGATCGTGGTGTCGTCCTTGGTGACGACGACGCGGCGCGCCTTGCCGAGCACGTCCAGGCCTGCCTCGCGCAGGGTGATGCCCAGATCGGGGTTCACCACGGTGCCACCGGTGACCACGGCCAAGTCGTCGAGGAACGCCTTGCGGCGGTCGCCGAAGAACGGCGCCTTGACCGCGACGGCCTTGATCGTCTTGCGGATGGCGTTGACCACCAGGGTCGACAGCGCCTCACCTTCGACGTCCTCGGCGATGATCAGGACGGGCTTGCCGCTCTCGGCGATCTTCTCCAGCAGCGGCAGGAAGTCCGGCAGCGAGCTGATCTTCTCGCGGTGCAGCAGGACGAACGCGTCCTCCAGGATGGCCTGCTGGCTGTCGGGGTCGGTGACGAAGTAGGGCGACAGGTAGCCCTTGTCGAACTGCACGCCCTCGGTGACGACGAGTTCGGTCTGCAGCGTCGAGGACTCCTCGACGGTGACGACGCCGTCCTTGCCGACGGCGGTCAGCGCCTTGCCGACCATCTCGCCGATCTCCTCGTCCCGCGAGGACACGGTCGCGACCTGCGCGATGGCCTGCTCGCCGGAGACCGGGGTGGCCAGCGCGAGCAGCGCCTCGGAGACCGCGTCGGCGGCCTTGGCGATGCCGGAGCCGACCACGATCGGGTTCGCCCCGGCCGCAACGTTCTTCAGCCCGGCGCGGACCAGCGCCTGGGCCAGCACGGTGGCGGTGGTGGTCCCGTCGCCCGCGACATCGTTGGTCTTGGTGGCGACGCTCTTGACCAGCTGCGCGCCGAGGTTCTCGAACGGGTCTTCCAGCTCGATGTCGCGCGCGATGGTGACGCCGTCGTTGGTGACGGTCGGGCCGCCGAAGGACTTCGCGAGTACGACGTGCCGTCCGCGCGGGCCCAGGGTGACCTTCACGGCGTCGGCGAGCTTGTCGACGCCGCGTTCCAGAGCCCGGCGAGCCTTCTCGTCGAACTCGATCTGCTTTGCCATGGGGATTCGCTCCTGTAGTGGATTGCGGCGCTCCCGGGTCCCGTCGTCGTCACGCAGGCTGCCGCCTCCGGGCCCGTCGCTCGCACCGCGTGTTTCAGTGCCGTGGTGTCGGCGCCGAACGCACTCCGCCCCGGGTCACGAAAGACACCGGGGCGGAACGCATGCGTGCCTGATCGGCTACTTGGTGACGACGGCCAGCACGTCGCGCGCCGACAGGATGAGGTACTCCTCGCCCTGGTACTTGATCTCGGTGCCGCCGTACTTGCTGTAGATGACGGTGTCACCCTCCTGGACATCCAGCGGGATGCGCTTCTCGCCCTCGTCGTCCCACCGGCCGGGACCGACGGCGACAACGGTGCCCTCCTGCGGCTTCTCCTTCGCCGTGTCAGGGATGACCAGGCCGGAGGCCGTCGTCGTCTCGGCCTCGTTGGCCTGGACGAGGATCTTGTCCTCGAGCGGCTTGATGTTCACGCTCGCCACGTTGAGCCCTCCACTTTCAGGGGATTCGGTCGTCCGGAACTCGTCGCTCCGAACTCGTCGGTTGGTCACGATGCTGACCCTGCGCATAGCCCCGTCGTCGCGGGTGCCGGGACCCCTGCCCAGTGGTCAAGCTGCTGGCACAAGCACTACACACAGTGCCGACTAGCACTCTATACATGAGAGTGCCAGCGCTCAAGGCTGAGCGGTGCCAACTTTGCCCGGCGCGCCCGGCGACACTGCGAGCTTGGCGATAAGTTCGGGAAAACAGTAACGTTCGGATAACGGATTGTGACACTATTGACGACGGTTGCGGTCCGGCCGCCGGTTCGTCGCTCCTCCGAGCGGCGGCCAGGCGGCACAGAGGTACCACAGCGTCGCCGAACCCGCAGCGCCGCAAGCACGATCGTTGCACCACCAGCTTCACCAGAGAGCAAGACACACGTGATCCATGGCCGGTCCCCGCGACCCACCCGGACGAGGGGCCGGTTCGTTTCCCGGTCCGGGTCGCGCGTCATCCATACGGCGGTCCGGCAGTCCATTCGAGATGGTCGGCGACACCATGACCATCCGCTCGAAGGGAGGTGAACATGCGAACATCCCTCGGCATCTCGGCCGGGGCAGAGGTCGTGTGCTCGGCGTTGGTCTCCACCGCGCCGAACGGCACGCAGAGCTTCGATTACCGCGTCGTGTCCGCCGACGCGGCTCATTCCGATCTCGGTGACCTGGTGTCGTCCTCGATCGAGCTGATGACGACCCAGCTGCCGACCACACAGCCGCCGCGCGAGATCATCCGCCCGGTCGGGGGCCGTTTCGCGGGCGGGCCACGCGACTTCGAGCCGGTGACGGGGCACCCGCCCACCAGCGTCGCGGTCGCCTACCGCACCAAGGAGCAGGCCCAGATCATCCGCTCGGCCACCGGAAAACAGCGCGACCTGCGGCTGATCCAGGAGGGCACCGCCGCGCTGACCTACTTGCGGCACACCGGCCTGCTGGACCGCTACGACACGGTCGCCATCGTCGATCTCGGCGCATCCGGGCTCGGCGTCACCGTCGCCGACCGCGCCGACGGCTCCCTGCTCCGTTCCGATCGCACCGCGACCATCAGCGGCAAGGCGATCGATGATCTCATCTACCACCATCTGGTGGATCTGCACTTCGCCCGGCGCGGTACCCGCCCGAACCGCGGCATGCTCACCAACCGGGGCCGCGCGGCGAAGGAGCACCTGTCCATCGCGCCCGCGGTCACCATCGACCACGTCGCCGGTCGTCCGCTGAAGCTGACCAGGGCCGACTTCGAAGAGTTGATCGCCGAGCTGCTGCGCGACCTGGCGCGGTTCGTCACGATGTCGTTCGCCCGGGCGCCCAGGCAGCCGCAGGCGGTCGCGGTCATCGGCGGCGGCGCCAACATCCCCGCGGTGCTCGACACGCTCACCGCCGCCTTGGACATCCCCGTGTTCACCGTGCCGGATCCCGAGGCGGTGACCGCCAAAGGCGCGGCGCTGGTCGCCGATTCGATGCAGCCCTCGGTGTTCCCGGTCGCCGGGCTCGGCGGCGACGCGCCCGCGGGGACGGTAACCAAGGTGTTCGGCACGCTCGCCGGTGCGATCGTGGTCGTCGGACTGATCGTCGGTTACGGGGTAAAGACGTTCGCGCCGACCTCGGATGACGAGGTCTCTCCCGCGGGGACCACGAGCAGCGCGTCGCAACTGCCCAACCCGGCATCCGTGCCGCCCGCGACCACGGCGGCCGCCACGCCGCACAACCGCACGCCGGACAACACCGGCATCGCCCCGACGACCACGGAACGCGGACCGCAGAGCACGACCGGCGGGCCGTCGTCCACGCAGGTGATCGCACCCACGCAGCCCACGCTGCGCCCGGATCCGAACCTTCCGCCGATTCCGTTCCCCGAACTGCTCGGCCCCCTGTTCGGGAATCCGAATGCGGCACCGAATAGTTCGCCCCAATCGCCATCGAGCCGGACGTGGTATCCCGCGGCGCCGACCGCTACTGCGCCCGGCACGACCCCGACGCCCACCCAGGCGCCCGCGCAGTCGAGCCTGCCGCTTCCGCTCCGGGGGAATTCGGGGTCGGCGGCGCATCCCGGACTGCTCGCACCGAACTGATCCAGCCGCACGACGGCCCTTCGCGGCGATCTCACCGGAAAGAAAACCGGTGCGGCCGCCGCCGCTTCGTGCGCTGAGTCCGAGCCGGTCAGCGAACCATACTGACCGACACCGGCAGACCCGGATCGGTGGCGACCGTCAGCGGCGAAGCGGCCGCGCCACCAGCGATGACGTGCGCGCCGAGCGCGGCGATCATCACCCCGTTGTCCGTGCACAGCCGAGGCTTGGGCACCCGCAAGGTCAAACCGGCCGCGGCGCAGCGTTCCTCGGCCATCGAGCGGATCCGCGAGTTGGCGGTCGCGCCGCCGCCGAGCACCAGCGTGCCGACGCCGACATCCTGGGCCGCGCGAACCGCCTTCATCGTCAGCACATCCGCGACCGACTCCTGGAAAGACGCCGCGATATCCGGGATGGGCAGATCCTCCGCGGCGACGCCGTCGCGCTGGGCCGCCTCCACGTAACGGGCGACCGCGGTCTTGAGACCCGAGAAGGAGAAGTCGTAGCGCGGGTCGCGCGGGCCGGTCATGCCGCGGGGGAAGGCGATGGCGCGCGGATCACCGGCCGTCGCGGCGGCATCCAGCGCCGGACCGCCGGGAAAGCCCAACCCGAGCAGCCGCGCCACCTTGTCGAACGCCTCGCCCGCCGCGTCGTCGACGGTGCTGCCCAGCTCGACGATCGGCTCGGCCAGATCCGTGACGTGCAGCAGATGCGTGTGCCCGCCCGACACCAGCAGCGCGACGCACGGCGGCATCGGCCCGTGCTCCAGAGTGTCCACCGCGACGTGCCCGCCGAGATGGTTGAGCGCGTAGAAGGGCACATCCCACGCCGCCGCATACGCTTTCGCCGCGGCGACACCGACCAGCAGCGCACCGGCCAGGCCGGGGCCGATGGTCACCGCCAGCGCGTCCGGTTTCGCGATGCCCGCGGCCGACAGCGCGCGGCGCATGGCGGGCACGATCGCCTCGAGATGCGCGCGCGAGGCGATCTCGGGGACGACGCCGCCGAAGCGCGCGTGCTGGTCGACGCTGGAAGCGACCTCGTCGGCGAGCAGTTCGCAGGTGCCGTCGGGGTGCCTGCGGACGATGCCGACTCCGGTTTCGTCGCAGGAGCTTTCGATGCCCATGACGATCACGACAACACCTCGTCCCGTGTGCGCCAGCGCTCCCCGCTGGTCAGCGCGGGGCGACGCATCGTGTACGCGTCCGCGCCACTGGGGTGGTAGTAGTTCTTGCGCAATCCGATGATGTGGAAGCCGTGCTTGGCGTACAGCGCGATCGCCGGCGCGTTGTCGGTGCGGACCTCCAGGAACACCGGTCCACCGCGCCGGTCCGCCTCGGCGAGCAGCGCCTCCAGCAGGAGCGTGCCGACACCTGTGCGGTGGCAGCCGGGGTCGACGCCGATGGTGTGGACCTCGGCCTCGGGGTGTTCGGCATCACCCAGCAGGGCGATACCCGCGTAGCCGACCATTCGCCCGTCGTCGTCGCGCGCGGTGATGTAGCGGTTGTGCCGCCCGGCCAGCTCGGACTGGAAGGCTACGGCGGCCCACGGGTCGTCCTCCGGAAAAAGCAATTGCTCCAGCTCGACGCAGCGCGTGATGTCGGCGGCCACCATCGGCGCGATTCGGAAAGTCACCGGCTTCACGCCCCCGTCCGGTCGAGTCGGCGGTAGGCGTTCTCGACCGCGTCCGGCCTGCGCAAGTACAGCGGAACCAGCGGCTCCGGCACGCTGCGGGACAGCACCTCGGCGGCGACGACGCGGACCAACCCGGCGGGCGAGGGCGTCTCGGCGGGGAGCACGGGCAGATCGAAGAAGTCGACGTGCGAAGCGGATCCGGCGATCGCCGTGGCCTCCCCCGCGTCCAAGTCCGAGGGCTTGCACACCTCGGGTCCGGCCACGCGCACACCCTCCCGGTACCGCGCCCAATACACCTCGCGCCGCCGGGCATCGGTCACCACGAGCAGTTCGGCTTCGGGCGGGAGCTCGACGGGGGGCGGCACCGCTGGGTCGACGGCGGCGTCGGCTGCGATCGCGTCGAGGCTGCACGCGCCGTACACCGGGATCCCGAGCGCGTCGCCGAACGCGGCCGCGGTGGCCATGCCGACGCGCAAGCCGGTGAACGGACCCGGACCGACACCGACCACGATCGCGTCGATCTCGGTCCTGGAACGGCCTGCCTCGGTGAGGCATTCGAGTATCTGCGGAGTGAGTACCTCGGCATGGGCACGGGGGTCGACCCGCACCCGGGAGGCGACGGTGCGTACCCGGACCGGATTCGCCGCGTCGGCGCCCTGCTCCAAGTCCACCAGTCCCGCTGTGACGGCGGGTGTCGCGGTGTCGACGGCTAGTACAAGCATGATTGGGCCAACGATACCGGGTGGTAGGTGAGGCCGACGCAGAGCTACCCGGTAGCTAATTCACCCATTCCCAGCTGGCGGTGCGCACATCCGAGTCCGGCGCCCGCGACAGCACCACACGCAGATGCCGATCCGCGAGGTGCTCCACCACGCCGCGGCCCCATTCCACCACGACGACCGCCTGATGCAGATCGGTGTCCAGGTCCAGCGCGTCCAGCTCGTCCAGGTCGCCGCCGAGCCGGTAGGCGTCCACGTGCACCATGGGCACCGACGGCCCGCCGGCGCGCTGCCCCGCGCGGTGCTGGCGGGCGATGATGAACGTCGGCGAGCTGACCCGCCCCTGCACGCCAAGACCTTCGGCGATGCCGCGGGTCAGCGCGGTCTTGCCCGCGCCGAGCGGACCGTCCAGCACCACGAGATCCCCGGCACGCAGATCGGTGGCCAGTTCCCGGCCCAGCGCCTCGGTGTCGGCGACGGTGGGCAGCACTCGATGCCCCGGATCAGCCACGGGCCACCTCCGAGCCCTCCCCCTGCGCCGGGTCGACCACGCCCGCACGCACCAGCAAGCGATCCAGCGCGGCGTTGACTATGTCCGGGTATTGCAGATGCGGCATGTGCGCCGCGCCTTCCAACCGGATGAGTTCGCTGCCCGGCAGAGCGGCGGCGAGCGCACGCGAATTCCGGAACGGGATCACCAGATCGTGCCCGCCGCCGAGTACCAGGGCCGGTATGCCCGCCAGCGCGGGCAACGCCGCCGACTCGTCGTGCAGCTCGATGGCCTGAAGGAACTTCACTACGGTCTCCACCGGCGTCTGGTCGATCATCAGCGTCATGAAGCGCGACAGCGTCGGGCTCACCGGTCCGTGGAACGAGCTGACGTGCAGGATCGGCGTGATCACCCGCCGCGCGGTGACGCGGCCGGCCTGCACCAGCGCGGGCGCGGTGTATACGGCCATCCGGAACCCGTCGATCGCGGGATTGCGCAACAGTTGCCCGATCCCTGCCGCGGTGACCTCGGCGGCCGCGGTCGACAACAGTGCGATCCCGATCACTCTGGCCGCGAACAATTCCGGGAATCGCGCGGCCGCGGCCAGGATCGCCATCCCGCCCAGCGAATGCCCGACCAGCACCACCGGCCCCGCCGGAGCGGTGGCGTTCAGCACGGCGGCGAGGTCGCTCCCGAGCTGGGCGACGGTACAACTCGCGGCGCTCGGCACGCCGGAACGGCCGTGCCCGCGCAGATCGAACAGCACCATGCGAAGTCGTGCGCCGTAGCGCTTTTCCAGGTCACGACGCTGAAAGTGGAAGGAAACCATGCTGTTGCAGAAGCCGTGCACGAAGATCACCGTCACCGGTGCGTCGTCGGGGCCGCAGATCCGCGTGGCCAACGGCACGCCGTCGTCGGCGAGTACCGTCCCCGCGCGGTCGGCATCGATCAGCGCGAAATTCTCGTCGCGGTAGTCGTCGCCCCGCGCGGGCCACAACACCCGCGCACCGGCGCGACGCAAGGCGTGGGCGCCGGCCAGCGCACCGACGAAACCAGCCGTGGCCAGCCCGCCGCGCAGCGGGGTCAGCCGGAAGCGGCTCATCGAACGCCACCGACATAGCGCCGGGTGACCCGGCCGCGCGGTGAACACACCACTTCGTAGTGGATGGTGTCGAGCAGATCCGCCCACTCCTGGGCGTGCGGTCGCGCACCGAAGAGAATCGCGGTGTCGCCTTCCTGAACGCCCGCCGCGTTGTCACCGAGGTCGACGACGAACTGGTCCATACACACCCGCCCCACGTTCCTGCGCGGCGCCCCGCCGAGCCAGACATCGAAACGTCCGCTCAGGGGGCGGAAAACGCCGTCGGCGTAACCGGCGGGGATCAGCGCGACGGTGGTGTCGCGCGGCGCGATCCACTGGTGCCCGTAGGAAACGCCTTCGCCCGCGGCCACTCGTTTGACCAGGGCGACCTGTGCCTGGAACGTCATCGCGGGCCGCAGGCCGAAATCGTCGTCCGGTATCGGGGACAGGCCGTACATGGCGATGCCCGGCCGGACCAAGTCGAAGGCCAGGTCAGGGCGGGTCAGGGTCGCGGCGGAGTTGGCGATGTGCACCAGCTCCGGTTCCAGGCCGTGCTCCTTGGCCGTGGCGATGGCCTCCAGGAACCGGGCGCGTTGCGCGTCGTTGTTGGGATGCTCGGGTTCGTCGGCGTGCGCGAGGTGGGAGAAGATCGCGCGAAACCGCACCACACCCTCGTCGACCAGAGCGCGCAGCGCCGTCAGGACTTCCGGGTACACGACCGGCGACACGCCGTTGCGGTTCAGGCCGGTGTCCACCTTCAGGGTGACCGTCGCCGGACGGCCCAGGTCGCGCGCCGCGGCCTCGACCGCTCGCAGATGAGCCGCCGAAGAGATCCCGATCTCGACGTCGGCGGCCACCGCAGGCGCGAAGTCGGTGTCCGTGCTGTGCAACCAGCACAGGATGGGCGCGGTGATCCCGGCCGCACGCAACTGCACGGCCTCGCCCACCGTCGTGACACCCAGTTCCGCCGCGCCCGCCGCCAGAGCGGCCCGGCCCACCTCGACCGCGCCGTGGTTGTAGCCGTCGGCCTTCACCACCGCCATCACCGCGGCGCCACCCGCGTGCTCCCGCAGAATCCGCACGTTGTGCGCGATGGCGTCCAGGTCGATGACCGTTTCCACTTGCGCTGTGCCGCCTCTCCGCATATTCGGGCCGGACCAGTCGGGCACGCAAGACTCACATTCGGATCCTGCGCTTGATGCCGCCTTGATTTCGGGCGTGCCCGACGAGTTACCCATGTGCTCTCGAGATCAGTCGTTGCGTCGATTCCGGTCGAGTCTATTGGCGCGCTCGGTGCTGGTTCCAACCGGTTTGTGTGGCGCGTGAGCGAGACCACGGAGAACGCCGATGGCGGGGCGGACGTGAGCTGCCAGCAGGCTTGCCGAGATGGGGGTTCCCGCGGGGGCGGCGTCATGTGCGGCGAGGTTCGCGGACAGCGCGTGCACGCGCGCGGCCGCCGCGGCCGACCACGCGGGTTCCCGGCCCGCCGCGAGCAGCGCCCCGATGATGCCGGAGAGCACGTCGCCCGCACCCGCGGTCGCCGCCCAGGAACCGCCCGCCTCGTTGACCAGCACGGGACCGCCCGGGGCGGCGACGAGCGTGGCGCGGCCCTTGAGCAGCACCGTGACCTGCCAGGAAGCGGCGAAGTCGCGGACCGCTGCCACCCGGTCGGGACCGACCTCGTAGCCGGTGAGGCGGGCGAACTCGCCCGCGTGCGGAGTCAGGACGGTCGGAGCCGCACGACCGCGCACCAGGTCCGGCTCCGCGGCCAGCATGGTGAGGCCGTCGGCGTCGATCACCACCGGGAGGTCGGTGGCCAGGATCTCGCGCAGGCGTTCCCCGGCGGCGGAGTCGGTGCCAGCGCCGGGACCGAAGACCCAGGCCTGGACGCGACCGGTCGCGGCGACCTCCTTCGCGGCGATCACTTCGGGGAAGTGGTTCAACACCTCGGCCGCCGCGGTCCCGGCATACCGCACCATCCCCGATGTCGCCGCGACGGCGGCGCCCGCGCACAGCACCGCGGCGCCCGGATACGTTGCGCTACCCGCGCATACGCCCGTCACACCCTGCGTGTACTTGTCGTCCGCCGGGCCGGGGACCGGCCACGCGGCGCCGATCGACGCGGGCTCCAGCGCGAGGAGACCCGGTTCCGGGAGACGTAAACCGATGGACACCAATTCGATTCGCCCGCACTGCGGCGCGGCGAGCGCGTGCACCGGCTTGTACGCGCCGAACGCGACCGTGACGTCCGCGCGGACCGCCGGGCCTTCGATCGCGCCGGTGTCCGGGTCGACGCCGCTGGGCAGGTCTGCCGCGACGACCGGAGCCTCCAGCGCCGCAACGATTTCCGCGGCACGCGGCCGCAACGCACCGCGACCGGAGATGCCGACGATGCCGTCGATCACCAGATCCGGGCGGCCCACGTCGTCGGCGACTCGACCGCCCGCTCCGCGCAGCGCGGCGAGTCCTCCGGCGTGCGCCCGCTCCGGGCTGAGCAACACCGCGGTGACCGCGACACCGCGGCGGCGCAGCTGCGCTCCGGCCCAGAGCGCGTCGCCGCCGTTGTCCCCGGAACCGACCAGCAGGGTCACCGCCCGCCCCGCGATACCGCCGGTACGCTCCCTGAGTTCGCCCGCCACCACCGTGGCCAGGCCGTGCGCCGCCCTGCGCATGGGCACGCCGTCCGGCACCCGGGTGAACAGCTCGGCCTCCGCCGCGCGCACTTCGTCTACCGTGAAATAGCCCCGCTGCGTGGACATCGCCGCTCCCTCCGTCGGTATGGCCTACTACGCTTGGCCATCATGCCAAGCGTCCGCCGCATCGGGATCGTCCGCGTCGTCACGGGAGTCGCCCTGGCCTGCGCGCTCCTACTGTCCGGTTGCGGCGGCGACGAATCCGGTTCGGCCGCCACCACGACCAGGAAACCGGCCGGGCCGACCACCACCGCACAGCAGACCGGTGACCGCAAGCCCGCCGCGGCAACCGTCGTGGCGCACGACATGAAATTCTCCCCCGCCGAGGTCACCGTCGCGGTCGGCGACACGGTCACCTGGAAATTCGACGACAAGGTCCCGCACACCGTGCAGGGCATCGGCGACAAAGCCATGGGCATCAACAGCCCGATCTTCGACAAAGGCGAGTGGAGCTACACCTTCACCACGCCGGGCACCTACCGCTATCTCTGCTCACTGCACCCGGAGATGCGCGGCTCGGTCACCGTGCAGTAGACCGCGAGGTACGGACCCTCGGGCCTACCGGGGCGTTCCACCGGCGAAGCGCTCCGGACGTCGCCTCGGCGAGGTCCAGCCGAGACACCGAGCCGTCTCGCGCTCACACCGGACGGTAGTCGCGGTGCCGTGCGCCGTGGGTGTTCAGTGCTTCGACCGCGGCCACGAGCGGAGCGAGTTCGGGGTTGGCGGCCGCCTGCCCGAGTGCTCCGGCCAAGGCGGCGTCGTGCGTGGGCCGCGCCTGTTCGAGCAGGTCCAAGCCCGCCGGGGTGACATCGGTGTAGATGCCGCGACGGTCGTCGGGGCAGAGGTAACGCTGGAGCAGACCGCGATCTTCCAGCCGGGAAACCAGTCGGGTGGTCGCGCTCTGGCTCAGCACCACGGCCTCGGCCACCTGGTTCATCCGCAGGTGCCCGCCCGGCCCGTCGTGCTGGCGGCTCAGCACGACCAGCAGGGAGTACTCGCGAACGCTCAAGTCGTGGCCGGATTGCAGGGCCCGCTCGATGTGCGCCTCGATCCGGTCGTGCAGCAGCGACAGTGCGTACCAACCATCGGCGAGGCCGGTCAAGGCGGCATCCGCGGTCATCGGCGTTCCTTCGTCGTCGGGGGTTGTGCCTCCAGGATAGCCAGAGATCACAATAGCCCGCGCTTGCAATTAAAGAGCGTCTGCAATTATTGTTTCCGCTTGTAATAGTTTGAAGCAACGTCATGTGGAGGCTTCGTTCATGCCCCTCGCACTCCTCGCCCTGACCCTCGGGGCATTCGGAATCGGGACGACGGAATTCGTCGTCGTCGGACTGCTACCCGACATCGCGAGCAGCTACTCGGTGTCCATCCCCACCGCGGGCCTGCTGGTCACCGGCTACGCGCTCGGCGTTGTCGCGGGCGCGCCGCTGATGACCGGGCTGGGTACCCGCTTGTCGCGCAAACGGATGCTGCTCGGCATGCTGACGCTGCTCGTCGTCGGCAACCTCCTGTCCGCCGCGGCACCGACCTTCGCGCTGATGCTGACCGGACGGATCGTCGCGTCGCTGGCCCACGGCGCGTTCTTCGGGATCGGCGCGGTCGTCGCCGGAACCCTGGTCAGCGCCGATCGGCGCGCCGGTGCGATCGCGATCATGTTCACCGGGCTCACCGTCGCCACGGTGGTCGGCGTACCGCTGGGGACGCTGCTCGGCCAGCACTTCGGCTGGCGGCTGACCTTCGTGTTCGTCGCACTGGTCGGGTTGATCGGCCTGCTCGGCGTCGCGGCGCTGGTCCCGGAACAGCCCGCCGCGGCGAACGCCGCGCTGCGCACCGAGCTGGCGGTGTTCCGCAATCCCCAGGTGCTGCTGGCGATGGCGATGACGGTGCTCGGCTTCGGCGGGGTCTTCGCCGCGATCACCTATCTCGCGCCGATGATGACCGAGGTCACCGGCTATGCGGAGAGTTCGGTCACCTGGCTGCTGGTCCTCTTCGGCCTCGGCTTCTTCGCGGGCAATCTGATCGGCGGCAAGTTCGCCGACCGCCATCTGATGCCGATGCTGTATCTCACACTCGGCGGGCTCGCGCTCGTTCTCGCGCTGTTCACCGTCACCGCGCACGACAAGACAGCCGCCGCCGTCACGGTCGTGTTGATCGGTGCTCTGGGCTTCGCGACCGTGCCGCCGTTGCAGAAGCGCGTCCTCGACCAGGCCGCGGGCGCACCGACCCTCGCGTCGGCGGTGAACATCGGCGCGTTCAACCTCGGCAACGCGGTGTCGGCCTGGCTCGGTGGCGTGGTGATCGCCGCAGGCTACGGCTACACCGCACCCAACTGGGTCGGCGTCGGTCTGGTGCTGGTGGCGCTACTGCTCGCGATCCTGTCCGGGCGGCTCGAGCGTCGCGCGACACCCACCGTCCCGGAGGAGCCCCTGGCTACCGTGCCGGTATAGCCGCCGGTCGTCCCGGCGGAACAGCGGCCGCGCACTGCGAAGTGCGCGGCCGCCGAACTATTCCACGGTGACGGATTTCGCCAGGTTGCGCGGCTTGTCGACGTCGTAGCCGCGCGCCTGCGCCACCTCGGCGGCGAAGATCTGCAACGGCACCGTCGACAACAGCGGCTGGAACAGCGTCGGCGCGCTCGGGATCTCGATGAGGTCGTCGGCGAACGGACGCACCGTGTCGTCGCCCTCCTCCGCGATCACGATGGTGCGCGCGCCGCGAGCCTGGATCTCCCGGATGTTGCTCAGCAGCTTCGAGTGCAACACCGCGCGCCCCTTCGGCGACGGCATCACCACGATCACCGGCAGGCCGTCCTCGATCAGGGCGATCGGACCGTGCTTGAGCTCGCCCGCCGCGAACCCCTCGGCGTGCATGTAGGCCAGTTCCTTGAGCTTGAGCGCGCCCTCCAAGGCCACCGGGTAACCGACGTGCCGCCCGAGGAACAACACGGTCGGCACCTGCGCCAGCTCCCGCGCGATGGCCCGCACCTGCGGCGCGGTCTCCAGCACGCGTTCCACCAGCTTCGGCATCGCCTCGAGCTCGGCGAACTCGCGGGCCACCTCGTCCGGGTACTTGGTGCCGCGCGCCTGCGCCAAAGCGAGCCCGACCAGGTAATTCGCGGTCACCTGGGCCAGGAACGCCTTGGTGGAGGCGACGCCGATCTCCGGCCCGGCCCTGGTGTAGAGCACCGCGTCGGACTCGCGAGGGATCTGCGCGCCGTTGGTGTTGCAGATCGCGAGGACGCGCGCCTTCTGTTCCTTCGCGTGCCGCACCGCCTCCAGCGTGTCGGCGGTCTCGCCGGACTGGGAGATCGCCACCACCAGCGTGGAGCGGTCCAGCACCGGATCGCGGTAGCGGAACTCGCTGGCCAGCTCCACCTCGACGGGCAGCCGCGTCCAGTGCTCGATGGCGTACTTCGCCAGCAGACCGGAGTGATAGGCGCTGCCGCACGCCACGACGAAAACCTTGTCGAAATCGCGCAGCTCTTGATCGGCGAGGCGCTGCTCGTCCAGCACGATCCGGCCCGCGCCGTCGTGGTCGGTGCTGAAATGCCCCATGAGGGTATCCGCGACCGCGGCGGGCTGCTCCTCGATCTCCTTGAGCATGAAGTAGTCGTGGCCGCCCTTCTCGGCGGCGGCCAGGTCCCAGTCGATCGTGAACGGGCGGGTGCGCGAGCTCGCGTCCTCGCCCGCGAAGTCGGTGACCCGGTAGCTGTCCAGGGTGATCACCACGGCTTGGTCCTGACCGAGTTCGACCGCCTCGCGGGTGTGCTCGATGAATGCCGTGACATCCGAGGCGATGAACATCTCGCCCTTGCCCACGCCCACCACCAGCGGGGTGGAGCGGCGCGCCGCCACGATCGTGTCCGGATGATCGGCATGCGTGAAGACCAGCGTGAACGCGCCCTCCAGACGGCGCAGGACGGACAGCGCGCTGGCCGCGAAGTCGCCTGCGGTCGGGCCATGGGCGTACGCGCGGGCCACCAGGTGCACCGCGACCTCGGTGTCGGTGTCGCTGTTCAGCTCGACCCCGGCGTCCTCCAGTTCGCGACGCAGCGGGGCGAAGTTCTCGATGATGCCGTTGTGTACGACGGCGACCTTGCCGGTGTGGTCCCGATGCGGGTGTGCGTTGCGGTCGGTCGGCGCGCCGTGCGTGGCCCAGCGGGTGTGCCCGATGCCCGTGGTGCCGACGAAGCGATCTATCCCGGTTTCGGCGAGCTGGGCCTCCAGGTTGGCCAGGCGGCCCGCCTTGCGTTCCACCGCCAGCGTGCCCGCGCCATCCAGGATCGCCACACCCGCGGAGTCGTATCCGCGATATTCCATGCGGCGCAACGCGTCAACGACGACGCCGAGCGCGTCTCGGTACCCGACGTACCCCACGATTCCGCACATGGCTCACCACACTACTTATCGGATAACGTTCACGTCGTGTCGGCGTCTGTGAAATCGCTATTGAGCACCCTGACCAGCCGGGGCCCGCACCGCGTGTTGCGTGGCAACCTGGCCATCGCCGGCCAGCCGGGGGTGGTGTTCACGCCCGAGACAGGGCGGAACCTACCTGCCGTCGCGTTCGGACATGGCTGGTTGACCGGGGCGAACCACTACCGCACGCTGCTCGAACACCTCGCTTCCTGGGGAATCGTGGCCGCCGCGCCCGACACCGAGCGCGGGCCGATTCCGTCACATCTGGGGCTGGCCGCCGATTTGCTCACCACACTCGACATCTGCACCGGCGTGCGGCTCGGGGACGGCGAGATCAGCGTGCATCCGGAGCGCCTGGCTCTGGCCGGGCACGGCATGGGAGCGGGCGCCGCGGTCATCGCCGCGGGCCGCCGCGACGTCGCCGCCGTCGCGGCGTTGTTCCCCGCGCCGACGGCGCCTGCCGCCGAAGCCGTCGCCCCGGAGCTGGACGTTCCGGCGTTGATCCTGGCCGGCGCGACCGACATCGCCTCGGTCAGCTCCAACGCCATCCCACTGGCCACCGCCTGGGGCGGCCCGGCGACCCTGCGCGTCGTCGACAAGGCCTCGCACAACGGCATCATCGAGGGGCGGCGCGTCCTCGCCGCCGTGGGTGCGGGTAAGCACGAATCGAAGACCTCCCGCACCACGCGCGCCCTGCTGGCCGGTTACCTGCTCGCCACGCTGGCGGACGACAAGACCTATCGCGCCTTCACTGATCCCGACCAAGTCATCCCGCACACCACCGTCGTCGACCCCGCGGCGCCGCAGGAGAAGGAGCCGCCGAAGCTGAAGGTCGGCCAGCTCGCCGCGCTGCTGCGGCGGTAGCCGACCGACCGGCCCGCGGAGCGTCGGTCAGATCAGCCAGCTCTTGCGTTGGTAGAACTTGGCCTCCTCGTCCTCTTCATCGACCGGCGTCACCGTGTGATTGGCCCGGCGGGCGGCCATCGACCGTGCGATGGCCGCGCGCTGCTCTTGTGCTTCCTCTTGCAGTCGCTGCCGCTCCTCCGCCTCGGCGGCGGCCTTGTCCAGGTCGGCGGCGTGCGTCACCCAGAACTCGTCCATCTCGGCGGTCAGCCGGTCGGCGATTTCCCGGCCGGTCGCCGCGGTCTGCTCGTTGATCGCCTGGATCTCGTCGAGCAACAGCGACATGCGGCGCTGGTTCTCGGCGGCGAGTTGCCTCGCTTCCTCGGCGTAGTCGACCATGCTGCGCCTCCTCGCTCATGCGGTGTGCGACCTCGTCCCGGACGGGCTCACAGTGGACCCGCCTCGGCGAACCCCGCGTCCAGCGGCCCGGCTTCGGCGAGTTCCGCGCCACTGTCCACTGGAACGTCCGGCTCCCGCTCGTCCTGCTCCGGCATAGGCTTCGGGTAGTGCTCGCCGTCCTCTTCGCGCCGGGTGCGCGGCAAGGTTCCGCTCGGCAGCCCGGGCCGATCGTCCTCGGTGTCCGGTTCCGAACCTGGAGCGGGCGTTTTCCCTTCTTGCTGAGGTTCCGGTGCCGGAGACTCCTCGTTCCGAGACTCCGGCGTAAGAGCCTCAGGCGCCGGGGGCTGCGCGTTGTCGGCGTCCGGCTCGATCGTCGAGATGACCGGTATGCCGTGCTCGTTCAGCTCGACGGTGAACACCTGCTCCGCACCCGTGGTATCGGAGAGGACGAGTCTCAACCGGCCGTCCGGCCCCATCTCGAACTGCACATGCTTACCGCCGATATCGAATTCCGCCTCGGCGCGCGGCTTTTGGTTCTGACCTTCGTCGTCTCGGTCGTCGGCTTCGGCGTTCTGCGGATCGATGCTGTGCGTGAGCTTTTCGATCGCGTCGTCGACTCCGCTTTTGATGATTCCGCTCAACGCGGACACGCCCTGCTCCACCGCCTGACCGAGACCGGTTGCCAGCGGCGCGAATTCCCGCGCCACCTGGCTGAGCGCGGCAAGTCCGTCCAGCGCGGGCATCCTGGGCGCGGGGGCGGTCGGGGTACTCGGTGTGGTCGGGGTACTCGGCGTGGTCGGGGTACTCGGCGTGGTCGGGGTACTCGGCGCGGTCGGGTTGTCCAGCGTGGTCGGTGTGGTCGACGCGGGGACTGTGCTCGGTGTCGTGCTCGCCGGGACCATGGCGGCGGGCGGGCCGGGAGCACTGGTCACCTGGGGTTTGTCCTGGTCGACCGGTGTCCCCGGTTGTGGTTCCGACGGACCTTCCGGGCGCGGGTAGCCATGCTCGGCCACCCGCGTCAGCGCATCGGCCAGGTTCTTGTACTGGTCCTTGAACAGTCGATCGACCTCGGTACAGACGTCGATATAGAATGACAACTTCCGGTCGAAGTCCGGCTTGAACGTCTTGGTCAGCCACTCATCGGTGACGCTGCGCACTCGGTCGCCGTACGCGCCGGTGAGCAGATTCTCGCTGTCGGAGTTGATGAAGCCGAGTACGCTTTTGTTGATCTTGTCCTCCGGCACGGCGAGTGCGGGGAAGATGCGGCCCAGCTCGCGGACCTGGTCGGCGTCGATCCATTCTCGCGCGTTGTGCACGTCGACGATGACCTTCACCTCCGCCGGGGTCTTACCGTCGATCTCGACCACCTTCCTGCCGCCCACCGGTCCCGCGAGCAACTCTCGGGTGGCGAACGCCTTCGCGGCCACCGCCGACCGCAGCGAACCCGCCATATCGGCGATCACGGTAACGGCGGCCCTGACGTGCTGCCGGTCCTCGTCGGCCAGGACCGACTGTTTGCCGAGCATGTCGAGTGCGGCGGCGGCCGCCGTACCCTGCCACAGTTCGGGTAGCCGACGGGTGTAGCCCTGCTGCGCGTCCCATTGCCGATCCACTTCCGAGAGTGCGGCTTTCAGCGCCTCGCCCGTCTGCTCCAGTCTCTCCAACCGGGTGCCGCGCTGCTCGTCGTACATCGCCAGCAGCTTGCCGACGCCGACGCGTCTCTCGTTGTCGCCGAACGCCGCCTCGTACAGCGGCGTGAACTCGATCCAGTACCGCAACCCCGCGCTGCCCTCGTCCAAGAGGGTGTCGATCGCCTTGCCCTGCCAGGAAACCGTCATGATTCCGACTCCTCGAATGTCTGGCGTCGCCGGTGCGAGCACGGGTCATCGGCGGTCTCATGTCTTGTTCGTCTCGGAAGCGCGCTGCTGGTCGGTTTCGGTGTAGGCCACCACGGCGGCCCCGAGCGCGTCGGCGGTCGCGGTGGTGGCCTCACTCCAGATCCGCAGCCACGCACCGACCCGTTCGAGGCCCTGATGCACCGCGATCCCCTGCGCCGCGTAATTCCGGCCCGCCTCGGCACTGCTGCCGAACAGGTGATCGGCAACTCGCTTCGCCTGGTCGCGGATGACGTCCGCCGATCTGCGATAGTCGCTGCCGAGCGCACCGAGCTCCCCCGTCCGCACGCCGACCATTTCCGACCCGCCCACGAATCCCCTCCGTCCTCGTAGTGTCGTTGCGCCGACGCGAATTCGTTCGCGCCGAATGCCGCCCTACTTCCTTCGACGCAACACGCCGACACTCGGTTCCCTCGAATTTCCGCCCCCCGCGGATTCGGTCAGCTGCCGATTCTGCCTCGGTCGGTGCGGACCCACTCGGAGGTGCCGTCGGGATGGCGGTGGAATTCCCATGCGGCGTAGTCGCCGTCTTTCTCCACCACGGTGACGTGGTCGGCGAAGCCGTCGTGGTCGTAGTCGGTCCAGACCTGCATCGCGTCGTCACCCGTGGTGGTGATGGTGTCGAGCGAGCCGTCGCCGTCGATGTCCTGCGTCGGGTGGTGCAATTCGATCGCGCCCAGGCCGTCGAGCGACGAGGACGCGTCGATGCCGGGTATATCCAGGCCTGGGAATTCGCTCGAGGTGATCATGACCCCTCCTCAGCAGGACTCGTACCGGTGGTGCGATGCCGCCCGAGCGGCATCGTTCCATCCTGTCACCCGCGCCGGCTCGACGCAGCCCCCGCGGGTTCACTTCTTGGGCATCAACAGCCACAGCACCAAGTAGATGACGAACTGCGGGCCGGGCAGCAGGCACGACACCACGAACAACAGACGGACGACGTTGGCGTTCCAGCCGAGGTACTCGGCGATGCCACCGCAGACGCCTGCGATCCACTTGTCGTGGGTGGAGCGGGTGAAACGGCGGGTGGGGGCGGTCATTGGTCTTCCCTCTCGTGCGGTGATCGCTACGTCCTCCACTGTGCCCGTCGTCGCGGGCCCCGCCATCGGCCCGGCGGCCGATACCGACCCTGATTTCTCCCGGGGTCGACCTCAGGGTCCGACCCCGAGCACGGCAGACTCGTGCTGGTGAGCACCACTCTGCATGCCCGCGGCCTGTCGGCCGGTCACGGCGAACGCACACTGTTCGCCGACTTGGATCTGACCCTCGCGCCGGGCGACGTGATCGGCCTGGTCGGCGTCAACGGCGCGGGCAAGTCGACGCTGCTGCGCATGCTCGCCGACCGGCACGCACCGACGGGCAGCATCACGCTCAGTCCCCCGGACGCGACGGTCGGTTATCTGGCCCAGGAGGCACAACGGGTCGAAGGCGAGACCGTCTTCGAATTCCTCGGCCGCCGAACGGGAGTCACCGAGGCGCAGCGAGTGATGGACGCCGCGGCCGAGCGCCTCGCCGACGGCGGGCCGGACGAGTACTCCCACGCGCTGGAACGCTGGCTCGCCCTCGGCGGGGCCGATCTGGACCAGCGCGCCCACGAGGTCGCCGCGGATCTCGGCCTCGCGGACAGTCTGCCCAGCGGCCTGGACACACCCATGACCGGTTTGTCCGGCGGTCAGGCCGCGCGCGCCGGGCTGGCCTCGGTCCTGCTGTCCCGCTTCGACATACTGCTGCTGGACGAGCCGACCAACGACCTGGACCTGGACGGCCTGACCCGGCTGGAACAGTTCGTCGCCGGTGTGCGGGTCCCGTTGATGGTGATCAGCCACGACCGGGAGTTCCTGGCGCGCACGGTGAACCGCGTCGTGGAGCTGGATCTCGCGCAGCAACAGGTCGGGTCGTACGACGGCGGCTACGAGTCGTACCTGATGGAGCGCGAGATCGCCCGGCAGCACGCGCGCGAGGCGTACGAGGACTACGCCGACACCAAGGCGGGCCTGGAGGCCCGCGCGCAGATGCAGCGCAACTGGCTCGAACACGGTGTCCGCAACGCCCGCCGCAAGGCGCGTGATCCCAGGAAGCTGGACTCGGACAAGGCGGGCCGCAAGATGCGGGCCGAGTCCACTGAGAAGCAGGCCGCCAAGGCCAGGCAGACCCAGCGCCGCATCGAACGGCTCGAGGCGGTCGAAGAACCCCGCAAAGAATGGGACCTGCGCATGAGCATCGCCGCGGCGCCGCGCAGCGGCTCGGTGGTGGCGACACTGTCCCAGGCGGCCGTCACCCGTGGCGACTTCACGCTCGGCCCGATCACCACGCAGGTCGACTGGGCCGACCGCATCGTGCTCACCGGGGCGAACGGCTCTGGGAAGTCGACGCTGCTCGCCCTGTTGCTGGGAAAGCTCCAGCCCGATACCGGGACAGCGAGCCTGGGCTCCGGCGTCGAAGTCGGCGAGGTCGACCAAGCGCGCGGGCTGTTCCGCGGGACCGCGGCCCTGGCCGCCACTTTCGGCGGCGAACTGCCGGACTGGCCGGAGGCCGAAGTGCGTACCCTACTGGCGAAATTCGGCCTGCGTGGTCCACACGTACTGCGGCCGTGCGACACGCTCTCCCCCGGCGAACGCACCCGCGCCGCCCTCGCGCTGCTCCAAGCCCGGGGCGTGAACCTGCTCGTGCTCGACGAGCCGACCAATCACTTGGACCTCCCCGCCATCGAACAACTGGAGCAGGCCGTCGAATCCTTCACCGGCACACTCCTGCTCGTCACTCACGACCGCCGCATGCTCGACACCGTCCGCGCGACCCGCCGCTGGCACATGAACGCGGGCGTACTCACCGAAACCCACTGACCCACGGCCGCGGCACGACCTCAACCCGCTATACCCCTGCGACCCGCTTCGCCAGATCGTCCGCCAGCTGGCGCGCCTGCGCCGGGTCGGTGGCCTCCACCATCACTCGCACCAATTCCTCCGTGCCGCTCGGTCGCAGCAGCACACGGCCGGAGTCGCCGAGTATCCGCTCCGCCTCCAGCACGGCTTCGCGAATCTCGGGTGCGCGCGCGACCACGGATTTGTCGTTGACCGGCACGTTCACCAGAATCTGCGGCACGGTGCTCAGCACGCTCGCCAAGTCGGCGAGGCTGCGCCGGGACTGCGCCATCCGCGCCATCAGGCGTAGGCCGGTGAGAATGCCGTCGCCGGTGGTGCCGTATCGCGGGAACACCACATGCCCCGACTGCTCGCCGCCCAGCGTGAAGCCGCCACGCCGCAACTCCTCGAGCACATAACGGTCGCCGACAGCGGTGGTGCGCACGGTGATTCCGGCCGTCCGCATCGCGATGTGCAGGCCGAGGTTGCTCATCACGGTGGCGACCAAAGTGTCTTCGGCCAGCTCGCCCGCCTCGTGCATGGCGAGGGCCAGGATCGCGAGGATCGCGTCCCCGTCGACCACATTGCCGTAGGCGTCCACGGCCAGGCAGCGGTCGGCGTCGCCGTCGTGCGCGAGACCGAGATCGGCGCCGTGCTCCAGCACCGCGGCCCGTACCTGCTCGAGATGGGTCGAGCCGCAGCCGTCGTTGATGTTCAGCCCGTCCGGCTCGGCGTTGATGGCGATCACCGTCGCACCGGCCTCACGATAGGCGGCGGGTCCGACTTCCGCGGCGGCGCCGTGCGCGCAGTCGACCACGACGGTCAACCCGGATAGGTCCTGCCCCGTCGCCTCCACCAGATGTTCCACATAGCGTTCGTGGGTGCCCGCGAGGCTGTACTGATCGGGCACGGACAGCCCGTGATCGCGCGCGCCCGCGGCGTTGCGGACCCGGCCGATGCCCGCGCCGGTCGGCCGGAACGGCGTCTCCGCGGCCATGAGCGCCTCGATCCGGTCCTCGATCGCGTCGTCGAGTTTGTGCCCGCCCGCGGCGAAGATCTTGATCCCGTTGTCGGGCATCGGGTTGTGCGAGGCGGAGATCATCACGCCCAGACAGGCGTCGTACAAACCGGTGAGGTAGGCGACGGCCGGTGTCGGCAGCACCCCCACCGACAACACGTCCACTCCCGCCGCGGTCAGCCCCGCGGTCACCGCGGCCTCGAGCATCTCCCCGCTGGCCCGCGGGTCGCGCCCGACCACCGCGAGCGCGCGCTTCTTGCCCCGGCTCAGGATCTGCGCGGCCGCGCCGGAAACGCGCAACGCCAGCTCCGGACTCAGTGACTCGTTGGCAAGCCCGCGGACTCCGTCGGTGCCGAACAACCGTCCCATACCTCGCCCCTCATTGGTGATCTGTGGCGTGGGCGCACCGGCCCGTGCACCACGAAGGCCCCGCTGACGCCGCATCTTCATACAGCGCGAGAGCAGGCGACCAGCTGTTCGCTGGAGCCTGCTCTCGTACAGCTGCCGCGTCGACCGTACCGCGTCCGGCACCGCGAGGGTGCCGGATGCGGAGGGCCGACGATGCCGAAATCAGCGCTTCGAGTACTGCGGCGCCTTGCGCGCCTTCTTCAGACCGTACTTCTTGCGCTCGGTGGCGCGCGGGTCACGGGTCAGGAAGCCGGCCCGCTTGAGGGCGGGACGATCCTCCGGGGTGACCTCGATCAGCGCACGGGCGATGGCCAGCCGCAGAGCGCCTGCCTGGCCGGACGGGCCGCCGCCGACCAGGCGGGCGTGCACGTCGAAGGACTCGGTGCGCTCGACGGTCACCAGCGGCGACTTGACCAGCTGCTGGTGCACCTTGTTCGGGAAGTAGTCCTCGATGGTGCGTCCGTTGAGCACGAAGTTGCCGGAGCCGGGCAGCAGGCGCACGCGCACGACGGCCTCCTTGCGGCGGCCGACGGTCTGCACCGGGCGGTCGATCACGATCGGAGCGTAGGACGCCGAGGACTCGGAGTCCTCGTAGCCCGCGCCGTCCTCGACAGCCTCGGCAGCGTCGAATTCCTCGACGTATTCCTCGTTGAATTCCTCGGGAGCGGTCACTGGGCCACCTGCTTGATCTCGAACGGAATGGGCTGCTGGGCGGCGTGCGGGTGCGTCGGGCCCGCGTACACCTTCAGCTTGCCCGCGATCGCGTTGCCGAGCTTGTTCTTCGGGATCATGCCCTTGACGGCCTTCTCCACGAGCCGATCGGGGCGGCTCTCCAACACCTGACCGACGGTCCGCGACTTGAGGCCGCCCGGGTGCCCGGAGTGGTGGTGGATCAGCTTGTCCTGCCGCTTGTTGCCGCTGATGGCGACCTTGTCGGCGTTGATGATGATGACGAAATCGCCACCATCGACGTTCGGGGCGTAGGTCGGCTTCGTCTTGCCACGCAGCAGATTCGCTGCCTGGACGGCGAGACGGCCGAGCACTACGTCAGTGGCGTCGATGACGTACCACTTACGGGTCACGTCACCCGCCTTGGGGCTGTACGTAGGCACAGTGCTTCCCTGTCTGTCGTCGGTGTTGCCAGCCGAGCGTGCGGTCGAGGTGTTCCCGGCGGCCGGTGGAGACCCGGGACTCGGCGGACATCCGGACGATCACCAGGAGTCGGCCGGACGTTCCACACGCCAGCGAGCAACGATACCAGTGGGGTATCGCGGGAAGAAATCGCGTCAGATCTCGATCGGCGGGCCCAGGTCGATGGCGCCCGGCGGGCCGGGGACCAGATAGCGCAGAGTATCGACATCGGGCCGTCCGCACTCGGCGGCCCGTTCCCGCGCTTCCCGCTGGTTGCCCCGCGCGGCGGTGACCCCTGGCTTGGGCTGGATGATCGCATCGGGCGCGGTCGGACAGCCGACCGGCTCGCCATCGACCCCTTCCTCCGCGACGACCGACGCCGTGTCGAGGACGACCGGCTGCGCGGTCAGCTCCACGCCGTGATTCCCGGAGGGAAGCGCGACCACGGCCAGCGCCACCGCCCCGACGACGGTGTTGGCCCCGAACAAGTTGCCCTTCATCTTGTTCCACAGCTTGCCCTTGGGGTGCCGGTCCTCGTCGTCGGAGTCGGCGCCCGAGTCCCGCCATGGCCCCTGGCGCTGCTGACCGGGGTACGACTGTTCCGGCCCGCCCGGATAGGGCGGACGCGGGCCGAGGGGCGGCACCGGCCCACCGGGACGACCGCCGTCTTGCTGCTCGTCCGGCGCGCTCGGCGGCCTGGTGAAGCGGCTACCCAGCTCGGCGAGATTCGGCGGCAGACCACGCGGCGCTTCGTCGCGACCGATCCTGGTCGTCGCCTCTTCGGGTTGGGTCGGGTATCCCGGGCCGTACTGCACACCGGGCACCGGCCGCGCCGACCGCTGACCCGCGTCCGCCTGCTGTGGGAGGTGCTGCGCGTCCACCGGGCGCTGCGGAGCGGGCGCGGGTTCGGCGTGCCTGCCCGCGGGCTCCGGCTCGTCCGCCTCCGGATCGCTCACCAGCAGGTGCGCCGCGCCGAGGACGAGCGCGTGCATCGGATGATCGGCCACGTGCAGGCGGTGTCCGAGATGGTTCTGGAAGGCCAGGCGCAACGCGTCGTTGAAGCGCACGTTGCCCGACAGCAGGACCGTCGAGGTGTCCGCGCCGATCGAACGGGCCGCCGCCATGACCTCGATCACGACGTCGTCCGCCGACCTGGCGTCGCGCATGGCCTCCGCGTCCACCGGAACGTCGACCGACTCGGTGGGCTGCTCGTCGTCGCCGTGCACCGCGACCACCAGCATGCCGCGGCCGTCGGAGTACACACCCGTCGCGCCGACGCCGTTCGGCCTGGACCGGTCCGGCGGGTGCACCAGTCCGAGGGCGCGGACGTAGCCGGACAGCGCGACGCTCTCCGGCAGCGGTTCCACGACGACATCGAGCTGTTCCACCATCGAGGCGTAGACGTCGATCTTCTCGTCCGGCCAGCTGTCCGGGTAGGGCAACGCCACCAGGTCCGGTTTGCCGCGCAAGTGCTTGCCGATCTCGGCGAGCGGGTTGTACAGGCGCGCGCGGAACACCAGCTCCGCGGGCCATGTCGCGCCCGCGACCACGATCTGCGGATGCCCGAGGATGTCGCGCACGTCGGCGATCGCCATCCCGAGATCGGGTCTGTTGCGTTCCACGCCTGCCGTGTGCAACCGGCCCGACGAATCCGCCAGCAGATAGGCCGGCGGCGTCCACATGCCCTCCACCTGCACGGGGCGGATGGGAACGCCACCGCCACCGGCCGCCACGGACACCACATCCCAGCCGAGATGCACTGCCCCTACTCGCACCGTCACAGGCATAAGTGTGCCCGGTTCGCGGCCGAGATGCTCGTCGTTGCCGTCCCACGCCGCTGGGCGCCGCCTCCGCGCACCGGGGCGTAGCCGGACCGTCCGGACCGCGTCACGCGGCCGACTTCTTCAGTCGCAACCGGCGCCAGGTGATGACGGCGAGCACCACGGTGATCAGCAACAGCACGCCGACGTCCAACGCCCAGATCTCCGCCTTGTGCTGCCAGAGCGTGTCGGCCTGCGCGTTCAGGAACAGTTCGCGGATGTTCACCGTCGACGCGCCCGTCGCGTATCCCCAGCGAGCGGGGAACAGCCAGGACACCTGCTCGAGCACCACCCGGCCGGTGACCGGGATCAGGCCGCCCGCCATCACCAGCTGGCACATGATGGCCACCACCAGCAGCGGCATCACCTGCTCGTTCGACTTGGCCAGCGACGAGAGCAGCAATCCGACGACCACACAGCAGATCGCGGTCAGTGCGATATCGATGTACAGCTCCGCGCTGCCGGACGCCAGCACCGCGCCCTGACCCGGACGCTTCTTGCCCGCCAGGACGATGCCGACCAGCACCGCCGATTGCAGCAGCGCGGTGAAGCTGAACACCGCGATCTTCGCCATCAGATACGCCGAGGGCAGCAACCCCACGGCGCGCTCGCGGTAAAAGATCGTGCGTTCGCCGACCAGGTCGCGCACTGTGAGCGTGGAGCCCATGAAGCAGGCGCCCAGGATCAGCACCACGAGCAACTGCTGTGTCTCACTTCCGCCTTCGGGCACGAATGTGCCGTCCGGCAGCGCTCTCAGCGCACCGCGCTGGAAACCGTTCTTCCCCGGCACCACCAGCGACAGGCCGCCGAGGATGAACGGCAGCAACACCAGGAAGGTCAGATATCCGCGGTCGGCCAGGATCAGGCGGACCTGCCTGCGCGCCAGGGTCGAGAACTGTTTGCCGCGGCTGGATTGCGGCGGACTGCCCGCGGGCCCGTACGGTTGCGCCGGCGGCGGGGGTGGCGCCGCGAACGCCTGCCGGGAGCGATACGCGGCGAACGCCTGATCCGGGTTGGCCGCGACGTTTGCGAAGATTTCCGCCCAGTCGCTGGTGCCCAGCGCCGCGCCGACACCGGCCGGATTGCCGCAGTAGGCGGTCTTCCCGCCCGGGGCGAGCAGCAGCACCTGATCGCACATGTCCAAGTGCGCCACCGAGTGGGTTACCACGATCACCACGCGGCCCGCGTCGGCCAGTTCACGCAGCATCACCATGACCTGGCGGTCCAATGCCGGGTCCAGGCCCGAGGTCGGTTCGTCCAGGATGAGCAGCGACGGGCCGGTCAGCAGTTCCAGCGCCACCGAGGCGCGCTTGCGCTGACCGCCGGAAAGGCGATCGACCCTGGTGTCGGCGTGCTCGGTGAGCGAGAGCTCTTGCAGCACACCGTCGATGACCTGCTGCCGGTCCTGCTTGCTGTTGTCCCTCGGCAGCCGCAGCTCGGCCGCGAAACCGAGTGCCTGGCGCACTGTGAGCTGGCGGTGCAGCACGTCGTCCTGCGGCACCATGCCGATCCGGGAACGCAGCGCCTCGTACTCGGCGTGCAGGTTGCGGCCTTCGAAGGTGACCACGCCGCCCGAAGGCCGGGTGGTGCCCGCGATCAGGCGCGACAGCGTGGATTTGCCCGCTCCGGACGGGCCGATCAGCGCGGTCAGGGTGCCGCGGCTGGCCGACATGTTCACGTCGACGAGCAGTTGCTTGTTGCCCTCGACGGTGAAGCCGACCCCGTGCACCGCGAGGCCCTGCTCGGCGACCGGCTTCTGCCGGTGCACCAGTGTGCCCTGCTGGACGACGAAGTCGACGTTGCCGATGGTGATGATGTCCCGCTCGCGCAGCACCGCCCGTTGCCGGCGGTGCCCGTTGACGAACGTGCCGTTCGCCGAGCCGAGGTCCTCGATGGCCAGCCCCTCGGCGGAGGCCACCAGGCGGGCGTGCTTGCGCGAGGCCAGCGGATCGTTGACGACGATCTGGTTGTCGGTGGTGCGGCCGATGCTCAGGCCGGTCTGCGGGATCCGGTCGGCGCGGGCGATGGGCGCCGTGCTCGCCCTGGCCCGGACCGGCGGCATGTTCGAGGTGTCCGCCCTGGTCGTCATGTTGATGTTCACCGCGGGCGCCGGTGCGTCCTGGGGCGGCGGATAGTGCGGATGCTGGAACTGCTGCACGGGCCGCCGGACCCCGTGCGGCGGCGGTCCCGGCTGCGGGACCGGAACCGGTTGCGGCGGGCGCGCGGACGGACGTTGCGGGGGTTGCGGGTTCGCTGGCAGCAGGTGCAACAGCGGGCCGCTGATCGCGTCACCCAGCCGGACCTGCGTGGGGCGGTCGATCGACACCGGCTGGGTCAGCCTGCGCGCATCCACGAAAACCCCGTTGGTGCTCTTGTTGTCGGTCAACACCCAGGCGCTGCCCTGCCAGGCCAGCGTGGCGTGCACACGCGAGACGAGTGGGCTGTCGACGAAAAGCGTCACCTCCGGCGCGCGGCCCATCGTGACCTGCTGGCTCGAATCGAATACTCGTTCGTTTCCATCATGGCGCACGGTGATGGTCTGCGCCCCCGGTGAAGACATGCAGCGGATACTATTCCATCACCCGGACATCGGCGGTGCCCCCGATGCGCCAAATGCCCCGATCCGGCGACCGACGTGAACGACCTAGCGGCCGACTAGGGGGAGCCTTGCCGAGAGTCCGAGCGACCGCGCTGGTTGCGACGCTGCTCAGTTTTTCAATGCTGATCGGCGGCTGTATTCGAGTGGTCGACGGCCGGGCCGTCTCCGTCTACGACGATCCGTTCAAGGTTGCCGGGCTGCCCACCACGAGCGGCCCCAGCGGCCCCCGCACCGGCGTCCCGGACAGCACGCTGACCGCGACCAACGGCGACGGCGGCGCCGTGGACACCCTGGCGCTCAACGCCGTCGACGACATCCAGACCTTCTGGCGCGGCGAGTTCGGCAAGGAGTTCCAAGGCGAGTTCAAGCCGGTCGAGAAGCTGCTGTCCTGGAGCGCGAAGGCCGGGCGTCCCGAGTCGGTCGAGTTCTGTAAGGAGAGCACCTACCGCTTGGTCAACGCCGCGTTCTGCCGCCTGGACAATTCCATCGGCTGGGATCGGTCGGTGCTGCTTCCCACCATGGAGGAGACCTTCGGGAAGATGTCCGTCGTGATGGTGCTCGCGCACGAGTACGGGCACGCGGTGCAGACCATGGCCAAGATCGTCGGCGCGAAGGACCCGGTGATCGTCAAGGAGCAGCAGGCGGATTGCTTCGCAGGCGCGTTCATGCGGCACGTGGCAGAGGGCAAGGCAAAGCACTTCACGATCAACACCTCCGACGGCCTCAACACCGTGCTCGCCGCCACCGTCGCCATCCGCGACTCCGACCCGGATGATCCGGAGAGCGTGCACGGCTCCGCGTTCGAACGGGTCACCGCCGTGCAGATCGGTTTCACCGACGGTCCCAAGGCATGCAAGGGCATCGACCAGGACGAGATCGACCAGCGCCGCGCCAATCTGCCGCAGAGCTTCAGCGACGACAACGGGCGCGGCGAGTACCCCATCACGAAACAGACCCTGGTCGAACTCACCAAAGCACTCGAAGCCATTCTGCCGATCAGCCACGAGCCGACATACGACTACTCACGGGCGAAGATCGATTGCCCCGACGGCGTCGTGACCGAACCGGTGTCGTACTGCCCCGCCGCGAACACGATCGCCACCGATATTCCCGGACTCGCCGAGCGCGGTACCTCGACGTCCGGCGCGGACGACCCGCTGCCGCTCAAGGTAACCGGCGACTACAACGGCTACATCGTGTTCATCTCCCGATACACCTTGGCCGTCCAGCAGAGCCGCGGTCAGAGTCTGGTCGGGGCCAAGACCGGCCTGCGCGCGGCCTGCCTGTCCGGAGTGGTCACCGGCAAACTCGCCGAGTCCGGGCGGCCGGTGGAACAGGGCGATATCAAACTCGCCGCAGGCGATCTGGACGAGGCGGTCTCGGGGCTGCTCACCGATGGCCTGGCCGCGAGCGACGCCCAGGGCAAGACCGTCCCGAGTGGCTTCTCACGAGTCGAGGCCTTCCGCGCCGGCGTCCTGAACGGCGAAAGCGTGTGCGCCGCGCGCTATTCGTAGCGCGGGCTCAGCGGCCGAACGGCGGCGGCGCGGCCAGTTCGAAGCGCAGCACGCGGTTGCCGAGCATGATCTCGGTGCCCGGCACGAGCGCCATGGACTGGCGCGGCGCCAGGCGCACCCAGTCGCGGTAGCCCGGCAGGCGGGTGCGGGTTCCGTTGGTCGAACCGCAGTCCACCACCGTCACATCCCAGTTCACCAGTCGGATTTCGGCGTGCGCCCTGGACATGCCACCGGAGGCGTCGTCGACCCGCAGCGGGACGAGTCCGCTGTCCGCGGCGGGCGAGCGCTCCGGATCGCGACCGATCACCGCGTCCGCGGCGAGCATGTAGGTCATGCCGTCGTCGAGGATCAGCATGCCCAGCGGCGGGCGGACCACTTCGATCAGCGCTTGGGTCTGGTCGACCGGCATACCGCAGACGGTGCAGAACGCCGCCCGCGGATCGCTGGGATGTGCTCGCGCGCATTTGAACCCCATCACCTTGACGGTCAGCGCGGTGGCCTTCGCGGTCGCCTCGAGCCGACGCTGCAGCTCCGGGTCGGGCCGCGGCGCGGGATTGGTGCCGCCCAGCTGCGTCGGCGCGTGGTGCGGGTCGATCGGCGTCTGTTCGGTCTGGGCGTCGAGCATCGCGGTCGACGGCGCCGTCGGGTATCGCGGCGGTCGCGGCTCCTGCCGTCGCGATTCGGCGGACGGCTCGGGTTCGACGCGCGGCGTCGGCACCGGAGGCGTCTCCGGGCGGCCGTGCGCGCCAGCGGAACCGGGCTCTCCGCCGTTCGTCGGCAGACCCCTGCGGGAGCCCTCCGTCCAGACGATCGCGCCACCTGCCTGAGCGATGCCCTCGACCAGCCTGCCGATGCCGCGCTCGGGTGGCAGATCCGGGATGCGGCCCTTCGCGTCGTCGACGAACAGCGCCGCCGCCCGCGCCGGAACCGCCGCGACCCGATCCACCGTGAAGGCGGCGTCGCTGCCGCGGTATCGCTCGAGCACGCCGTCACCGGCCAGCACGGCGGTGATCGCCCCGTGCAAGAAGATCGCCACGCCCCCGTGCTCGGCGGTGGACAGAATGCCGAAGTCGATCGGCTCGCCCGGGCTGATCTGCTCGGCCTGTTTCATCAGCCAGCGCGTCGCGTGCCGGGCCACCAGAGCGCCGGGGCCACCCGGCTCCCGATCGGTCGCGTCGCGCACCAGTTCGGCCAGTGATTCCAAAGCGACGACGGCGGTCGAGTCCGGGGTGGGCCTGCCCGGCCTGCGGTGCGCGACGACGACGACCGCGCCCGCGACCCTGGCCACGGCGTGGCTGCCGACGACGACCTCGACCTGCCGATCCATCACCGGTATCGGCCTCCACCGGGATTGCAGTGCAAGGTCGTCGCCACACCGACAAGGGTATTGCAATACGACGACCATCGGTCCCCCTACCCGGCGTCCGTCGGGTAACTTCAGTGTCAGCAACGGGAGGAACGAGGGGCCTGAGATGGTTCGGACGCAACGGATCGCGCTCACCGCGTCTTGCCTGGCACTGGCGGGGGTGCTGGCCGGTTGCGCGGGTGTGCACGGCACGCCGACCGCGGGTGAGATCGATGTGCGCAAGCTGGAAGTCGGCACCTATCTCGTCGACAAGCATGAGTACAACCAGGATTCGGCGGGCAAAGGCGCGCTGCTGGAAGGCATGCGGATGTCCGACGCCGTGGCTCCGACCGTGCGCATCGACTCCGCGCTGAAATTCGGCCGCGGCAGCACCGTCGTCAAGGACGCCGAGCAGGCGCTCGACTTCGTGGCCAAGGTGTCCAGGCCGGTCTTCGACAATCGCAAGCTGGTCGTGGGATACGCCGCCAGCGGCGCCGACCGTCCCGATCCGGCCGGCCAGTCCAATCCGGCGCCGCAGGCCACCGCGGTCACGAACGCGTTGTTCCGCTTCCCCGACGAGGCCACCGCGAAGCTCGCCGCCCGTGAACTCGAGGACGTCGACATCGCCGTTTCGCCGGACAATCGCAAACTGTCGTCCACGAAGTATCCCGACTCCTACATCCACTGGCGGCCCGGCGTTCCCAACGTCGGCACGTTCATGGCGTACAAGGAATTCGTCATCTCCTTGTTCATCCAGCGTCCGACGGCGGATGGCGACGACCTGGTGAAGTGGGTCGACAAGACCTTGGCCGCCCAGGTCGCGCAGCTGGACAAATTCACCCCGACCCCGGTGAACAAGCTCGACACCCTGAAGGCCGATCCCGACGGCCTGCTCGCCCGCGTCGCGGTCGCCGACCGCAAGAACCGCGTGCCGGATCCGGCGACCTTCGCCGTCTACGGCGGCTTTCACACGGTGCACCGCGCCGACGACGAGTCGGTACACCTGCGCCTGGTCGAGGAAGCCGGCGTCGATCACATCGGGTTGCTCGACGACAGTTACGTCGCCCGCACCCGCGACGCGGCCGCCGCCCAGAAACTGGTCACCGGCCTGTTGGACAGCGAAGGCGCGCACTACGACCCGCTGGGCGCTCCCAAGGACGTCCCAGGCGCCAAGTGCCTGCAACTCAACAGCAAGGGCGACCCGGACCGGGAGTACAAATACCGGTGTTACGTCGCGTACAAGCGGTACGTCGGAGTCGTCACCAGTGATAAGGAACCGGACGTGCGACAGAAGGTCGCCGCGGAGTACGCGCTGCTGGCGAACAGTTTCTGAGATCGACGGCGGTAAGCGGCCAGCGCTTTCGCGATCCTCGGCCGCGGGTGGGCCGAAGTAGGATCCGGCGCAACTACCGCAGTCAGGGGAGGGAAGAGTGCAGCACGGCGCGATGTCGAGACCGATCCGAACCGCCGGTGCCCTGATGCTGGCCTGCGCCGTCGCCCTCGGGGGCGGCGCGTGCGGCGACCCGGCGGCCGGAACGGACAAGTCCGCGCAGCCCGTCGATCTGGCGCAGCTCGACGTGGGCAATTACGCGACGACGCCGCGCGCGTACGGAACAGCGAAGAATCCCGAGCAGGCACGCATGATCGAGGCGGAGCGGCTCGCGAACTTCCTCCCGCCGCCCTCGGACATCGACCCTGGGTTCGTCTTCCAGAATCCGTCCTTGTCCAAGGTGTTCATCGAGCCGAAGAACTCGCTCGGGCGGATCATGGATGTCTCCCGGTTCGCCGAGGCGGCGCCGGATTTCGTCGCGGGTTTCTTCAGCAACGCGGGCAATGCGCCGGACAACCGGGGCACCGACCTGGTCAACGCCGTCATGATCTTCCCGGACGAGCAGAAGGCGGCGGCCGCGGCGGACGCCCTGGAACGCGTCGACTTCGAGGCCAACAACCGCAACACTCCCGTCCAGATCGCGAAGTACCCAGCCGCGCACGCGCATTGGCAACCCACGGATCAGTCCATCGGATCATGGTTCGCCACGGGTAAATTCGTCGTCTACACCTGGGTCTACGACTATGTGAAGGTCTACCTGGAGAAAGTCGACCTCGCCGAACTGCTCGCCCTGGTCGAGAAGAGCCTGGACACCGTGGTCCCGGCGATCGGCCGGTTCACGCCCACGCCCGTCGACCAACTGATGACATCGCCGGTCGATATCGACGGCATGCTGAACCGGGCGCTGCCGCGTCCCAGGGAAGACTCCTGGATCGACCCGCCCGGCGCGTACACCGAGCGCGGCGCGCTGCACTTCACCATCGATTCGGCCGACGACCGCCGGATCATCGAAGCGGCGGGAGTGGATCGGTACGCCGCCGACGGCACCCATCTGTTCCGCGCGCGCGACGCCGGCTCGGCCGCACGACTACGCGAGGAACTCGGCGGACTCACGAAGAAATTCCGCGGAGCCGAGTCACCGAAGGGCCTTCCCGCTGCCCAGTGCAAGGAGTACATCGGCAACAAGACGGTCGTCGTCCGGTTCTATTGTTCGGTGTCCTACGACCGCTACGCCGCGTTCGCCTGGTCGCATCAGCTGCTCGACGCGCAGCAACGCATCTCCGCCCAGTACGCATTGTTGGTGAATGCCGCATGACAGGATTCCGCACCGCCGCTCTCGCTCTAGCGTGCACGCTGGCCGCCACGATCGTCACCGGTTGTGGTTCGACGCTCGCGGGAACCGCGCGGCCGGGTGAGATCGATATTCGCGGTCTCGACACCGGCAACTACCCCACCGAGCCGCCGAACGCGCACGACGACGACTATCAACCGCTGTTCATCGACATGGGAAAGGTCGCCGCCATGCGGCTGGCCGATCACGTCGCCTCGGCCTACGACATCGATCCCAGGATGAAGTACGGCTGGACGCCGTCGAGTATCAGCAAGGGAACGCTGCCCGATGAACTCGGTCGCCAGGAGGACATGCGACCGATCGCGGAACGGAACCGCATGATGTACGGGTTCCACACCAACGGCTCGGATCAGAATGTCAGCCTGATCGCCTCCGGGTGGCCGGCCAAGCCCCGGCCCAATTCCACCACGATCGGCACGATCGTCATGCAGTTTCCCGACCCGGACCGCGCCCGTCAGGCCGCGAACGAGTTCTACGACGCCGATCTCGGCGCCTACCGCGACCAGAACGAGCCGGTCACGCTGCCGCGGCAACCGCAGGCGCGAGCGCACTGGCGCCCCGGCTCGCCCTTCCTGCGCGCGATGCTCGCGCACGGCTCCTACGTGGTGGCGTTCCTCGTCTCGGCCAACGCTCCCGACCGCAACGCCCTTGTCACTCTCGCGGAAAAGGCGTACGACGTTCAGCTTCCGCTGCTCGATCAGCTGGCTCCGCTGACCGAGGAGGAGATGCTGCGGTTGCCCTGGGATCCCGATCATCTGCTGAGCCGCACCCTGAATCCGGCCGGGGTCCGATCGCCCAGCTACGACGATTCACACGCCTTGTTCGGCCTGCGCGGAATCATGCAATACGCCGAAGACCTCGAGTACGCGAAACAACGTTTCACGGCGATGGGGGCCGAGAAATTCGCCATCTCCGGAGACACATTGGTGATCCGCACACCGAACCAGGAAACGGCCCGGCGGATAGCCGCGGAACGTATCACCCCCACAGTGGTCGCGGGTCCGGCCGATCCCCCGCAGCACCTGCCCGATTCGGCGTGCGTGGAGAACCGGAGCGGACTTTTCGACGACAGGCGATTCACCTGCGTCGTCGCGTATAAGGAATACGTCGGATTCGTCGCGGCGAATCAACTGCTGGACGCGCAACAGCGCGCCGCCGCACAGTATTCCGTTTTCGCGAACAGCCGATAATGCCGCACTTTCGTCGCGAATTCGGTCGAGTATGCTGCGTGGCGAACGCCAGCGGCCCGCGTGGAGTCAGGAGATCGTGCACATGGCGATGAGCCCCGGGACCATCGTCGGCGGGTACCGCATCATGCGGGTGCTCGGCGCGGGCGGCATGGGCACGGTGTATCTGGCCAAACATCCCAGCCTGCCCAGGACCGACGCGCTGAAGGTGCTCGGCGGCGAACTCAGCCGCGACTACGAGTTCCGTACCCGCTTCGAGCGCGAAGCCAATCTCGCCGCCGGACTGGATCATCCGAACATCGTCTCGGTCTACAACCGCGGTGAAGAACACGGCCAGTTGTGGATCGCCATGCAATTCGTGGACGGCACCGATGCCGCCGCCGAACTGGCCCGAGACCCGCATGCGATGAATCCGCTTCGCGCACTCCGTATCACGACCGAAGTCGGCAAAGGTCTCGACTACGCGCACCGCAAGGGCTTGCTGCACCGCGATGTGAAACCGGCGAATTTCCTGCTGTCCGCACCTGTCGACGGCGAGGAAGAGCGCGTGCTGCTCACCGATTTCGGCGTGGCGAAAGCCAATGACGACACCACCGAACTCACGCAGACCGGTAGTTTCGTCGCGACCATCGCCTACGCCCCACCCGAGCAGCTCACCGGCAGCCCGCTCGACCACCGCGCCGACGTCTACAGCCTCGCGTGCTCATTCTTCAAATTGCTCACCGCGCGCAACCCTTACCCGGGAACGCAACCCGCGCTGGTGATGATGGGGCATCTTCACGAGCCCCCGCCGCTGGCCACCGCCGTCAACCCCGGCCTGCCGCCCGCCATCGACCACGTTTTCGCCCGCGCCATGGCGAAGAACCCGGCCGAAAGGTTCAACAGCTGCCGGGAATTCACCGATGCGGCGGCGAGCGCCCTCATTCCCGGCTACAATCCCGTCGCCACCAACACCTCCCCGACCTATCCCATCCAGGTCTTCGATCCGCGGCCGGGGACCGACCCCCGAGTAGCCGTCTCCGGTCAAGGGAGCGCCGCCGCGCGACCCGCGCGCAAGAACTGGCTGCTCGCGGCGGCCGCGGGCGTGGTGACCGTCGCACTCGCCGCGGGGATCGGTATTTGGGCATCGAATCGCGAAGGGCAAGTACCCGATCCCGCTGTCGCCTCGCCGAGCAGCACGGCAGCGCTGTCGCCGCTGGACCGCGCGCGAGCGGACAACCCGGTATTCCGGGGCAAGACGATCACGATGGTCGACGTGCCGCGCGGCTCGCAGGTCTCGATCTTCCTCGGCGGCACCCCGCAAACCGAGTTCCTGCAAAATCTCGGATTCGTCTACAACCTCAACTACCGGCGCGCGGGCGACGAGGCATCGCCTCGCGAACTGACCGGAACCAACCGGCTGGAAGTAGCGGCGGACGGCTACGTGCTGGCCGTGCGCAGCGACGAAAAGGCGGGCGGCGGTGGCCTGCTCGGCCTTCCGTACCAAGTGGCGGGCACCCGTGCCACGGTGATTCCGCTGGACGATCCCGCGGCCGTCGCCGCGGTCCGCGACTGGAGCGAGTCGTCCCAGCAGACGTTGCTCGACCGTCTGGTGCCGGTGCTGCGCAATCGCGTGAAGTGATTCGGTCGCGTCCGCTGAATTCAAGGCTCAGTGCGGTTTTCGGTTCGCGAGACCACCGGCTTTCGTCAATCTGCTGGTAGCGGCGGACTTAGGCGTTCGGTAAGGTGTACCGCAGCCAGCCCACTCGCCGATCATTACAGCAGCGAGCAGGGGGAAGGAGGGGAGCCGAGCGCTGGCGTTACAAGTCATGCAGACCCGGATCGCATCGCGGTCTTCCGAGCAGGCCCGTGCGCGGCCGCCGAAAACTACGGACGAGCCGGGCTGAGGGGCGCAGGGCCCTGATCCCGTGGGGCGATGCCGAACTTTCTCGAGTCGGATGGAACCGATCAGACCCGCACCGCGTCCAATCAGATGTACAGGCCAACTGAGGCTTCCGCCGTTGGCCGAGACGGGAACCGAAAGGAGCCGAAATGGCAGGACAGCTCGAAGCGAGCGAAGAGGCGATCTCGAAGTTTGTGGACAACTGCCGGCAGCGGCACCAGGATCTGCAAACCGCGATCACCGCACTGAACAGCAAGTCGGATCAGACCACCGCCACCTGGAGCGGTGCGGCTCGTCAGGCGTTCGACACGTTCATGGACAGCTACTTCGCCCAGGCGCGGAAGCTGAACGACCAGCTGGACCAGACGTCGGACAAGCTCGCCCACGCCGGACGGAAGTTCGCCGATCAGGACCAGCAGTTCGCCCAGCAGGTGGCCGCGCAGGCCTCCAGCCTGGACCTTCCCTGATCCGATAGCCGAACCACAGACAACAAGGAGCTCCCCATGGTAGCGAACGATCCCGGTCGGATTGCTTCGAACTTCGGCGAGGTCGAGGCGGGCGCCCAGGCCATCGTGTCCGAAGCGCGCAGCGTCATGACCATGCTCGAAGATTTCCACAAGCAGGTCACCGACTTCGTGACCAACTACTGGAAGGGTGACGCGAACGACGCGTTCGCCTCGCTGCAGGCCCAGTGGAACACGCAGGTCACCCAGCTGAACACCACGCTGGAAAGCGCGGGCAAGCTGGTCAGCAGTGGCAACTCGGACCTGCAGGGCACCGACACCGCGCTGGCGGGCCTCTTCTGAGATCCCGTCTCGGCTGATTCGAGCCCCCGGTACTTCGGTGCCGGGGGCTCGAATCGTTCTGCGCCGCAGCGGAGTCGGCTAGGTATACGTGCCCGCGCCCATCACGGCACGACGCGGACCGTATCCCCGAAATGCGAGCACGGGGCTTCCAACTGCCCCCATTCGTCTCCTGCGTACTGGCATCCGATGCTCAGCTGAATTCCGAACTCCAACAGAACATGCCAGCGAACGGTTGATCCGTCTCCGGGATGTTCCAGGTAGGCCAAACCGGAACGGCCACCGAACATCACATCCTGCTGCAAGTCGGTCAGTACCCCTGGCGGGCGCTGCGCGATCTGCGCTTCCAACTTCGCCGCGACCTGCGCGTAACTGGACGACGCGGTCAGCGGTACCTGCATTACCGTAATCCGTTGCCGCGCAGCCGCGTCGGGCACCAAATCGACACGAGCACGCCCCGTGTCAGGCGACTGGGCAATCCGCCAGCCGGGAGGGACACGGAATCGGATTCGGCCGAAGGCCTCCGGTGCCGCCTCGGCCGGCGGGCCGACCGGCGGCGGTGCGGCGATCGGCGACACCGCTTCCGTGCTGGGCGCCGCTACCGTCTCTTCGCCGCGGCGACCGGACCAGACAACCGCACCGACGATCGTCAACGCGACGACCACCACGGCCGCGATCGCGGCGACCGCGATACGCGCGGCGCCATGTCGAGGCTGTCGTGTCGCGGCGCGCTCGCGGAGCGGTCGCATCCACTGTGTCTGCGCGGCGTGGACTTCGCGTTCCTCGGTCCGCCGCCTACGGACGAGATCGGGACCGCCGACCGCACGCAGCTCGACATCGGCACCTGTGGACTGCTGGACCGCCGCACGGAGCGAGTCCAGTTTTCCGGTATCACTGATAGCCGCCACTTGCACGAGGTCGATCGGGCCGCTGTCGAGCAACCGAGTGATCAGGCTGCACAGAGCGGCGAAGCCCGCGGATCCGCTCTCGATCTCGGCCAACGCGAGCGTCGGCTCGTGCTCACAGGATTCGATATGCACGCCGCGATGGCTTCGGATGACCGCCGACGCCGTGGTGGCCAGCGTGCCGAACTCCAGTACCAGCGTTCGCCGACTGTGGCTGGTGCCCTCGTCCGACGCGACCGAACGGACCGCGATGTCCTCGAACACGACATCCGAGGCCACGCGGCGCGCCGCCTGAGCAAGCACGCCGCGACGGGGCGCGCCCCATTCGGTCGGGCAGACCAACGTCATCCGGGCACACGGGGTCGCGACACGAAGATGCTCGAGCACACTCGCGAAAACGGCGCTCATCGCGTCCACCACCGAGGGTGTGCGGGGTGGCAAAGCTATGGCATCGGCGGGCACGAATTGCACCACCGAACCGACGTGGGTAGGCGGACTCAGCGATTGCCCCACGATGAGATCGAAGCCGTTGCTGCCCAAGACCACCGACGGCGGCGCGTCCCAGTGCTTGTCGGCGCCACGCGCCCAGATACGCGCCTCGGTGACGACGATCTCGACCTCGGACATCAGGGCAACGGCATCCACGCCGTCTGGACCAGGCCCTCGACATTACGGGTGACGTAGGTGCCTCGGCCCGGCGGCATCGGGCTAGGTCGCTTGGTGCCCATCAGGACGCCCTCGTCCTTGCTGCAGCTCAGAATCAGGCCCGCCGAGCCCAGATCACGCATTCGAGCCAACGTCGCCTCGAACATCGCCCTGCTCGCACCACCCGAGCGCCGGGCGATGATCACGTGGAACCCGAGGTCTCGGGCGTGTGGCAGATGTTCGAGCAGCGCTTGGACCGGGTTGCCCGCGGAGGTGGCGACCAGATCGTAATCGTCGATGATGACGTACAACTCCGGCCCGCTCCACCACGAACGCTCCCGCAACTGCTGCGGCGTGACGTCCGAGCCCGGCGTGCGCTTGCCGACATAGGCGGCCAGGTCGTTCATGTTCTGGGTGAACTGCGGCGCCGTGGAGCCATAGCCCGCGAGATAGCCCTCCGGAACCAATCCGAGCATGCCGCGTCGGTAATCGCCGATGATGAAACGAGCCTGATCGGGGGTGTTGGACGCGGCGATACCCTCGATCAGCGAACGCAGCAGCGTCGTCTTTCCCGATTCGGTGTCGCCGATGATGATGAAGTGCGGGCTCTCCACGAAGTCGATGTAGACCGGCGCGAGCTCGGACTCGTTGATACCGAATGGGATTCGCAGGCACTTCGCGTTCGGGTCGACCTGGGCGGGCCAATCGCCCGCCAGATACAGCAGCTGCTCGCGCGGGAGCTGTTCGGGCAGCATGCGAACCTGCGGCGCGTGCCGGCCCGGCGTCAGCCTGGCGATGGCGGCGACCGCGTCCGCGACGGCCTGGGTGAGGTCGGTCGGGTCGGAGCTGCCGTCGATGCGGGGCAAGCCGGTCAGCATGTGCAGGCACTCCGGGGTCATACCGCGGCCCGGCCGCCCCTGCGGAACCAGTGAGGCGAACTTGCGGCCCAGATCGGAGTCCATCGGATCACCGAGACGCAACTCGATCCTGGTGCCGATCTGATCCTTGAGCGCGGGCCGCGCCTCCGCCCAGCGGTTCAGCGCGATGACCACGTGCACACCGTAGGACAGACCCTGCACGGCGAGGTTCATGATGGTCTGCTCGAGCATCTCGAAGTCCTGGCGGATCGAGCTGAAACCGTCGACAACCAGGAAGACGTCACCGAACGGATCCTCGTGCGCGCCAGCGGCGCCCGGGCTACCGGCCGGGTCCATCGCGCGCAGCCTGCGGAAATCGGTCATCGATTCGATGCCGAGCTGGCGGAAGCGCGCCTCGCGCTGCCGGACGATGGTGGTCATCTCCGCGATGGTGCGGCGGACCTGGTCCTCGTCCAACCGGCTGGCCACCGAGCCGACGTGCGGCAGCCCTTGCAGGCTCGCCAGAGTGCCGCCACCGAAGTCGAGACAGTAGAACTGCACCTGTTCGGCGGTGTGCGTCAACGACATCGCCATGATGAGTGTGCGCAACGCCGTCGACTTGCCGGACTGCGGGCCACCGACGATGGCGACATTGCCGCGGGCGCCGGACAGGTCGATGACCATCGGGTCGCGACGCTGGTCGTACGGGCGGTCGACGATGCCGATCGGGGCACGCAGCGTGGACACCGGGGAGTATTCGCCGGTGAGAATGGAGCGCGGGACGAGCTGGTCGAGCGTCGGCGCCTCGTCCAGCGGCGGCAGCCAGATCTCGTGCGCCGGGCGGCCGTGGCCGCGGATCCGGGCGACCAGCATGTTCAGGTTGGACAGCTGCTCGCCGTCCTCGTCCTGTTCCGGTTCCAGGCTCGGTTCGGGTGGCAGCGGAACGCGGTCCGCTGCCCGGAAGTCGACATGGGTAGCGGTGAACGCCCGTGCCCTGACATCGATTTCACCGGACTGCGTGGCAACGGTCATGTCGCGCTGCGAGCCGCCGCCGACATACGCGCCGGAGACATAGGAAGCCTGGAAGCGCTGGATCTCTCCGGAGTCGGCCTTCAGATAGCCGCCACCGGGATTGTTCGGCAGGTTGTAGGCGTCCGGCACACCGAGCACCTGGCGAGATTCGTTGGCGGAGAAGGTCTTCAGGCCGATCCGGTAGGACAGGTGAGATTCCAGGCCCTTGAGCTTGCCTTCCTCCAGTCGCTGCGAGGCGAGCAGCAGGTGCACGTGCAGCGAGCGGCCGAGGCGGCCGATCATGACGAACAGTTCCGCGAAATCCGGGTGCTGAGTGAGCAGCTCGGAGAACTCGTCGAGCACTACGAACAGGGCGGGCAGCGGATCCAGGTCGGCGCCCGCGGCCCTGGCCTTTTCGTACTCCAAGACGTTGGCGAAGTTGCCCGCCGCCCGCAGCACTTCCTGGCGGCGGTTCATCTCACCGGCCAGGGCGTCCTTCATGCGGTCGACGAGATCGGCCTCTTCCTCCAAGTTGGTGATGACGGCGGCGACGTGCGGAACGCCCTCCAAACCGAGGAACGTCGCGCCGCCTTTGAAGTCGACCAGCACCAAGTTCAGCTGGTCGGGCGAGTGCGTGGCCAGCAAGCTGAGCACGAGGGTGCGCAGGAACTCCGACTTACCGGAACCGGTGGCGCCGATGCACAGACCGTGCGGGCCCATGCCGTTCTCGGCGGCCTCCTTGATGTCCAGTTCCACCGGAAGGCCATCGGCGCCCACACCGAACGGGACGCGCAGGCGCTCCCGTCCGTAGCGCGGCCGCCACGCGTGCTCCGGGTTGAAAGAGCCGATGTCCCCGAGGCCCATCAGCTGCGCCCACGTCGAGATCGCGTCGGCGTCATCGGTTTCCACGTCGCTGCTGCGCTGCGTGGCGGCACGGTACGGGGCCAGCCTGCGCGCCACCTGCTGCGCCTGCTCGGGACTGATCCGGTCGATCAACGCGAACCGCTCCTGATTGCCGGTCGCGCCGCGGCCGACGCACTCGCCGTTCTCGACGATCATCTTGATGCCACGCGACACCGCCAGGCGCGGCGCGTAGCCGCACAGGTCGATGATGGTGACGCCCTCGTAGCCGGATTCGCGCAACTGATCGTCCTCGGCCTCGAGCAGACCGCCGTCGACCACGATGACGATATGCACCATGTTCGCGTTGGCGGGCTGGTTGCGCGAGTACCGGACCCGGTTGCCGAGCAACGGATGCAACCCCGCCATCGCCTCCCGGATCGAGCCGTAGAACATGCGCTGGGTACCGATGCCGTCCTGCGCGTCGGGGTGCTGGGTGTGCGGCAGCCACTTGGTCCACTCCCACTCCGGCGCGGTGTCCGGCCCGCAGACGACCGCGACGAGCACCTGGTCGGGAGCCTGGAACATGCACAGCTGCACCAGCATCGCGCGGGTCATGTCGCGCGCCTGGCCGCGGTCGCCGTCCAGCGCGATGGTGGCGAAGCCCTTGACCGCGATGGCGGTCGGCAGATCGGGCACGGTCGAATGGGCGCGCACGAAGCGGCGCAGCGAGACCGCGGCGATCGGTTCGAGCTCCTCGACCGGACCGGTCTCCGGAGCGACCAGCCTGGTGGCCAGGCGCTGACCGCCGAGACCGATACGCGCGTGGCAGAAGTCCTTGTCCCCCGCGCGACGCTCCCACATGCGGCTGGTGCCCGCGAGCATCCAGACCAGTTCCGGCTCCGGGTGGCTCCATTCGACGGAAGCGCGCTGCTGAGCGGCGGTCTCGTCGACGTCCTTGCGCACCTGGTCGAGGTAGCGCAGGTAGTCCTTGCGATCCTCGTTGGCCTCGGCGGCCTTCTGCCCCTTGCCCCCGCCCTGGCCCGCGAACATACCGACCATCGAGAACACCATCATGAGCGGGAACATCATGCTCATCGGGTTGGAGGCGATGCCGCCGCCCTGGGTGAACATCAAGGCCATCATGCCGACCATGCCGATCACCATCACAGCGGGCATGAGCTTCAGGACGAGGTTTCCCGGTGTGACCCGGGGGATTTCGGGCGGGGGTTGCAGCGTGACCTCGCCGCCGGGCGTCCTGGGCATCTCGCGGCGCGCACGGCGCTGGAAGCGGACAGTGCTCATCGACGAGATTCCCCCTTCGGCCAGCTGTGATTCGGCCTCAGTGTAGAGGTCACAGCCGACATGTCGTACAGTTCGACCAGCATTCTGCTGCCCGGACCGAGGGTTCGCAAGCTCGCCCCCGGCCCGCCGAGTCGTGGAATCACGAGGTAGAAGACCGAGTTGGGGGAAGCTTGACGCACGCGCGACTTGACCACATCGACGAAGAATCCTCGCGCGGGATCGTCCGCGCCCCCGACCTCGCCCGGGTGACGATTCTGGCCAAGCACACTCAGGTCGACATGGCCATACCGGTCGACGTGCCGGTCGCGCTGGTGATTCCGAGCGTGGTCGACATGGTCGCCCAGCACAGCCGCTCCAACGACTTCGACAACGAGGGTGAGCGTTACGAGCCCGCGGAGTGGGTGCTCGCCCGGATCGGCCATCCGCCGTTCTCCAACTCGCTCAGCCTCGGCGAGCACGGCGTCCGCGACGGCGAACTGCTGATGCTGGAGAGCGCTTCGCACACCGCGCCGACACCGCTGTTCGACGACATCATGTACAACGTCGCGATCGCCGACGCCGACCATTACCGCAGCTGGACCCCTCGGGTCGCGCGGATCACCGGCTCGGTGCTCGCGGCGCTCACCATGATGGTCGGCTGTCTCGGGCTGCTGCTGTCCCCCGGCTCGCTGCCGATCGGGGTCGGCGGTTCGATCGCGCTGGTGGTCGCGATCCTGCTCGTCGTCACCGCGATGGTGCTGAGCAGGATGTACGGCGACAACGGCACCGCGCTGGTGCTCGGCGGCTGCGCGCTGCCCGCTGCCTTCAGCGCGGGAATGCTCTACGTGCCGGACGATTACGGCTGGGCGCACATCCTGCTCGGATCGGTCCTGGCCGGGGCGAAGGCGATTCTGGCGTGGCGGGTCACCGGCGTCGGGCTCGCGTTGTTCATCGGCGCGGCCGCGCTCGCCACCTACGCGGTGCCCGCGGCGCTGGTCGGCCTGCTCACCGACCAGCCGGAGCGGGCGATCGGCGCCGGCGCGGCGGCGCTCGGGCTCGGCGGCCTGTCCCTGGCCCCGCGAGTCTCCATGCTGTTGGCGAAATTACCGCTGCCACCGGTGCCTTCGCCGGGCACTCCCATCGATCCGACCGAGGACGACCCGGACGATCATCGCGCGCTGCCGACCATGGAAGTGCTGCGGGTGAAGTCGGAACGCGCCCGCATGTACCTCGCGGGCCTGGTCGCGGCGACCACGCTGGTCACCGTCGTCGGCGCACTCGGCGCCACCGACCCGGCGTCCGACGACCCGTACTGGCCGGGCATCGCGCTCGCCCTGGTCTGCGCCGTGGTGCTGATGTTCCGCAGCCGCACCTACGCGGGCGCGGAACAGGCCGTCGTGCTCATCTCCGGTGGCGCGTGCATCGTACTGATCATGTTGATCGGCGCGGGTTTCGCGATGCACCAGCCGCTTGCCGTGTTCGGCGCGGCGATGGTGGTCCTGATCGCGGCGCTCATCCTCGGCATCATCATCCCGAACCAGTCGGCCACCCCACCGATGCGCCGCGGCGTCGAACTGCTCGAGTACACGTTCGTCGCCGCGGTGCTGCCATTGGTCTTCTGGGTAGCGGACCTCTACGCCATCGTTCGCGGGCTGTGAACCGGGCGCTGCGCACCGGTGCGGCCGCAGCGGTGCTCTCTTTGAGCATGTCGATCGGAGTGGGTGCGAGCCAAGGCATCGCCTACGCCGACCGTCCGCCGCCGGTGGATCCCGGCCAATTGCCCGCAGGGGATCCCGCACGGCCGATGGACAAGACCGAGCGGCCGGGCAACACGCCCTGCTACTCGACCCAGCAGGGCGGCGACGGCCCCACCCCTCCCGCTCCACAGCGCTCCCTCGACCTGGCGCACGCATGGGAGTTCTCCCGAGGCGAAGGCCAACTCGTCGCGGTGATCGACACCGGCGTCGCTCGTCATCCCCGCCTGCCCGATCTCGAGGCGGGTGGCGACTTCGTGGCCGACGGCGGCGACGGGGTCAGCGAGGACTGCGATGCGCACGGCACCGTCGTCGCCGGCATCATCGCTGCGAAGCCACGGGCGGGACAGGGATTCTCGGGGGTGGCACCTGAAGCGCGGATCCTGTCGATTCGCCAGACCAGCGCGCTGTACGACTACGCGAACCGGCAGGATAGAAAGCCGGAAGATCCGCCCAAGGGGTACGGCAACGTCAATGCGCTCGCTGCCGCGATCCGGCGCGCCGCCGACCGGCACGCTTCGGTCATCAACATTTCGCTCGTCTCCTGCATGCCCAGCGGCGTGAGCTTCGGCGACGGAGCGGTCGGCGCGGCCGTGCGGTACGCCACACTGGAAATGGACGCCGTCGTGGTGGCCGCGGCCGGCAATACCGACGATAAATGCGCTGCGAGCAATCCCGGGATCGATCCGCTGAATCCAACCGGGGATCCATGGAACAACGTAACCACCAACGTCACGCCCGCGCGCTACGACGATTACGTCCTGTCCGTTGGTTCGGTCGACCAGAACGGCCTACCGTCGAGTTTCACCGTGCCAGGTCCCTGGGTCGGCGTGGCGGCACCGGGTGAGGACATCGTCTCGCTGGATCCGCGCGGAACCGGGACCATAACGGGAAAATACATCAACCAGAGTCTCTCTCCACTCAAGGGGACGAGCTTCGCCGCGCCGTATGTTTCCGGAGTTGTCGCCCTGGTCCGCGCTCGTTTCCCCGAGCTCAGAGCCCTCGACGTGATCAAACGCATCGAGGCGACGGCGCACGCGCCGGGTGAAGGCTGGAATCCCTCCGTCGGCTACGGCGCGATAGATCCGATAGCCGCCCTCACCGCCGAAATCCCGCGAACACTTCCGCCGAAACGACCGGCCGACGCCCTGAGCGTGCGCTTGCAGGTCCCATCACCGGCCCCACCACCCGACAATCGCGCCCGGGATGTGGCGCTGATCGGCAGCGGCGGCGTCGCGGCATTGCTGATCTTGGGCCTGCTCGCCTCGTTCCCGATCCGCCGCAGATTCGGCGTCCGCGACGACCAGTGAGTCAAGACCTGAGAGAACCATGATCAACGGCACATGGCTGTGCTGTTTCGCGACAACAAGTCACCGTCATGTGCCACTGATCTTGAAGACGAGGCGACGCCGCGGAGTTACTGGCCGTGTGCGGGCTCCATGAGCGCGGCGACGCGCCACAAACAGCCGATTGGGGCGGATTCAACTCAATTTTGGTTCTTCACAAGCGCTTTAGCCGGATTTGCGTCCGGCGCGACGCCGTCGTGGGCCACCATCGCTTCTTGGCGGCTGAGCGTCGGCCCGGAGGCAAGCAGCCCGACGATCGGCCATGGAGCCGGTTCCGGTTGTCGCACTCCGGACTCCGTACTCATGCCGAGCGCTTTGACTGCCTCGGCATCCCTGATGCCGTAGCGGACGCCGGTATCGGCGACATAGAACACGCTGTCCTTACGCTGGCTGTCCGGCTCGATGCCGGTGCCCTGGACGAATGCACCGGAACCGGGCTTGAAGTACACCGAGTCCACGTTGGGTCCGTCACCGTCGGCTTGGGCCAGCGGCACCAGGCGAGCGTCATCCCTCATCGGCAGACCCACGCCGGTGATCAGCGACAGCGCGGCATGATTGCCACCGCTGCCCTCCGCGGCGGCGATCGGCTTCCACGAAAGACAACTGACCGGCCGATCCTTGCTCTGCATGAGCGAGGGCGCGGTGGCCGGGTAATCCTTCACCGGCAGCGTCGTCGATATGGGCGAGTAGGTCTTCTCGTACGGGATGATCGTGGGATTCCGGCCCGCCGCCGGGTCGGAGTTGAGAATGATGTTGGCCGTCAGCTGCGCGATTTCCTGCCTGCCATCCTGCAGCACCACGAAGTACTGCTTCGTCGCGGCATCCTGCGCCACCTCGCCGATCCGATGATCACCGATGTTGTATCTCGGCTGCGCGCCACGATCGTCGATGTGCGGGACCTCGATCCGCTGCACCTCGGGAATCGCGTTGAGCAAGCCTTCGCTGATCGGCCGCGGTGTCACGTTGCGAATGCCGAGAGCCTCGGTCACGGCGTTGTTGTTCATGTCGACGCGGGCGCGCTTGTTGTCGTAGACGAGGTAAGTCGCGTCCTTGCCCTTGACGAGCAAGGCGTTACCCGGCTCCATCGCCGAAGCCTTGGCGCCGAGTTCGAGGTCGCCGATGAGCACCGAGGTGGTTGCCTTGTTGGTACCGTCGAGCTGCAGGGTGTCGCACACCGTCCAAGCGCGACCCTTGCCCTCCTTGTCGAAGGGCAGCGCGCTGGGAGCGCCTGGAATGCCGATCAATTGGCCGCGCGGCTTCTTCCCGAGTTCGGACTCCTTCACGGTCGCGGGCTTGGCGGCCTCACCCACGGCCAGGCGGGCCGAGGCGAGGTTGAGAGCCGGGTGCACCACGTCATCGATCACCGCGTAGACGGCGCCGGAGTCCTTGCCGATGAGGATCTTGTTGTCATCGCCGACTTTGCCCTGCGGGCGCAGCAACGCGAGCACGCCGCATCCGGCCAGTGCGACACACGCCAGGATCAGACCGGCCGCGTACGCGCGGGACTCGGAACGCATGGGGTCGTGCAGCATTCGCACATCCCTGCGCACCAAGGCGTGCTCCATCCGCCGGACCAGAAAGCGGTAACCGCTGACCTGCCAGCGAGTGGTAGGTTTCGAAGCCATTATTCCTCCCCCGAACAGTGCTCGCGTTCGCCGAACACAGTACAGTTCCCGGGGACTGTTGTTCAGCTCGGCCGCGGCGAACCGGCCGACATCGGGTACTTGGGGGACGACGATGGCGGAACCGGCGGGTGCGGGACCACGACCGCTTTTCGGGCGCGTCTCGATGCGGAACCTGCTGATCGCCCAGATCTTCGGGCTGATCGCCGCGGTCGTCGCATTGTTCGCCGGTTTGCCGGGGCTTCCCACGCTCGGCGTGGCGGTGGTCGTCGCGCTGATTCCGCTGATTCCGGTCGCCGGACGCACTGTGCTGGATTGGATCGCGACCTGGTGGCGCTATCTCACGCATCGGGACTACGAACTCGGCGACACCGTCGATTTCCGCGGCACCGATGGTCGCTCGCTCGGCCTGTACTGGGACGGCAGCCGCGTGGTGACGGTGGTCGAGGTACTGCCTCCCCCCGGCGGGCTGACCAGGATCGCCCGCACCACGGTGCACGCATCGCACCTGCTTCCGCTGCCGGAGCTGGCGAAATGCCTGAACCAGCACGACATCCTGCTCAGCGGCATCGACATCATCAGCCACGGGCATCGCAGCCGCTCCGGCACGCCCGCGGGCAAGATCTACGAATCGCTGCTCGGCCCGCTGCCCGCCACCGCGCACCGCACGGTGTGGCTGGCGATCGGTTTCGACGCGGTGGCCTGCCCGGAGGCCGCCGACCGGCGCGGCGGCGGAGCCGAAGGCGCGTCGCGCGCGGTCACCATCGCCACCCAGCGCATCATGCGCACGCTCGAGGACGCCGACTGCAACGCGCGCATCCTCACCGCGCCCGAGATCCGCAAGGCGGTCCTGCAGATCACCGGCGGCTACGATCCGCGCACGCTCGAACACAATTGGCGCTACGCGGAAATCGGCAACAGCGTGAACATCGGCAGCGCCTTGGATCCCAAGCGACTCGAATCAGACCTGCTCGCCCAGCTCTGGGTGGCCCCGTCACGCGGCACGACGGTGGCGGTTCGGCTGCGCCCCGGCAGTTCCGCCGACTCGGTGAGCGTCGGCGCCGCCTGGCGACTGACCGCACGCGAACTGCCCGAACGCTCCGAACTGCCGGGCATGATCTCGATGAACGGACGCCACCGTGACGGGCTGCTGGCCCATCTGCCGCTCGCGGTTCCCGGCGTGGACGACACCATTCCGATGATCGAGCACCTGATCGACATCGTCGACGATCTGCACCTGCCCTCCTCCGGCTGCGGCCAGCTGATCGGGTCCGATGACGAAGGCAACGGCGTGGCGGCTCGCATCGTCGGCGCGGGTATCTCCACGGTGTATGTCGCCGGTGAGCTGTACCTGGCGCAGCAGCTGGTTTTCCGGGCGCTCGCGGTCGGCGAACGGATCCTCATCCGCACCGACCGGGCACGGGCCTGGGAGAACCTGGTCACCACGATCGGCAATCCGGAACGCCTGACCATCGCGATCGAAACCCATCAGTCCGACGCGGGATTCACCGCCACGGTGGTGGACGGGGTGCTCGCGCCTGCCCCGCACGCGGGCGTCACCACCATCTACGTCACGGGCGATCCGATGGGCTGGCCCGCCGCCCGCCCCGACCTCGCCATCCACCAGCCCGGCGCGATCGGCAACCACGTGGTGCTGCGCACCGGCACGGCACAGGTCGACCTGACGCTGGTGTCCATCCCGAGCGAGGCGACCTACATCGGTCAGCCGCGCGGTCGGCGCGCGATGCAGCCGCAGTAAACGAGCGTGACAGCGCTAACCGGGATACGGGTCCGCCGTGCGCGCTGCTCGCAAAGTACGTGCCCACCAGGCCAATTGACGCAACATTCGTTCCGCGGCGTCGATGGCGGCCCCGTCGCGGGTGTCGCCTGTCTCGTCGAACCGCTTCTTGGCCTGGTGGAAACTGACCGTCTCGCGGACCGACACCATATGGATCTCGGCCACCACTTGCCGCAACTGCTCCACCGCACGCAAGCCACCGGAAAGGCCGCCGTAGGAGACGAATGCGATGGGCTTCGCGCGCCACTCGTGCTTCGCGGTGTCGAACGCCGTCTTCAGCGACGCCGGATAACCGTGGTTGTACTCCGAAGTGACGACGACGAACGCGTCCGCGTCCCGTAATCGCGCGCGATAGGCCGCGGTCTCCTCGTTGTCGGTGAGTTCGACCGGCAACGGCGTATGCGCGAGATCGATCACGCCGGTATCGAATTCGGGACGGGCGCGCACGGTACGTAGAAACCAGTCCGCGACCACCGGCGCGAACCGCTCCGGACGCACACTGGCCACGATGACCTCGAGCCGCAACGGGGTATCCACCGCGCGAGCCTAACTCGGGCCCCGCACGCCACCACGTACCGGCGTACCGGGCAGCGCACGCAACGGGCCGCTCTGCGCGCCGCGATAGCGGCCTTCGCCGTAGACCGCGACGGACGAGGCGAGCATCAAGCGGCCGACTCGCGCCCGCCCCATGGCACCGAGCAGCACGGCGGTCCCGCCGAGGAACCCCGCCGCCCCGATGACCAGCACCCGCATCGGACTCAAGGCAATTCGAACGGCAGCGACACGTCCGCGTGAACACGGCACCGGTCGCAAGTGTCGGTGCCGTCCACCGCGGCCACCGCGCGACGGACGAGTTCCTTGAAGGGCACGAGGTTTCGCTTGAACTCGGCGAAGACGTCGACGGCGCGCACTCCCTCGCCCTCCTCCAGACCGGCGTCCAGATCGGTGACGAGGGCGACGGCGGCGTAGCACATCTCGAGTTCGCGGGCGAGCACCGCCTCCGGGTGGCCGGTCATGTTCACCAGCTCCCAGCCCTGGGCGGCGAACCACCGGCTCTCGGCGCGGGTGGAGAAGCGCGGTCCCTCGACCACGACCATCGTGGCCGCGTGCATCATGTGCAGTTCGTCGGACTCGGCCTTGATGGCCGCGGCCCGCAGTTCCTCGCAGTACGGGTCGGCGAAGGACACGTGGATGCCGCCGCCGTCGAAGTAGGTCTGCGGCCGACCGGAGGTCCGGTCGACCAGCTGATCGGGCACAGCGACCGTGCCGGGGCCCCAGTCCGCCCGCAGGCTGCCGACGGCACAAGGCGCGAAGATACGGCGCACGCCCAGCGAACGCAGGGCCCACAGATTGGCCCGGTAGGGCAAGGTGTGCGGCGCGAATTCGTGGTTCTTGCCGTGGCGCGGCAGGAACGCCACCGGCCGCCCCTCCACCTCTCCGACGGCGATGCCCGCGCTCGGTGCACCATAGGGGGTGTCGACCTCGACGATGGTCGCCTCGTTGTCGAAGAAATCGTAGAAGCCGCTGCCGCCGATGACGGCGAGCGCGGGCCGGGGGTGCGAACTCATACCTCAATTGTCTCGTCCCGGGGTGGCCGTCGCGCGCCGGGATCCGCGTTACCCCTGCTTTCCGGCGGAACACGGACCGTTCCGACCGAGCGGGGTCTGCCGCACCAGGTGGCCCGACCTGACAAGATGCCCCCGGAGCTGTACCCTAGGGGGGTATTGATCCGGTTCCGGCGACCGGCAGGCAGCGAGGAGATATCGGTGGCAGCTTCCCCCCACGACCCCACGGCGGCCGACCACGCCGCGCACGGCTACATCACCGCCAAGGACGACTACCTCAAGCGGCTGCGGCGCATCGAGGGTCAAGCGCGCGGTCTGCAGCGGATGGTCGAGGAGGAGAAGTACTGCATCGACATCCTCACTCAGGTGTCCGCCATGACCAAAGCCCTGCAAGCGGTCGCGATGGGCCTGCTGGAGGATCACATCAGCCACTGCGTCGTGGACGCGGCCGTCGCGGGTGGCCCGGAGGCCGAGGCCAAGATCAAGGAAGCGACCGACGCCATCGCCCGCTTGGTCAGGTCCTGACGGAACTATCCGTGCCAGCGGCGATAGACCGCGGCAGCTCCTGGGTGCAGCGGGATCGGGCCGGTACTGATCAGCGACCGGCCGTCGAGGAATTGGGTGCCCGCCGCCTCGGTGGGCACCAGCGCGTCGGCGTGCCACACCAGTAGTTCGACGATGGCCGCGGCCACCTCCTCGGACATAGTGCCCGCGGCCAGCAAGAGATTCGCCACCCCGATGGTGTGCACCGAGACCCCGCCCGGATAGGCATCCGCGGGGATCGCCACCCGGTCGTATACCGGCCCGAACCCGTCCCGCATCGGCGCGGCCAGTTCGCCCATGTCCACGAGCCGCATCCGGCTCGGCACCGCGAGCCGTGCCGTCGGCACGCCGCCCGCCCACAACAGCGCGTCCGCGTCGCCCGCGGTCAGAGCGGCCACCGCCTGCGCCAAGGGGCGATGGGCGATCACCACGTCGGCGCTCGGGTCGAGCCCCGCGACGCGCAATATCCGTTCGCCGGTCAAGGCCGCGCCCGATCCCTCCGCGCCCAGGCTCACCCGCGTTCCACGCAGATCCGCGACCGAACCGATCGGGCTGTCCGCGCGCACGACCAACTGCAGGTAGTTCTCGTAGACCCGGCCCAGCGCGAACACCTGATCGGCGCTGTCGCGCACCGAATCGGCGAGAGCGAGCGCGGCATCGACCTCACCGCGCGCCAGCAACGCCAGATTGTCCTGCGAACCCGAGGTGGTGACCCGCTCGATCCGCACCTCCCCGACGTCCTCGGCGGCCAGGCCGAGCAACCCCGCGAAGGCGTGATAGAAGCCGCCGACCTCGCCGGACGCCAGCCGCGCAGTGGCGCCCCGGCCGCCTCGCCCGCACCCCGCGAGACCCGCCGCGACGGCCAACGCGAGGAAACCGCGCCGACCGACGCCGCGCCGGACGATCGGCTCCCGGCCGGTCATCGGGCCTCCGCCGCGGGCAGGCGCACCGAGACCGCCAGACCATGCGGACGCACCGCGGCCACGGTGAGCACGCCGCCGCGCGCCTGCGCCAATGCGGCGGCGATCGGCAGGCCCAGCCCGGAGCCACCGGCCCCCGCGGCCGAGCCGCGGAAGAAACGGGTGGTCAGCTTGTCGAGCTCAGCGGGAGGAACACCGCTGCCGTCGTCGCGGACGGTCACCGTGACCCAGCCCGGCTCGGTCGCGACGACCAGATCGATGTGCGCGCCCGCGCCCGCATAGCGTGTCGCGTTGCTCAGCGGTACGTCGAGCATCTGCGCGAGAACGTCGGCCGGGACCGCGACGTCGGCGTGCCCGGCCACGGCCGCCACGCGCAATTGCTGTCCGGCCGCCTCGAATGCCGAGCACCAGGCGTCGAATCGGTCGGCGATCACTTGCACGGCGTCGCACTGGTCGTCGCCCTCGGCTGTGCGGGCGACGTCGAATGCCGCCGGGGTCTCGGCGACGGCCAGGCTGAGCAGGCCGTCGAGCAACGCGGTGAGCCGCTCGACCTCGGCGCCCGCGTTGTGGAAGATGCTCGCCGCACTCGCCGGGATCGCTGGTTCCAGGGAATCGAGGCGGATGGTCAGAGCGGCCAGTGGATTGCGCATCGCGTGTGCGGTGTCGGCGACCAGCTGGCGCTGCGCGTCCGCCGAATCGGCCACGGCCAGCGCCATCGCGTCGAACGACTCGGCCAGCGCCCGCATCTCCGGCGGCCCGCCGTAGCGGCCCGCGATCGATACCGGCGCGACGGTGTCGGCACGCGGCTTGGGCAGCGTCGCGGTCAACTCCGCCACACCGTGCGACAGCGCCGCGAGCGGCCGCAGCACCCAGCGGCCGATCGTCACCGCCAGCAGCACGAACAGCGCCATCGCGACCACGCCGCCGAGCACGATCACCGCCCAGTCCCGCGCGATGTCACCGCGGGCGCGGGCCGTCGACGCCTCGATCACCACGGCCCCGTTCACCTGCACGCCGGTGCCGACCGGACGCGCGACCAGCATGCTCGGCGCGCCCCACGGCGTCAGCTTGTCCACCGCGTGCGGACGCTGATTGCGGCGCGCGGCCGCCACCGCCGCGACGATGCCGGGATCGCCCATGTCCGCGCCCGCGTTCACCGTCGGCGCACCCCTGGCGTCGACCACGAGCACGTTCTCGCCGTACAGCTCGTGATAGCGCAGCACCTCGTCGGCCAGCGCACGGCTGTCCCCCGCGGTGACCGCGTTGTCGGCGAGGGTGGCGAAGCGGTCGGCGTCCCCCGAGCGCGCGAGCACCAACTGCTGGGTGCGGCTGGTGGCGATCGTCAGCGACAGCGGGACCGCGAACGCCAGCACCGCGATGGCCGCGAACAGTGTCAGCGCGACCAGCAAGCGACGCCGCATGGCACACCTCCGGACCGCCGGACCGCGCTCACTGCCCCCACCGGTACCCGTACCCGCGGATGGTGGTGATCAGGCCGGGCCGGTTGAGTTTCGCCCGCAAGCCGGTCATGTGCACGTCCAGCGAACGCGAGACCGCGACGAACGCGTCACCCCAGATGCGGTCCATCAACTGCTGACGGCTCACCGCGGCCCCCGGCCGTTCCACCAGCGCCTCGACCAACTCGAATTCCTTCTGCGTCAGCGACACCGGCTCCCCGGCCACCTCGACGACGCGGGCGCCGAGATCGACCCGCACGTCACCGGTGACGATCACCGACTGCGCCTGTCGCGCCGCCGCGGCCGCCCGCCTGGTGACCGTCTCCAGCCGGGCGACGAGTTCCGCGATGCGCGGCGGCTTCACCAGGTAGTCGTCGGCGCCACCGCGCAAGCCCCGCACGATCGAGCGTTCGTCACTGCGCGCGGTCAGGATCAGCACCGGAACCGAACTCACCTCGCGCAGTCGCCGCAGCACCTGCAGCCCGTCGCCGTCGGGCAGTCCGAGGTCGAGGATCACCGCGTCGTAGTCGCGGTGCGCGATCAGCAGATCCGCGCCGCGGCGCTTGCGTTCGGCGCGGTAACCGCGGGCGTTGAGCGCCTCGACCAGCGCGTCTCCCACGCCGTCGTCGTCCTCGACCACCGCAAGCCGCACGCGCCGATCCTCCCACCGTGGGCGGACCGGCGCGTGTGCCGGTCGGTCAGTCACGCACGGTGGCCATCGGCCGACCCGGCTCGGCCCCCGCGGCGCCGGACCCGGTGCCTGCGCTCGCGGCGGGCTCGGCCGCGTCGATCGCCGACGAGGCCGAGGTCTCCCGCATGAAGTAGTAGGTGATCAGCGAGACGGCGATGCATCCTGCGACATACCAGAAGTACAGCGACTCGTGGCCGCCCTTCTTCAGCGCGAGCGCGATCGTCTCGGCGGTGCCGCCGAAGATCGCGACGGTCAAGGCATAGGGCAGCCCTACGCCCAGCGCGCGAATCTTCGTCGGGAACAGTTCGGCCTTCACGATCGCGTTGATCGAGGTGTATCCCGTGATGATCACCAGCGCCGCCATCATCAGGCCCCACGCGGCGACCGGATTGGTGGTACGCGCGAGCACCGTCATGATCGGCACGGTCAGCAAGGTGCCCGCCACGCCGAAGAAGATGAGCAGCTTGCGTCGGCCGATCCGGTCCGACAGCGCCCCCGCCAGCGGTTGCAGCACCACGAAGACCAGCAGCGCGATGAAGTTGATCCACGCCACGGTCGACTTGGAGATGCCGGAGGTGTTGATCATGAACTTCTGCATGTAGGTCGTGTACGTGTAGAACGCGACCGTTCCGCCCAGCGTCAACCCGACGACCAGCAGACATTCTCGGGGGTACTGCAACAGGATCCGCAGGGAACCGCGCGATTCCCGCACCTCGGCGGCCGTCGCCGCGTCGGTCGCGGTCTTCTTCGGCCGCTGTCCGGATTCGGCGCGGAACTGCTCGGACTCGTCCATGCCGTGCCGCAACCACATCACGATCAGCGCACCGGCGGCGCCGATCACGAACGGGATCCGCCAGCCCCAGGCGTTCATCTGGCCGGTGTCGAGGAACTGTTGCAGTACGATCTGCACCCCGAGCGCGACGAGCTGGCCAGCCACCAGGGTCACGTATTGGAAGCTCGAGTAGAACCCGCGCCTGCCCGCCGAGGCCACCTCGGACAGATACGTCGCACTGGTGGCGTATTCACCGCCGACCGACAACCCCTGCAGCAGCCGGGCGACCAGCAACAGAGCCGGAGCGGCCAAGCCGATGGTCTGGTAACCCGGCGTCGCCGCGATCATCAGCGAACCGGCGGCCATCACGGTCACCGATAGGGTCAGGGCCGAGCGCCTGCCGAACCGGTCGGCGTACCGGCCCAGCGCCCACCCGCCGATCGGGCGCATCAGGAAGCCGACCGCGAACACGGCGGCGGTGGACAACAGTTGGGCGGTCGGATCGTCCTTGGGGAAGAACGTCTTCGCGAAGTACACGCTGAACGCGGCGTAGACATACCAGTCGTACCACTCGACGAGATTGCCGATGGATCCGCGCAGAACATTCGCGACCACCCGGCGCTCGCCGACGGGCTGTGTCGTAGTCACAACATCTCCTTCTCCGACGCCTCATCACGTCGTCGCAGATCAGTGTGTCGACAGTCACACGCGCGCGAAATGGCTCTCGAAGCTTCCTAACAGTCCCTTAGGACGATCGCCGGAAACAAAACCGGCCCCCGGCGCAGCGCCGGGGGCCGGAGACGAGATGGGCGGTCGGGATCCCGCGGTCAACAGCGCAGCAAAGGTGCGCAGCACCGGGGGCCGCAGACCACACGGGCGGTCAGGGTCCCGCGGTCCAACAGCGCAGCAAAGGTGCGCAGCGCCGAGGGCCCGAGACGAGAACGGGCGGTCAGGATCGCCCGGTGAGCAGCGGAGCGAGGGTGCGCAGCGCCGGGAGGTAGTTGTCGCCGAGAATCTGCACCGCGACATGGTCGGCGCCGGCGTCGACGTGTTCGTACAGCTGGGCGGCGATCCGCTCCGGCGTGCCGTGCGCGATGACGGCGTCGAACAGCGCCTCACTCGGCGGCACGGTGAGGTCGGCGTCGGTGAAACCGAATCGGCGCAGGTTCGACGCGTAGTTGGTCAGGCCTATGTAGAACTGGACGGTCTCGTCGGCGACCGCGTGCGCCGCGCGGGCGTCGTCGGTCAGCACCACCTTGTGCTCGGTCGCCAGCAGCGCGTCCGGGCCGACGATCTCGCGGGCCTTCGCGGTGTGCGCCGCGGGCACGAAATACGGCAGCGCGCCCAGCGACCGCTCGGCGGCCAGCTTCAGCACGCGCGGGCCGAGTGCGGCCACCGCGCGACGTTCGGCGGGTACTCCCGCGGCGTCGAGGTCGTCGAGATACTCGACCAGCGCGTCGTATGGCTTGCGGTACTCACCGGTGTGCTCCGGGTGTCCCGCACCGATGCCGAGCAGGAACCGACCCGGGAAGCGGGCCTCGATCCGGTGGAACGAGTCGGCCACCTCCTTCGCGGGCGCCGCCCAGATGTTCACGATGCTGGTGGCGACGGTGATCGTTTCGGTCGCCTCCAGCAGCGGTTCGACCGTCGCCAGATCCGCCGGAGGCGAAGCCCCCAACCAGAGCGCGCCGTACCCGAGCCGCTCCAATTCTCGCGCGTCTTCCGGGCTGAACCCGTTGTACGCCCGCCACACTCCGAATCGTCCGAGACTGTCGAATGCCATGTTCCGACCCAACACACGCCCGGAGGGCGCTATTCCGGCCGGGCCCATCCACTGCCGGGACGGCCCCGTCGGGTCGATGCCGTCCCGATTACCGAGGGCTACTGTGGCTATTGCACAGCTATCGACGCCCGCCGCCTGGCCGGCGCCACCACTAGGAGATGGAGGTGATTGCTGTGCTTCGATTCGATCCGTTCCACGACATCGACACCGTTGCCCGCCAACTGCTCGGTGAGACCGCCGGAACCGGTCGCGCACCGCGATTCATGCCGATGGATCTGTTCAAAGCGGGAGATCACTACGTCCTGAACGCGGACCTGCCCGGCGTCGACCCCGGCTCGATCGACGTGAGCGTCGACAACGGCACGCTCACCTTGCGGGCGCAACGCACCGTGCCGAGCGAAGAAGGCGTCCAGTGGATCGCCTCGGAACGTTTCGCGGGCACCTTCATGCGCCAGGTTTCCCTCGGCGAGAATGTCGACGTCGACAACATCAGCGCGACCTACAACAACGGCGTGCTGTCGGTGACGATCCCCATCGCGGAGCGCGCGAAGCCGCGCCGCATCCAGATTTCCGGAGCGTCCCAAGAACCGAGGACCATCGAAGCGCAATCCGGCCGGTCCACACCGATGTCGCCGGCGCAGCAGGAGCAGACTCAGCAGTCGGCACAGTCGCAGCAGCAATACCCGCAGTCATCGAAGTGACCGCGTTCGCTACCCGCACCCGAGCGCGGGTGCGGGTAGCGCGCGGACATTCTCACTCGCCGCAGCAGCCTCCGCCAGATACCGGAACCGACCGCATCTCCCGCGTCTGCGCGTTACGGACCGCGAGTTCCTCATCGGCCGGGTAGTCCACGCCTATCAAGCTCAAACCATGTGCGGGAGCGACGGTGACCGAACTGGAGCGCTCGGTCTCCCGCAACAGATCGGCCACCCATTCCGGCGTCCGCCGCCCTTCGCCGACGGCCAGGACCGCACCGACCAGACTGCGGACCATCGACCAGCAGAACGCGTCCGCGCTGACGTACGCGATCAGCAGGTCGCCATCGCGCACCCAGTCGAACCGCTGCAACTCCCGTACCGTCGTCGCACCCTCCCTGCGGCGGCAGAATGCGGCGAAGTTGTGCAGCCCGAGCAGCTTTCGCGAAGCCGCCCGCATCGCGTCGACATCGACGTCGGATCGGCAGGCCACCACGCTGCGGGCTTGGAGCGGCTCCGCGCCGTACGGCGCGGTGGTCAGCCGATAGGCGTAATGTCGGCGGATGGCGGAGAACCGGGCGTCGAACTCCGGTGCGGCCGGGCGCGCGTGCCTGATCCGCACGTCCTTCGGCAGGAAGCGCGCCATCCGGTGCACCAGTTTCGCCGCGTCCAGTTCACCGGCGGTTTCGAAATGCGCGACCTGCCCCTCGGCGTGCACGCCCGCATCCGTACGGCCCGCCACGGTCAGCTGGATCGGCTCGCGGAACACCTTGCTCAGCGCGTCCTCCAGCACCCCCTGCACGGTGCGCAGACCAGGCTGACGCGCCCAGCCGACGAAATCCGTTCCGTCGTAGGCGATGTCCAGCCGGACCCGGGTACGTGGCACGTCGATACCGGGCGCGCCCGGTGCGTCCTCGCCCGGTCGATCCGACATCGATCCCACCGATTCCTCCACGGTCACATGATCCTCTGGTCGAAACGAACGAGCCCGCCGACCCAGTGCGGGTGGCGGGCTCGTGCGCGAACTCCGACGCGAAGCGTCAGGCGTCCTTCTTGTCCTCGGCGGCCTCGTCGGCAGCCGGAGCCTCGGCGGTCTCGGCGACGGCCTCGTCGGCCTCCTCCTCGACGACCTCGGCGGCCGGAGCCTCCTCCGCCTTCTTCGAGGCGGCCACGCGACGGGCGCGATCGGCCTCGTTGGTCACGGTCTTCTCGCGAACCAGCTCGATGATCGCCATCGGCGCGTTGTCACCCTTGCGCGGCAGCGTCTTGGTGATGCGGGTGTAGCCACCCTCGCGCCCCTCGAACGACGGGCCGATCTGCGCGAAGAGCTCGTGCACGACATCCTTGTTGCGGATCACCTTCAGCACCTCGCGACGATCGGCCAGGGTGCCGCCCTTCGCCTTGGTGATCAGCTTCTCCGCGTAGGGACGCACGGCCTTGGCCTTGGCCTCGGTGGTGGTGATCCGGCCGTGCTCGAAGAGCGCCGTGGCCAGATTGGCGAAGATCGCCTTCTGGTGCGACGCCGACCCGCCGAAGCGGGCACCCTTCTTGGGCTTGGGCATTGTGGTGTTCTCCTTGTATGAGGCCGGGCCGGGGCGCCTACCCCGGCGGCCTAGAGCTGTTCGGTCTCGGCGTAGTCCTGCTCGCCGCCGTCGGTGTCGCTGAACGTGCCGCTGTCGCTCCACGTGCCGGTGCTCGCGTCGTAGCCGACCACGCTGGACGGATCGAACGACGCGGGGCTGTCCTTCAGCGAGAGGCCGAGCGCGTGCAGCTTGACCTTGACCTCGTCGATGGACTTCTGACCGAAGTTGCGAATGTCCAGCAGATCCGACTCGGTGCGGGCGACCAGCTCGCCCACGGTGTGCACACCCTCGCGCTTGAGGCAGTTGTAGGACCGGACGGTGAGGTCCAGATCCTCGATCGGCAGACCGAACGAGGCGATGTGATCCGCCTCGGCCGGCGAGGGGCCGATCTCGATGCCCTCCGCTTCGACGTTCAGCTCACGGGCCAGGCCGAAGAGCTCGACCAGGGTCTTGCCCGCCGAGGCGAGCGCGTCCCGCGCGCTGATGGAGTTCTTGGTCTCCACGTCCAGGATGAGCCGGTCGAAGTCGGTGCGCTGCTCGACGCGGGTCGCCTCGACCTTGTAGGTCACCTTCAGCACCGGCGAGTAGATCGAATCCACCGGAATCCGGCCGATTTCGGCGCCGGACGCCTTGTTCTGCACGGCCGGGACGTAGCCGCGACCGCGCTCGACGACGAGCTCGATCTCCAGCTTGCCCTTGTCGTTCAGGGTCGCGATGTGCATGTCCGGGTTGTGCACCACCACGCCGCTGGGCGGGACGATGTCACCGGCGGTGACGGTGCCCGGGCCCTGCTTGCGCACGTACATCGTGACCGGCTCGTCCTCCTCGGAGGACACGACCAGGCCCTTGAGGTTCAGGATGATGTCGGTGACATCCTCCTTCACGCCCGGAACGGTGGTGAACTCGTGCAGGACGCCGTCGATGCGGATGCTCGTGACCGCCGCCCCCGGAATCGAGGACAGCAGGGTACGCCGCAGCGAGTTGCCGAGGGTGTAACCGAAGCCCGGCTCGAGCGGTTCGATGGTGAACTTCGAGCGGTTCTCGGCGACGACCTCTTCGGTCAGCGTCGGACGCTGTGAAATCAGCATGTGGATCATCCTCCTTTTTGGGCGCCCGCTATTTGACGCCTCGTCTCAGGGGTTGTGCCCGGCCGCCCATCGGGACGGCCACGCACCAGCGGCACGTCGTGCCGAGTGTTACTTCGAGTAGTACTCGACGATCAGCTGTTCCTGCAGCGGCACATCGATCTGGGCGCGCTCGGGCAACTGGTGGACCAGGATCCGCAGCCGGCCCGGGAGCACCTGCAGCCAGCCCGGAACCGGACGGTCGCCGATGGTCTCACGCGCCACCTGGAACGGCAGGGTGCCCAGCGACTTCTCCTTGACATCGATGATGTCGTACTGGGTGACCTGGAAGCTGGGAACGTCGACCTTCTTGTTGTTCACCAGGAAGTGGCCGTGCGAGACCAGCTGGCGAGCCTGGCGGCGGGTACGGGCCAGACCGGCGCGGTACACGACGTTGTCCAAGCGGGTCTCGAGCAGACGCAGCAGGTTGTCACCGGTCTTGCCCTTGAGGCGGTTGGCCTCTTCGTAGTACCGGCGGAACTGCTTCTCCATGACGCCGTAGGAGAAGCGGGCCTTCTGCTTCTCCTGCAGCTGGAGCAGGTACTCGCTCTCCTTGATCCGCGCGCGGCCGTGCTGGCCGGGCGGGTAGGGGCGACGCTCGAACGCCTGGTCGCCGCCGACGAGGTCGACGCGCAGACGACGCGACTTGCGGGTGATAGGGCCTGTGTAACGAGCCATTGTTCGTTATTCCTTTCCCGCTAGACGCGACGCCGCTTGGGCGGACGGCAGCCGTTGTGCGGCTGCGGGGTGACATCGGAAATCGTGCCCACCTCGAGGCCGGCGGCCTGCAGCGAGCGGATCGCGGTCTCGCGGCCCGAACCGGGGCCCTTCACGAACACGTCGACCTTCTTGACGCCGTGTTCCTGCGCCTTGCGCGCGGCGTTCTCGGCGGCGAGCTGCGCGGCGAACGGGGTCGACTTGCGCGAGCCCTTGAAGCCGACGTGACCCGACGACGCCCAGGAGATGACGTTGCCGTTCGGGTCGGTGATCGACACGATCGTGTTGTTGAACGTGCTCTTGATGTGCGCGTTGCCGTGCGGGACGTTCTTCTTGTCCCTGCGACGCGACTTCTGGGTCTTCTTCGGGCCCGCGGCCCGACTCTTCGGAGGCATCGGTTATCCCTACTTCTTCTTGCCGGCGACGGTGCGCTTCGGGCCCTTGCGGGTGCGCGCGTTGGTCTTGGTGCGCTGGCCACGCACGGGCAGGCCACGACGGTGGCGCAGGCCCTGGTAGCAGCCGATCTCGATCTTGCGGCGAATATCGGCCTGCACCTCGCGGCGCAGGTCACCCTCGACCTTGAACTCCGAAGCCTCGATGTAGTCACGCAGCTTCGTCAGATCGTCGTCGCTGAGATCCTTCGAACGCAGGTCCGGGCTGACGCCGGTGGCCTCCAGGATCTCTTTGGAGCGGGTACGGCCAATGCCGAAAATGTAGGTCAGTGCGATCTCCATGCGCTTCTCGCGCGGGAGGTCGACGCCCATGAGACGTGCCATCTGGCAGTTTCCTTAATCGTTGCGGAGGTCTGCTCCCTGTCCGTCCCCTCGTCTTGGCGGGGCACCGGCCTCCGAACCGGTGGTAGGCGCGCACGCCCAGGGCGAACCCTGATTTCCGCAGCGTGCGGCTGGTGCTGGGAGTTCTTCTTGCCAATCCGAACTGCGGTTCGGTGCTTGGCTGGTGTCGCGTCGAGCGTTCGCCGTCGGCAAGCCTCGGGCGGGTGGTGCGAGGTCTCCCTCGCCTCCGCTCAGCCCTGGCGCTGCTTGTGGCGCAGGTTGTCGCAGATCACCATGACCCGGCCGTGACGGCGGATCACCTTGCACTTCTCGCAGATCTTCTTGACGCTCGGCTGAACCTTCACGTCCGTCCAATCTGTTGTGGTTCACAGGGGTGTGAACACAGTTTTTCCCCAGTCGGCGACTGGGGAAGCTCTGGTGTGAGTCTCTCGACTCGGCCCCGGCTCACGCCGGGACTGCCGGCTCGCAACCGACGCCGATCGCGCCGGGCACGATCACTTGTAGCGGTATACGATCCGGCCACGCGACAGGTCGTAGGGCGAGAGCTCGACGACCACACGGTCCTCGGGGAGGATGCGAATGTAGTGCTGCCGCATCTTCCCGCTGATGTGCGCGAGAACCTTGTGTCCGTTCTCGAGCTCGATCCGGAACATCGCATTGGGCAGCGGTTCGACAACTCGACCCTCGACCTCGATGGCCCCGTCTTTCTTCGCCATGTCCTCCGCGATCCCGGTTACGCTCAACCTGGTTTGTTTGCTGGTTCTGCTCGAATGAGACCGGTCGCCGGAGCGAACCGCTCGCACACAAACAGGCGGCGCCTAGGTGCACCGCCGCTCCAGCTTACCGATCCGTTCCGGATCGGGCAAAAATGCCTCCCTGTATACCCGTGTCGCCAGCGGTTTCGCAGCCGTCTTCCCACTCGTGGCGGGCCTCGGACGCTGCGCCGCGACGGCACCGGGTTGTCGCGTAAACTGGCCGCTGTCCAGGTATTTGGGTCGAACGGATCGAGGGGGACGCGTGAGCCGGCGCAGCGTGCGAGCCACCGGCGTAGGCGCTCTCGGTCGCGGCCGAAGCGAGCGGCAGGGAGGCGAGGCCGTGTGTAATCGTAGCGAGCGAGTCAACGGCAGAGCGTCCCTGGCCACGACCGAGCCGAGCGGGCAGCGAGGGCAGTCGTGACCGAGCGCAGCGAGCGAGAGATCGGCACGCCGAACATCGGCGAGGCGCAGTCGTGAGCCGTAGCAATGACGGCCTGCCCATGCTGCCGCCGTGGCTGTCGGAAAGCGACGTCGGCCAGAGCGGCTACGAAGCGCCGGTACAGAACCTTCCGCACGACGACCTCATCGAGGACTCCTCCAGCCGCAGGCGCGGCCGTTTGCGCAGCCGCGCGCCCGAGGCGGAACGCCCGGATGCCGCACGGCCGGAGAAGCGCCGTAAGGGCTGGCGTCGCGACAAGCACGAGGGGAATGCCGAGGAGGAACAGCGGCAGGGCGCCGCGGGTCGCGCGCCCGCGCCGGTTCCGGAGGAGCAAGCACCGGCTCGGCCACCGCACGAGTCCTGGCAACAACCGCAAGAGTCCTGGCAACAGCCACAGGAGTCCCGACAGCAGCAGCCGCAAGATTCACGGCAGCACCCGCAGGAGTCCTGGCAACAGCCACAGGAATCCTGGCAGCAGCCCCCGCAAGAGTCCCCCCGGCAACAGCCATACGAGGCCTGGCAGCAGCCGCCGGAGTCCGGGCCCCACCCACAGGAATCCCAGCAGCAGCCGCAGGAGTCCTGGCAGCAGCGCGGCTACGACCGCACTCCACCGGCGCAGGACAGTTCGTGGCAAGCGCCGCCGGAACGCACCGGCGGTCCGCAGCACAGCCTGCCCACGCGCAATCCGTCGCAGCCCTCACCCGGTTTCCAGCCACTGGGCAGCAGGTCCGCGAACCCGCCCGCGTCGAACGAGCAGCAGGCGCGCCAGCAGGCGGACCCGCCGGAGCTCCCGCCACCGCCGCCCCGGCAACCAGCCGACGAGCAGCCCGCTCCGCCCCGGAACGACGAGCATGCCCCGTCGTCGCACGGCCGGAGCGCGCCCCGCCAGGCCGTCGGCGGCCGACCTCCGCTCGGGCCGCAGCACGGCGGATGGCCGTCCACCGGCAACCCTCGCCTCGATGCCGCCCTGTCAGCCGTGGCTCCGAACCTGTGGCCGAACTCGGCTCCGACCGATCGGACCCCACCGATGGGTCCGAGCCCGACCGGAAACGAGGCGACTCAGCGCGGCGAGTCTCGCGAGACCCCACCCGCCGGTCCGAACCAGACCTGGCCTACCTCGACATCGACCGGCCGCCAACCGTCCGCGCAACCGCCCCAAGGCGGATATCCCGCCGCGCCTCCGTCCGCTCCGGACCAGCAGGCGCGGCAGGGCGGACACTCCTCGACGCCGACCAGCGCACAGCCCGCGCCGCAGCCGCCCGTCGACCCGGCGACGTCGACTCCCGACCGAAGCACGGCCGACCACACGGCGCGACAGAACGCTCAGGCACCGACCGGCGTGCCATCCGCTCCACCGTCAGCAGGCCCGACCAGCGGCGGAACCTCGCCCGTAACCGGCCCGGAGCACGCGGCACGGCAGAGCGGACACCCGTCGGCCCCGACCGCCACGCCGGTATCCAGCGCGTGGCAGGCCCCCGACCCGCTGAGCGAAAATGCGCAGTCACCGCACGGCGAGCGATCCGAGCCGTCAGCGGGCGAGCACGCGGAGCCGTACGGCGATCCGACAGCGGCACGTTCCGCTGAAAATCCCGTTTCCGGGAGAGCAGACGCGGATCGGCAGGCCGAGAGCCGAGAAGCGCCGCCGACCGGCGCCGACACCGGCAAGTCATCCACCGGCGCAAGCCCGGCCGAACCGCACAGCGAGAACACCACTGCCGGGGTGAACCGGAGCGCGGCTGCGGCTCAGGCCGCGACAACGTCGGCCGGTGCTGGATCCGAGCACGGCTCCACGCCGGGCACCGGCGACATCACGCCGTCGAGCGATGCCCACCGGACTCCGCCCATTACCGGGCATCCGGCGCAAGCCCCGCAGACCGCCTCACCCGTTCCCACAGCGGTGATTCCTGATGGTCCGCCGCCGTGGCTCGCGGCTCCTCGGCCCGAGCAGGCCGACGCGCCCGCGACCGACGCGCCGCGCCGACTCCCACCGCTGCCCGCGCCGCACGAGCGGCCGCACAACAGTGCATCCGGTACCGCGCCGGAGGCCCCCGTGCAGCCCGACTCGGCCGGGTCGGTCGATGCGACTCACGTACAAAGAGACTCGAGCGCACCGGCGTCGAACCGGGTCGGCGCGACCGGCATCGGTCCGGCGGCGGCACGGCCTGTCGCCGGTGGCGGACGCCACCGGCTGTCCGCGGAGCCGAACGAACCTTCGGCGTCCCAACCGCCGGTCGGACAAGCGCCGAACTCCGAGCAGCAGCCGCAACCTCAGCCCCGTTCGGATGCGGCTTACTACGCGGGCGCGCCACAGCCGCACCCCTACGCCTCGGGCGGGGTACCCGGCGGTCACCCGACGCAGTCCGCGGGCGACCAGGCAGCGGGCGGCGCGCCGCAGGTACCCATCGACCAGTGGCGTAATGCTGCCGCGCCCGAATCCGGTCCGGCATCACCGCATTCCGTGCCGCCGCACCAGGCCACTGGGCACCCCGCCACGCAGTGGGGCACGCCTCCCGGCTACCCACAGCCGCCCGCCCAACAGCAGGGCGCCCCGTTCCAGCAGCCTTCACTCGACGACGTGCCACTGCGCCGGGCCAAGAAAGCTCCGGGAACCGGGTGGCGCAAGGCCGTGCACCACGTGTCGGGCGGCGCGATCAACCCGGGTATGTCCGCCGAGGAACGCAGGTTGCAGGAACTGGTCGCGCGGATCAGGCAGCCCGTCCGCGGCGACTACCGGATCGCGGTGCTGTCGCTCAAGGGCGGTGTCGGAAAGACCACCACCACAATGGGTCTCGGCTCCACCTTCGCCTCGATCCGGGGCGACCGGGTGATCGCCGTCGACGCCAATCCGGACTTCGGCACGCTGTCGCAACGAGTGCCCCTGCAGACCAGGTCCACCGTGCGCGACCTACTCCTCGATTCGACCATCCAGCGCTATTCGGATGTGCGCAGACACACCTCGCAGGCGACGAGCCGCCTGGAAGTGCTTGCCAGCGAACGTGATCCGGCCGCGTCGGAGGCGTTCAGCGAAGAGGAGTACCGCGCCGTCGCCCGAATCCTGCAGCGGTTCTACAACATCATCCTCACCGACTGCGGTACCGGGCTCATGCATTCGGCCATGTCCGGTGTACTCGACCTGGCGCACTCGCTGGTACTGATCTCCTCCCCCGCGATCGACGGAGCCCGCAGTGCCGCAGCCACATTGGACTGGTTGTCGCTGCACGGCCACGACCATTTGGTGCGCAACGCGGTGGTGGTGATCAACTCCCCGCGGGCCGGATCGCCGAACGTCGGTATCCAGCAGCTACGGGAGTACTTTCTGTCCCGGTGCCGCGCCGTGCACATCATCCCGTTCGACGCGCACATGTCCGAGGGCGCCGAAATCGATTTGCACCGCTTGCACAAGCAGACCAAGCGGGCCTACGTCGAGCTGGCCGCGACCGTCGCGGACGACTTCGCCACCGATCACCGTCGTTACCACCCGTGACACCCGCCGGGCGGTGGCCCGGCGGGGCGGAGGGCGAACGGATCAGCCGCTCACCACTCGGGCAGACGCCGCCTGCCCGCCATGACGTCGCGCACCAGATCGTCATAGGCGTCCGCGAGTTCGGCGAGATGATGCCACGCGTTGTGCAGCAAATCGTCGTGCGCGTTCAGAGTCATCAACGCGTGGTGCGCGCGCACCGACGACTCGGCGAGGCGATCGATCACCGCACCCACCGTTTCGGTGTGCAGAGTGGCGCCGAGCCGATGCTGCGGCACACTTCGCATCACCCAGTCGTCGATGGCCATCACCAATTCGACTCTACGACGCTCGATTTCGCGAACCACCGCCACGGAGGTGTCCACCGAACCACCGCGGCCGACCAGGCGGCGCTCATGTAGCACTGCCAGATCACGAGCGAACCACAAGAGCGGACCACCGACCACGCGGTGTCCGCGACACGCCCGAACCAATAGGTCGGACGTGGGAAGCAATCCCGGTGCCGAAGAGCGCACCGAAGGATCGACACACCTAGGTGTGCCAGGGAGGGCCATTACGACCGTTGTATCCGAACCTGCCACGTTGCCTCGCCGTCATCGCCGCACAACACCGGATCAGGACTTCATTACAATAAACCTCTGAAGGCACCTGTCAAGCGTTAACGGGCCGTAGGGAGTCACGGAGAGTACACTTCGTTACCTGCATGACCAACCGAGGAGCAAGATGGCGGACGGTCCGACGTATCACCGGATCGCAGACCTCCTCCGCGAGGAGATCCGCGCAGCCAAATGGAAACCGGGCGATCGACTGCCCAGTCACTCGGAGCTTGCCGATCAAATGCAGGTCTCGATTACCACGGCCCGCAACGCGATCCAGGTGCTGGTAACCGAAAATCTCGTCTATACAGCTACTTCCCGCGGAACGATCGTTCGAAACCAGGAAATCCTGGAATCCGTTGTCACCGATTCCATCCGCCCCGACCGGCCGCAGACCCCGCACGACATCTTCGAGGAGATCGCGCGGGCCGCGCACCGGGAGCCGTCGAAGGAGTTCAGCGCGAAGATGGAGCCCGCCAGCCCCGAAGTCGCGTCTTGGTTGGGTATACCGCCGGATTCGTGGGTGCTGGCCAGGACGGTGGTCCAGTATCTCGACCATGAGCCGTGGTCGTGGGAGGTCAGCTTCTATCCCCGTGACCTGGCCGAGGCCACCGGAATCGACTCACCGCACGACATTCCGGAGGGCACCACCCGCCGCCTCGCCGACCGCGGCCATGCCGAGACCGCGCACCGCGACACGCTCGTCGCCCGGCCCGCCACCGCGGAGGAAGCCTTGGTGCTCGGCGTCGCCACCGGCACCATCCTGCTCGACCATCTGCGCATCGGCGCCAACCACGAGCGCGTCACCCGTGCCACGCGGCAACGCTCGCTCGCCTCCGGCAATCGGCTCGCCTACGAGCTCGGCGACGCCGAAGGCACCGCAGTCATCCGGACCACGCTTGCCGATTCGCACGGGACCGGCCGGGCCTAGCCCATGACGATCGCGCTGCGCCAGGCGACATGGGGCGATCTCGGCATGATCTGCCGCCTGCGCGTACAGCGCACGGCGTGGCTCACCGCACGCGGCTCCGATCAGTGGACGGTCGCCGGACGCGGCCTGCCCATCGAGATCTTCGCTCGCGCTGTGGGACGGTCGCTGGACGCGGGCGAGACCTGGATCGCCGAGGTCGCGGGCGAACCGGCGGGAACGATCACGGTCAACGACCGCGCCGACGCCGGTCTGTGGTCGGGATGGGAACTCGACGACGCGGTGATCGCCCATTACATGATCGTGGATCTGCGTTTCGCGGGCCGGCGCGTGGGCCATCACCTGCTGGCGCACGCGGGACTGCTCGCCCGCTCGCAGGGCCGCGCCTGGGTCCGGCTCGACGCGTGGACCACCAATACCGATCTGCACGCCTACTACCGTTCGGCGGGATTCCGTTTGGTGCGCATCGCGGGCCCGCTCGCGCTGGGCCCGTCACGGGCGCTGTTCGAGCGAAGAGCCGATACCTGGTATCCCGCACTTCCCGTGCCGGTCACCGCTGTCGGGCGAGTAGCCGCGCCGGCGCTTTTGCGCCCACCGCCGCCGAACAACTGATCCCCACGCGGCGACAACTGAACGATCCGCGCTGTCCGTGGCTGCCCGCCGCCGCGCGACGAGCCCGGTGTAGCCGAATATCGCAGGACACCTTGTGCGCGATCGTGGCGCGCACTCACGAGCCGCTCCGCGCACGCCGGAGGATCCGGCGCACGACGGCGAGCCGATCAGATGGGCGGCAGGTGCGCAATGTGCACCATCTCGATCTCGAGTCCTTCCCGCCACGGCAACAGCGGATAACTGATCACCGGTGACGTCAACGTGAACGGAAATTCCTCGATGTCTGCGGTCCGACTCCGCGCCCAGGTCGAGCGCGGCGCGGATCACCAGATGCGTTCGGAGCCTACGATTTCCGGGGCAAGACAACAGCTCACAGCTCCACCATAAGGGTGACCGGACCGTCGTTCACCAGGTCGATGTGCATGTGCGCGCCGAACCGCCCGGTGGCCACGGTTGCGCCGAGTTCGCGCAACGCCTCCGCGAAGTGCTCGACGAGTGGTTCGGCGACAGCGCCGGGCGCGGCCGCCGACCACGACGGACGCCTGCCCTTCTTCGTGTCCGCGTACAGCGTGAACTGGCTGACCACCAGAATCGGCGCGCCCAGGTCCGCGGCCGAGCGCTCCCCGTCGAGGATGCGCAACCGCCATACCTTGTCGGCCAAGGCCCGCGCGGTCGCCTCCGTGTCGGAGTGCGTCACGCCGACCAGGGCGACCAGGCCGTGCGGGAGGCCGTCGGCCACCGGATCGATCCTTCCGACGACCTGTTCGTCGACCGTCACCCGGGCCGATCTCACGCGCTGTAGAAGGGCTCGCACAACCCTCGATCATGCCTTCCGCCACCGCGTCGGCCGCCGCGCGGGTCGCCGACCGCCGAACGACCCGGTCTACCCGGCGGGATACAGGTGCGCGCGGGCGGCAAGCGTGACAAACTCGGTGCGCAGAAGAATGTGTTGCGCGGTTGCCGCGCGTTGGCGGAGGATCATGCTGGAAACGAGGAGCGCGATGGATCTGGACGCGATGGAGCGTCAGATCGCGGCGGATCGGTATGCGGCCCTCGACCGGACGGTCGAATCCGAATTGCGCTTGGCCACCTCGCTCGGCGAACTCGCCAAGGGGCTGATCGCTACCAAGAACAACGGCTCGACGCGCGACCGCACGAGGGAAGCGCTGGCGCCCGCCGAAGAAGCGGTGGCGATCCGCCTGCGCCTGCTGTCCAGGGGCCAGGTGCTCACCGCCCGCCTGGCCGGGGAATTGAACGACGCGCTGCGCTCCTTCGAGCAGGCGGCACGGCACAGCGGGCGCAGGGAACTGGCCACCACGACGATCCGGCGCGCCTGTGACGTCTACCGGCAAGTGGCGCGGGCGCATCCGGAAGTCGCGGGCCCGTGCGCCGACGGCCTGTCCAAGTGCGGTGTCTGGCTGGGCAGGCTGGACCAGGACGCCGCCGTGGCCGCGACCGAGGAGGCGGCCCGCATCCGCGCCGGCCTGGCCGCGGCGAACCCGGAGTTGTCCGGCAAGTACCTGGCCAGCCTGAGCACGCTGCTGCGCACGCTCATGGTGGGCCGGTCGCGCAAGCAGGCCATCGCCATGTACCGGGAGCGGTACGCCGCGTTCACCTCCACCAGCATGTCGATCCGGTTGCGCGCCTGCGGCATCCAGGACCTGGATCTCACGCCCAAGTCGCACCGGGCGCTGGTCGAACTGGGCTGCCGCACCCTGGAGGGAGCCGGACGGCTCACCCAGCAGCAGATCATGTTCAAATCCTCCGGCGACCTGTCGACCGTCGAGGAGATCAACTGGAAGCTGGCTCTGGTTGGCCTGCGTCCGCTCGCGCCGGGCACCGAGCAGGATCAGCCGTCGACGCCCGTCCAGATCGGCTCAACCTTCGGCGCGCTCAGCGTCTACCTGCCGGAACGGGACGCCATCGCCCAGGTGCGCGCCGCGATCATCGCGGCCTACGCCGTCGACGACGCCTATCCCCTCGACCGCGAGAGCTATCTCGGTACGCCCGAGTCGAAGTGGAAGATCCGCGATCCGAAGCTGAACACCTCCGCCACCCTCGGCGACGACATCGTGCTGATCGACCAGCCCTACGGCGGCTGGGTGACGGTCATGAGCCTGAACTGGGAACTCACTCCGGTGGGGAAACATCCACTGGCACTGCGTCTCTCCCAGGACTGGCCGGTCGCGGCGATCACGGTCACGGAGGACGTGGCCTACGAGTTGTGCTGGTACGAGCGCGGTACGGCCACCCAGTACGCCGCGCTCGGCCGCCCGGCCGGGCAGGCTCCCCTCGACAAACCGCTCGCGCCACTCGATTTCGAGACGCTGGCCTTGTACAACCCCGACCGGGCGACGGAGAGTAAGCTGCGCGCGGCCTTCGGCAACACGAAGGTGTTCGCCAACCTCACCTACCTGCCGGATTGCGGCCTGCGCCAGATCAGTGTCGACACGCCGTTGTCCGAGCACGGCGACCGCGTGCTGTACTTCCGCACGACACCCTGAGGCGCGCTGTCGCGGTACCGATTTGCGGCAAGGTAGCGCACGCCTCAGCGACGGCGATGAACAAAACTCCCCGCGTTCTCGCCCCGCATCTTCACAGGTCGTTTGACCAGGAATTACGTACGCCGAGTTGAACGCGGGGCAGCGCCGCGCACTCTACCGGTAACCGCACCCTCTGGTAACCGGCGGGCGAACGAATTTCTCGAGAACTAATTGAACGGAATGTTTGATCCGCTCCATGGAGTGCTCTACTGAGACAACGCCCGCACGATGAACCGGATCACAAGCACTGGTGCCGCAGCGCCGTCCGGGCGGCTTGGAAAAAGTCACACGATGCTACCCGAGGGCCCCATGGACCAACTGGCGTTGGCGGATACCCCGACCGCCCGATGCGCCTACTATCGACACACCTGCGACCTGCCCGCCGGAGTCCATCCGGAGATAGGCCGAATCGTCCTCCGCGCCGGATTCGTCGGCGCGATCACGATGCCCGCCGCGTTGGGGCAGAAAGTTCGCGACGATCTCACCCATCGCCGAATAGCGTTGGGCCCGATTGTTTCTCACGTCCGGTCCAAACGGTGGACCTTTCTCACCCGCCCCGACTTACCCGACGACGTCCGGCTGTTCGCGGAACTGTTCCGTCTCAACGTCTCCATCGTGCCCTCCGGCGGTGAGATCGCACTGCCGTCTCCCGCCGTGGCCGACGCCGACTATCGGCACTGGATCGTGGCCCCCGAGAACGGCTTCCGTCCCTCCGGCTCGTCCATCGTCGACACTGTACGGTCCTGCACGAGAACGGCCGGGCGATGACCACCGGGGCGGTGCTTCCGGCGAAACATCAAGTGCTGCAAGCGTGCCGAGGCGAGATGCACGAGAGCAACCCGATGCTGCGCTGCGCACACGAACTCACCACGTTGCACGAACGCAGGCTCAGCGCGGGACACGAATCACTCGGCGAGATAGACGCGTTGCGTGCGAGCCTGATTCACGACATCGATCGCTGGATCACCACGCAATTGCCGCCCGCCCACGGCGCGGCGCACGTGCACACCGAGACCGTCGGCGCCGTGATCGATCGCCTGGCCCAGTTCACCGCGAACGCCTACGCGGCGCTGGCCAGCAGTTCGGAATGGGATCTGTGGGACGCCTGGCAGCGCTTGGCCGAACTGGCCGTCGGCTACGACGACCTGGCCGCCGAGGTCTGCGCGGGCGTGCGGAGACTTCCCGGCGCATCTTAGGTTCCGTCGCGGCTCCCCATCCGTGGAGTGAAACGGATGGGGAGTCCGGACGACTACGAAGAAAAGCTCGCCTTGCACACAGAAGGGCGAGTTCGTTCGGCGACGACAGCTCCGTGGAGCGGGTCGCGCCGAAAAGAGTGGCCGGGTCCAGCGTATCCACGCCCCCGCCGCCGAGCGGACAAGTGGCGCTACCCGGTCACCCGCTGTTCCGCGACCACGAGTTCGAACGGTCGACCTTCCCGTACCGATATCGGCGCACCGCAGAGTCCCTGACCGCGACCATCGGTACGCAATCGCACACGGTGGTGATCTCCCCCGACGAGCGGACCGAAGTGCTCGGCCGGATCAGGGCCTATCTGCTGGCGAGGCCGGAGACGGCCGGAGGCGAATTCGATCTGCCGATAGTCACTTCGGTGCTGCGAACGACTCTGCGCCGCGCGGACTGAACGGCTACTTACGCACACGAAATAGCCAGGCCACAGCGTTGCCCGCCCCGTCGCGGTGTCCACGGAGCAGGCCGGATAGCGGCGAACTGCGGCGTGCGCCAAGTCGATTCGAGTAGCGGTCTACTCAGGTCACCGGCTACTGCCCGGCCATACGCTGACGGCATCGTTCAGAACAGTTCCGAAACAAGGAGAAAGTAACCGTTCCACCCCGCACGGGCACCGACCGGGCCCGCCGCTTCGGCTCGACACGAAGGACGCGGGTGCAAGGAACGACGTCACCGATCCAGCGAACGCTGGGTATCGCCCGGTGGCGTGTCGGCGCATCGTGTCGGCACGCGGAGAAACGGCGAGATCGACCAGGGATTCCTGGCGTCGGTGCGGCTCGTTTCCTCGCCGCGCAGTGTCACCGAACCGGGGCAGCCCGAGGGCCGTGCACTACTCCGGACGCAACGTCAGGATCCGGGGTCCGTCCTCCGTGACGGCGACCGTGTGCTCCCAATGTGCCGCACGACTGCCGTCCACGGTGACCACGGTCCAGTCGTCGTCGAGCACCTTCGTCTGGGTGGTGCCGAGCGTGAGCATCGGCTCGATCGCGAGCACCGATCCCACCACGAGCTTCGGGCCCTTACCGGGCTCGCCTTCGTTGGCGAGGAACGGATCGAGGTGCATCTCGCGCCCGATGGCATGCCCACCGTAGCCGTCGACGATGCCGTAGCCGCGCCCGTGCTCCTTCTCGGCCGCCCGGGTGCCCAGCTCGATGGCATGCGAGACGTCGGTCAGCCGGTTACCGGGCAACATCGCCGCGATACCGGCCTCCATCGACGACTTGGTCGCCTCGCTGAGCAACCGATCGGCCTCGATGATGGTGCCGACGCCGAACGTCCAGGCCGAATCGCCGTGCCAGCCGTCGAGAATCGCGCCGCAGTCGATGGACACCAGGTCGCCCTCGGCGAGAATCTCCCCCGCCGTCGGAATCCCGTGCACAACGCGGTCGTTCACCGATGCGCAGATGGACGCCGGGAAGCCGTGGTAGCCCTTGAAGGAGGGCACCGCGCCCGCGTCCCGGATCACCTGCTCGGCGACCTCGTCCAGTTCCGCGGTGGACACCCCCGGCTTGGCGGCCGCGCGCACGGCCACCAAAGCGCGGCCGACGATCGCGCCGGCCGCCGCCATGGCATCCAATTCGCCTGCCGTCCGGAACGGCACGACCTTCTTCTTGCGGTTGAAGACCATCCGCCCTCAGTGCTCCATCGCGAGTCGGCTCAGTGGCCCAGCGCGCGCAGCGCCCGCGCGTTGACGTCGTCGACCTCGCCGACGCCGTCCACCGAGACGACCAGGCCGTCGTAGTGGTCCAGCAGCGGCTCGGTCTCCTCGCGGTACACCCGCAGCCGGTTGCGGATCACGCTCTCGTTGTCGTCGGCGCGGCCGCGCGCGAGCATCCGCTCGACCACGGTGTCCTCGGGGACGACGAAGCGCAGCACCGCGTCCAGCGAGGTGTTCATGTGCTTGAGGATCTTCTCCAGCGCGTCGGCCTGGTCGACCGTGCGCGGGTAGCCGTCGAGGACGAAGCCGTTGGCGGCGTCGGGCTCGTTGACCCGCGCCTCCACCATGCGATTGGTCACGTCGCTGGGCACCAGGTCGCCCGCGTCCATGTACTTCTGCGCCTCGCGACCCAGCGGGGTCTGCTGGCTGATATTCGCGCGGAACAGGTCCCCGGTGGAGATGTGCGGAACGCCCAGCTTCTCCGACAGCAGGACGGCCTGGGTGCCTTTACCGGCGCCCGGCGGACCGAGCAGTACAACTCTCACTTGAGGAACCCTTCGTAATTTCGATTCATCAGCTGGCTTTCGATCTGCTTCACGGTGTCCAAACCGACGCTCACCATGATCAGCACCGCGGTACCGCCGAACGGAAGGTTCTGGGTACCGCCGGAGGCGCCGATGTCGAGGAACAGGTTCGGCAGCACCGCTACCAGACCGAGATAGATCGAGCCGGGGAGGGTGATACGGCTCAGGACGAAGTTGAGGTAGTCGGCCGTCGGCTTGCCGGGCCGGTAGCCCGGGATGAAGCCGCCGAACTTCTTCATCTCGTCGGCGCGCTCCTCCGGGTTGAAGGTGATCGCGACGTAGAAGTAGGTGAAGAACACGATCAGGCTGAAGTAGATCGCGATGTACACCGGGTTGCCGGGATTCACCAGGTATTTCTGGATGATCTCCTGCCACCAGCTCGGGTTCTGGTTGTTCTGCGACCCCGTCAGCTGCGCCACCAGGTTCGGCAGGTACAGCAGCGACGAGGCGAAGATGACCGGGATCACGCCCGCCTGGTTCACCTTCAACGGCAGGTAGGTCGAGGAGCCGCCGTACATCTTCCGGCCGACCACGCGCTTGGCGTATTGGACCGGGATCCGGCGCTGGCCCTGCTCGACGAAGATCACGGCGGTGATGATCGCCAGCGCGGCGACACACACCAGCCCGAAGACCAGGCCGCCCCGGCTGTCCAGGATCGCCTTGCCCTCGCTCGGGATGCGGGCGGCGATACCCGAGAAGATCAGCAGGGACATACCGTTGCCGATGCCGCGCTCGGTGATCTGCTCGCCGAACCACATCACCAGCGCCGCGCCCGCGGTCATCACGAGCACGATGATGATCATGCCGAAGATGCTGGTGTCGGCCAGGATGTCCTTCTGGCAGCCCTGCAGCAGCTGGCGGCGGGCCGCGAGCGCGACCAGGCCGGTGGCCTGCAGGATCGCGAGGGCGATCGACAGGTATCTGGTGTACTGCGTCATCTTGGTCTGGCCGGATTGGCCTTCCTTGCGCAGTTCCTCGAACCGCGGGATGACGACCGTGAGCAGCTGGATGATGATGCTCGCGGTGATGTAGGGCATGATGCCGATCGCGAAGACCGACAGCTGCAACAGCGCACCACCGGAGAACAGGTTGATCAGCTGGTAGATGCCGCCGGACTCACCGCCCGAGACCAGGTCGATGCACTCCTGGACCGCCTTGTAGTCGACGCCGGGGGACGGCAGCGAGGCACCCAGCCGGTACAACGCGATCAACCCCAGCGTGAAGAGAATCTTCCGCCGTAAGTCCGGAGTCCGGAAGGCCGATACGAAGGCGGAAAGCACTGATCCTCCTGGCGAACGACATGGTCATGACATGGATGTTCAGCGATGTCCCTGCTCGACACAGAAGGGACGCCGAAACCACGACGAGGCTTGGCAGACAACAATTGAACTCTAACAGTGGCACCGGACGAGCTCTCCACTCGTCCGGTGCCGCTGTAATGCAGAGTACCGTCAGCCCAGCTCGGTGACGGTGCCACCGGCGGCGGTGATCTTCTCCTTCGCCGCGCCGGTGACCTTGTCCGCGGTCACCTGGACCGCGACGCCGATCTCACCATCGCCAAGGACCTTGACCAGCTGGTTCTTGCGAACCGCACCGGCCGCCACGAGCTCGGCCTTGCCGACCTCGCCGCCCTCGGGGAACAGCTTCGCGATCTTGCCGACGTTCACGACCTGGTATTCCGTGCGGAACGGGTTCGTGAAGCCCTTCAGCTTGGGCAGCCGCATGTGGATCGGCATCTGCCCACCCTCGAAGGCGGCCGGGACGTTCTTGCGCGCCTTGGTGCCCTTGGTACCACGGCCCGCCGTCTTGCCCTTGGAGCCCTCACCGCGACCCACACGGATCTTCTCGGTCTTGGCGCCGGGAGCCGGACGCAGGTGATGCAACTTGATGGTCATGTCAGACCTCCTCAACGGTCACGAGGTGGCGCACGACGTTGATCAGCCCGCGGTTCTGGGCGTTGTCCTCGCGGACCACGGTCTTGCGGATACCGCGCAGACCGAGGGTCCGAAGACTGTCCCGCTGATTCTTCTTGGCGCCGATCGAACTCTTGATCTGGGTCACCTTGAGATCTGCCATTACTTGACACCTCCGGCAGCCTGAGCGCGCGCACGCAGCATGCCGGCAGGGGCGACGTCCTCGAGCGGCAGGCCACGGCGGGCCGCGACCTCTTCCGGACGCTGCAGCTGCTTGAGGGCAGTGACAGTCGCGTGCACGACGTTGATGGCGTTGTCGCTACCGAGCGACTTCGCCAGAATGTCGTGGATACCGGCGCACTCCAGCACGGCACGAGCCGCGCCACCGGCGATCACACCGGTACCCGGCGAGGCCGGACGCAGCATGACCACACCGGCGGCCGCCTCACCCTGAACCGGGTGCGTGATGGTGGAGCCGATCATCGGGACGCGGAAGAAGTTCTTGCGAGCCTCTTCGACACCCTTCTGGATTGCCGCGGGAACTTCCTTGGCCTTGCCGTAGCCGACGCCGACCAGGCCGTTGCCGTCACCGACGATCACGAGGGCGGTGAAGCTGAAGCGCCGACCACCCTTCACGACCTTGGAGACGCGGTTGATCGCGACGACCCGCTCGAGCTGGTTCTTCTCCGCGGCGTTGTCGCGACGGTCGCCACCGCCCCGACGGTCGCCGCCACCGCGACGATCGCCGCGGCCGCCCTCGGGGGCGCTGCCATTCTGTCCGGCGGGTCCGCTTCCGCCGTCACGCCTCTGACGTCCCGGCATCAGACGTTCCTTCCGTTCTTGTTATCGATCATCAGAATTTCAACCCACCTTCGCGAGCGGCATCGGCCAGTGCGGCGATCCGGCCGTGGTAGTCGTGACCACCACGGTCGAACACGACGGCCTCGACACCGGCGGCCTTGGCACGCTCGGCCAGCAGGGCGCCGACCTTCTTGCTCTTGGCCGACTTGTCGCCGTCCACCGCGCGCACGTCGGCCTCGATGGTCGAGGCGGCGGCGATGGTCTTGCCGACCGAGTCGTCGACCAGCTGCGCGTGCAGGTGGCGCGAGGAGCGGTTGACCACCAGGCGCGGACGCTCGGTGGTACCCGCGAGCTTCTTGCGCAGGCGGAAGTGACGGCGCGTCTTCGACAGACGGCGCTGCGTCGACACGTCCTTGCCCAGGGGGATGCGCTTGGCCTTCTGGTTTTCGGTTTGCGCCATGATCACTTACCCGTCTTTCCGACCTTGCGGCGAACGACCTCGCCGGCGTAGCGGATGCCCTTGCCCTTGTACGGGTCGGGCTTGCGCAGGCCGTGGATGACCGCCGAAATCTGGCCGACCTTCTGCTTGTCGATTCCGGACACGGAGAACTTGGTGGGCGACTCCACCGCGAACGTGATCCCCTCGGGGGCCTCGATCGGCACCGGGTGGCTGTAGCCGAGGGCGAACTCGAGGTTCTGGCCCTTCAGCGCGACGCGGTAACCGACGCCGAAGATTTCCATCTTCTTCTCGTAGCCCTGGGTCACGCCGACGACCATGTTCGACACCAGAGTGCGGGTCAGGCCGTGCAGCGCGCGGCTGCGGCGCTCGTCGTCCGGACGGGCGACCTCGAGCTGGCCGTCCTCGCCCTTGGCGACGGTGATCGGCTCGGCGACGGTGAGCGACAGGGTGCCCTTGGGCCCCTTCACCGAGATGTCCTGGCCGTCGATGGTGATGTCGACGCCAGCGGGGATTGCGATGGGCTTCTTACCAATACGCGACATTGTCCTGACCTCCCTTACCAGACGTAAGCGAGGACTTCGCCGCCCACGCCCTGCTTGGCCGCCTGCTTGTCGGTCAGCAGGCCGGAGGACGTGGAGATGATCGCCACGCCGAGGCCGCCGAGCACCTTGGGCAGGTTGGTGGATTTCGCGTACACGCGCAGACCGGGCTTGGAGACGCGGCGCACGCCGGCGAGGCTGCGCTCACGGCTCGGGCCGTACTTGAGGTCGACGATGAGCGTCTTGCCCACCTGTGCGTCCTCGGTCCGGTAGTCGGCGATGTAACCCTCGCGCTTGAGGATCTCGGCGATGTTCGCCTTGAGCTTCGAGTGCGGAGCCTTCACCTGATCGTGGTACGCCGAGTTGGCGTTGCGCAGACGTGTCAGGAAGTCTGCGATCGGATCAGTCATGGTCATGGTTCGACCTAGACACCTTTCTCGCCGCGGTTCCCATACAGCGCCGCCATGCACGCATGGCGGCCGTGGGCCTACGACAATTCGGATGGTCCGGCCGACCCTTGCCGACCGGATGAGTTTCGATCGCCCGAGCGCACGCATGCGGGCATGGAGGTGCCCAGGCAACCGCTCTAGTGTAGGCAAGGGGTTGACTGGGGCAAAATCGGGGTGTGTGAGGTGCCCGATTCGCTGGACTCATGACCAGCGGAAACAGCCCGTGACCCGGCTAACATGAAGCCATGGCAAGTCCGCGCGGCGAACGTCCCGATCTCCCGGAGTGCATGACCTGGGAGGAACTCGAACAACTGCCCGAAGAGATCGCCGGACAGATCGAACTGTGGGACGGGCGTGTCGTCTGGCTACGACGGGGGCCTGCCGAACATCAAGAATTCACCAACCTGCTGTGGAGCGGACTGCGTCGGTGCGCCCGTGAAAACATGGCGGCGGACCCGCAACAATGCTGGAGGGTCCACACAGAAACCAACGTTTTCTTCGGTGAATCAGAAAAGTCGGACTTCGTCACGCCGGACTTCCTGATACACCGCTGCCTCCCGCGCCCCTACCAGGATGTCCGCGCTGCCGATGTGCTGCTGGTCGGCGAGGTCCTTTCTCCGTCGAACACTCAGACCGACATGTACGCCAAGCAGGCGCGTTATGCCAGGGCAGGCATCCCCATGTACTGGGAGGTGGCGCTGGAACGCGAGAGGAGTGCCATCGAGATGGTCCGCGCTTTCGCGCTGGAGACGACCCACGGCAAGCTGCTTCCGCCCGGCGTGCACCCCTTGCGCACGGCCAACTACCTCGTAACGGACGAGTGGTCCCCGAAGAACTCCGATGCCATCACCATCGGATTCCCGTTCCCCATCCACATCCCCTGGTCCGAGCTGGAATTCTGACGCGCAGGTCGGTCGAGAAGGGAGGGCAGTGATGTCCCATAGTCGATGGAAGACGGTAGAGACCAGGGACTGACCGAGCCCGAGGCCGTCAGCGAAGTGCGTCATGAAATCCGACCGGCCATGGAACTCGCCGCCCCGTATACAACCGCCGCACGGAGCTCGGCCTCACCAAGCCGAACTCGCCGCCCGGGCGGGACTGACGCAGGCGAAGATCTCCCGAATCGAGGGATCCGACGCCATCCCCACCCTTCCGCTACTGACAAAGCTGGCACGAGCCCTGGACGCTTCGCTGAACATCGCCATCGACGCCGACGACGCGCGCGTCAATTTCACGCCGCACACCAGCGCGGCGTAGCGCTCGCTGCGCCCGGCTTCCGGCGTTCGTCCCCTCGCACAGAGCCGAAATGAACCGCCTCCCATATGGCTCGCGATAGCTTCGCGCACCTCTGCCACAGTGTGCATATGCCTCTCGAGCGAATCACGGTCCACGCTGATACTGCCGACTTGGCCGTCATCGAGGACGCGGCAATGCGGACGGGCGTCAGCAGTGCGGATATCCTTCGCGACGCTATTCACCTGGCCGCGATGCGGGTCCGCCGATCGCGGCCTCTACGCCTGAACCGTTTCGCCAGCGGCGATCCCACGCTTGCCGCACGCGTCGACGACATCCTCGCCGGTGACCTCCATGACAATCCGGACCGCCGATGACACGCGGCGTCCGCGAGTGGCACACCACCGCGCCATCGGCCGAGTGAGCCTCTCGACGGTGTGCCACTCGCGGCCCCGTCGCACGGGGTGATCGCGCCACGCCACTCCTTGATGAACCGCACGGCTGCGGTATGGCAAGCGGCGAAGTCGAGACTCAGGCCGCCGAGCAGGACGCGCAGGTGGACATCGGGCTCCTCTGGGCGGGGGGTGGTCACACCCTCTCCTGCGGTTCGGCAGCCGGAGACGCGGGCCGCGCCCTGTGCGGAATCTTCGGGCGCACTCGCCCGGCGGCTACCGCGTCCACCATGGCGTTGAACCCGTCCCAGTGCCGCACGTGGTGGAGAATCTGGTCCTCGGTGATGCCGCCGGGTTGCCGTTCCTCTCGGCGGCAGCGCACGAAATCCGCGGTGAGCAGGCTGACCATCTCGCCGTAGGAGTAATGCGTCTCCTCGGCGTCCGCGGCAGGCCGGTGACCCGCCGTTTCGAGCAGGTCTTCCACATATCGGTCGATGGCCCAGATATGCAGGTCCATCAAATAGGCCAACCGCTGGCTCATCGGACGGCCGGGCTTGCGGGTCTCGTAATGCCGGACCCACACGCCGAGCAGCCCCACGGCCGATACCATCAGCGCGTCCGCCGGCTCGACGCGGGCGTTGAAGATGTCGAAAAATGCGCGGGTGCCCGGCAGGCGCCGCGCACGAACCTCGTTGGCGCTCAGTGGACGCCGGGGATCGGTTGTCACCGAACTCCCCTGGCCCGGGTCGAAACTCCGGAGACGCCGAGCGCGGACAGGTTGATCGCTCGCGGCGGAAGGAATCGGCCGATCGCCGCGACCACCACCATCGCCGAGGGCCGGAAACCGTCCCGAGGCGGCTCGACCCAACGCCGTACCACAGGAGGCCGGTCGGCCGGCGACGGCAACGCGATCACCCGGCCGTGGGCGTAAACCGTGACACCAGCCCGATACAACTGGGCGAACGCAGCGGTCGAGTCCGGAAGATCGGGACGCACGAGAAAGACCCAGCAGCCCGACCTCGGGTAGGACACGATCGGTCCGGTAGCGCTTCCCCGCCGCCGCAGTTCCTCGCGGACCTCGTGGCCGAGATACGCCGCCATCCCCAATCCCCATACGCTGCCAGCCGGGACCGTGATGCGTCCGCTGTGCGGGTCCACGCCTGCCGCGAGTCCGCCGATACGGCGGTAGAACCCGCACCTGGTGGTGGGAGTGTCCCGAAACAAGCCTTCTTGCATTGGCTTCCCCTGCCGTCGAGTGAGTCGGAAGTGCGCCCTATCGCGGAACGCCTGCCGCTTGGAATCGAGAAAGTCCTGTTCAGCGACCTGGCGCACGCAAAGCACACCAGCCGGGCACCGCCCACTTCGACCTGATTCGCGTATTCCCGACAACTTCTCCGAAAGCCCTGGACAGCATCGACTTCTGGGGTATCAATGGATGCAGTTCAGACCGTGTGCTGGATTCATTCATCTGGGGGAAAGCCGATGACCGAAATCGAGTCGCCGACGCTGCTGCGCCGCCAGCTCGGTAGATTTCTGCGCGAAGCGCGCGAGGGCTGCGGACTGACGATCGCCGTCGCCGCGAAGGAAGTTCAGCTCAGCTTCAACGGGTTACAACGCCTCGAAACCGGACGGGCGGTGAAGCCGCGCCGCCAGGACGTACGCGAACTGTGCATGCTGTACGAGGTGAAGGCCGAGCAGACCGAACAGGCGGTGGGGCTGGCGTCGCGCGCGGCTACGGCGCGCGACGAGGACGGCATCACTCCGCTCGGCGGACTGTTCTCGGATGCCTTCAACATGTACGTCGGCATGGAGCGATCGGCCCAGCGGCTGACGTCTTACGAGGTCCAGGTGCCTGGACTGCTACAGACCGCTGACTATGCCCGAGCCTTGATCGGCGCGTTTCTGCACGACGGCTCTCCCGAGGAAATCGAACACCGCGTGCGGGTCCGCCTCAACAGGCAGGTGGCTGTCACCCGAAAGACCCGCCCCGTCGACCTTCACGTGCTTCTGGATGAAGCAGCGCTGTACCGGATGGTCGGCGGCTCGAAAGTGATGGCCAACCAACATCGCTACCTGGCCGATGTCAGCACTCGACCCAACGTCACGCTGCGCATCCACCCGTATTCGGCCGGATACACACGCGGCATCTTGCATGGCTCGTTTGTTCTCTTGGACTTCGGCACCAACAGCAAGGGATCGCCGATCGAACCCCCAGTCGTCTATCTAGACGGCGGGATGAGTAGCGATCTCTATCTCGAAAGACCAGAAATAGTCCAGCGTTACACTGAAATGGCCGAAGCCATCCGCCAGACGGCGCTGGACGAGAAGACCTCGCGAGACCTGCTCCGCCGGGTAGCAAGGAGTTATGACGGTGACCGCTGACCTATCCGAAGCCCGCTGGTTCAAGAGCAGCCACAGCGCCTCCAACGGCCAATGCGTAGAGATCGCCCACCTGAACGACGGCACGATCGGCATGCGCGACACCAAGAACCCGACCGGACCAGCCCTGAGATTCAACCCCGCCGCCTGGGACACCTTCCTGTCCGCAACCAAAGACGGCGAATTCAACCGCCGCTGAACGTCTTCCGTGCCCCTCGGATCGTCCCCTGAGCGCCGGACGATTAGCCCAACAGCAGCCAACTCCATGTCGAACGACGAGCCGTCCGTGATGACACTGACGTCCTGAGAGCACGCGGGCGCTCGAATCGGGAGAGCCGGCGCCCTCGTCGGCCGCAGGTCAACCGCCGGACTGCATCTTCCTCGACGGCACCGGGCGTGCTGGGTCTGATGTTCGTGTGTCACCCTCCGGGCTGGCAAGACGCCGTTCCAAGGCGGTGAAAACGCTGATCGCCTCCGGCGACTCGAAGGCCCTGTTGCGTCGCCCGACGGTGAGCTGACGCAGGATTCCAGCTTCGGCCAGGCGCTGTACGGCGGCGTTCGCGGCCGGAAAGCTGCGCCCGGTCAGCGTCGCCGCTGTGGCCACGGTGAGGATCGGAGCTCCGACCAGTTTGCCGAGCAGCAGATCCAGCGCGGAGTTCGCCCGTACCGGCGCCACTCGATCTCGCCACGATCTCTGCAGTTCAGCAGCTTTGATCTCGAAAGCGGTCGCATCCTGCGCCGCGCGAGTACAGGCCGCGGCGAAGCGCGCCACCCAGATGTTCAAGTCGTCGGTGGCCTGTTGGGAATCGGGCGCACCGACGTACCTGAAGCGAGTCAGACCGTCGATATAGCTGTCGCTCCACGTGGCGAGGATGAGCGAGACAGGCGCGACGACGCGTTCGGCCACGCCACGGCGGCGCAGAATCAGATGGATCAATGCTCGACCGGTTCGGCCATTGCCGTCGATAAATGGGTGGATCGTCTCGAACTGCGCGTGGGCGATGGCGGCTTGCGCGACAGCAGGCAGATCGTCGCTATTACAAAACGCGATCAAGTCCTTCATAAGTTCGGGGACAAGCTCTGGGGGCGGCGGAACGAATGCGGCCGAGCAGGGATTGAAGGAGCTGCCGCCGATCCAGTTCTGCGCATCTCGAAAACACCCGCCGTGCTGTGCGAGTCTGGTGCCGGTGAGCAACCGCCGATGGACTTCGAGCAGAACTTCCTCGGTGATCGGCTCACCACGGCCGACCGCACTGGTGGCCAGCGTCATAGCGTCGATATTCGCCAGAACCTCAGCGGCCGTCACGTCTGATGATTCGCCCTCGAGCTGGCGCGCCGCCTCCGCGCGCAATAGCCGACGTGCGCCGACCACCAGCCCCTCGATCCGTGACGATGCGATGGCCTCGGCGCGCAGCAGCAACCGAGACAACGCTTCGGTCTCGACAAGCGCTACCGCCTCGGTATCGAGACGAGCTATCGCCACCTCCGCGTCGACCACGTCGGCAGCGGTCTCGCTGGTCAAGACGATGCGGCGACCAGTCAGCGAATCGGGCAGGTACACCTTGTATGTGCCAGAGCCACGGTCCCGTCGAGACAGGCCGCCACCATCCAGGTTGCCAGCCCACCGCCGTCGCGCAAACTTTGCCATGCCACCTCCTTATTAAAGGTTAACAGATAACCTTTAATAAGATCGGCAGGCATGTAAGGTTCGCCGCGCGATGGCAGCGCCGGACGCCATCTAGGCCAACACGACTCCAGCCGGGTCGGCGGTAGCCTCTTCAATCTCCACATCGCAGACGCTGCACACCCGGATACGGCAAGCCTGGCGTCACAACACGGGCAGCGACACCGGGATGGAAAGCCCCAGGGCCGATCAGGAGATGGCGATCCCATTCCGAACTGCCGAGCTTCCAGCTTCTCGATCACGACAAATACGCCTTCCTGCCCTAGCACCATCCCCAGAGCCCATGCCTACCCACGCGAACGTTCACTCCGGCTTCTCCGAAAATTCGAACTGCGGATCGTTGTCGCTCCAGATTCGCACCTTCCCCCAATCGCCCTCCATGTAATACACCCCGTCAGTGTTGGTCAATACATCTATGTTTCCCAGATCTTCCGATCCTGACGCATCCTTATACTTCTGGAAAGATCGCTCCAGCCATTCGACACGACGCACTTTCACGAATGCGAGGTCGCCACGGATATGGCAATACCGCTCCCAGGGGCTCGGGGCGCGATACCTCGAATGCTCGGGCGTCAGCGCAACTTCAAGGACGAACACGACTTCTCCAGGCCGCTCGATGACGTCGAGGACGTAGCTGTCCTCGAGGTACAGATTAGAAAGGAGCGAATAGTCCCAGTAATCTCGCGTCACCGGAGAACCCAGTTCTAGATAGATTCATGATCTTACGAGAATCCTGTAGGATCGGTATCCGATCGTTGGTCTGCAACTCTCGCAGACGGTAGGCGATGTAGTCAGAATCGGGATCGTCGACGCGTTGCCCCAACTCGCCGAGGATGGCCACGAGTCCAGCTCGGCCACCGAAACGAGCCAGCGTCTCAGTCGCTTCCAGCTCTACTGCCATGTCATCGTCACCGAGAAGTTCGGACGTCGTTGGATTATTTGCTCCGACGGGAGCATTTTCCCGAGTTCGGTAGCAGCACCCTCACGCACCTTCCAGTCCGCCGAGTGCGAACCAGGCAGCACCCGCGCTAATTTCACACTGCTCCTATCACGAAATCTCGCCCGGTGCCGCAGGCCCGGCCAGCTTCGTCAATCCCTGCACGTGCACTGCGCCATCCGACGCGACATGATGCACTATCTGACTACGCGGACATACATTCCGGCTTGCCATTTGTTTCAGTAGCTCCCGCAGGCTACTCAAACCTATTCTCGCATCAGGTGACAATCTGGATTGATCTATAGCCAGAGCATTGCGCAGGAGGGGAAACTCTCCGAAGATCGCGAGCTCGCTCAACATGTAGGCTGTATAGTCAATATCAGGGTCGTTTCGGCGTCGACCCAGTTCAGTCAAGACCGCCAATAATTCATTTTCGCCACCGAAACGGACAAGTTGCTCAGCCGCGTCGACTCGCATGGTCACGATCGCGTCATCAACCATTATTTCTTGGAGTCGTCGCCGCACACTGCTGGAGTGGATATTTCGCCCGAGGTCAGGTATTGCTGCGTTTCTTACAGCATTGTCACCACTCCTAGAGCGCGCCAGTATCGACGACAGTTCAGCATCGGCAGCATGGGTGTCCACTATGCAATCTCCTCAGGTACGCAGCCAAGACATTATCGATGCTATGTCGACAGATGTAGAAATCCTGTCTCCGACAGCGTTCCACGCGAGCAGCATACGACCGACAGAATTCACCGGGTCAACGACACATCTCTGATCCGGATCGGATACACCTCTACAGCTAATTCGCCCGAAAGATCGACTCCACTAGTCGAGATTTTGATCACCCCGCCGCCTTCGACCGAAATACGGTTCACCTGTTCTCGGAAAATATCCACCACGAGCATCGAGTCCTGTAACCAACGCACTCGCGCGGATCGCGCTATTACATCGTATGATAATTCCAGTTCGTTTCTCTCGTCGGAGTCTATACTCACCACAAAGGAAGCAGTAGCTCCGGGGATGGCTACACGATCGGCCCCGAAAGCCTCCAAGAACTCCGACTCTTCCGGCTCAATGAACTCATGATCGGCCACTACGCTCCTCCACCCTTCGGAATCACAGTTGTCAAGCGTAAGCCTTCCGGCGTCACTTGCCATGTTGTTTCAAACTTTAGAATACCGTTCGGACCGACGAACAGCGACTCCCGTACTTGGAAGTCTCCATAATCATTCGAGAAGGTTCTCGCGATATTACTGTCAGTGCGGACGACCTCGTCGAAATGACTATTGAGCAGTTCCCTTCCAGCCTGGTTGTCGAAAACTCCTACACGGTTCAATTGGGAGAGATTCTGCAACGATCTTGGAGAGTTGTGCGCGTCTTCCGCCGCCCTACCGAAGAGATACTCGTACTTCTTCTCGTCTACGATCGCCTTAGACGGTGGTTTAGGGGCACTGGTCACATCACCGGCGCGTTTCCCGCGCAGTCGATCGCGCAGGTCGGTAACCACTTTCCTGGCCTTGACGGCGGCGTCCTTCGCCTCCTGGCGGATCCCCGCGATCTGGAGGGCCTTGCGCGCACGCCAGGCGATGATGCCGTCTTTGATCTTCCCGGCCCATTTCCGCACCGAGTCCAGAGCCTTGGCGGCGGTGACCGCTCCCGCTCCGAAGCTGATCAGCGACAGGCCCACGGTGATCGCGGCGTCGATGGCAAGCTCTTGGACGAGAGAATCCAAGAAGCCCTTGATCTCATTGCGGAGTTCCGTCAGCGCGTCCTTGTATGCGAGGCAGGACTGGCTGATCTGCGTGCAAGCGGTCAGCAGTTGATCGATTGAACTGGCAAGGGATTTGAGGTCGTCTCGGATGTGGCCCGCGTCGTCGGCGGTGACACTGTCGAACAGGCTCGCCGCGATCGTGATCTTGTCGCGGGCGTTCGTGTTCTGATAGATCGTGCCGAGGCGATCCCAGGCGTCGGCTGCCTTGGCGAGTTTTCCGGTGTCGCCGTCGGGAACGGGGATGCCGATGTGGCTGATGATATTGATGCCCTTGTCGACGATCCCTTGGCCGGGGCCACCAGCGGAAGCCGGGACGGAGAACGGGCCGAACACGGGCATTCCCGGGTCGGTCGGCCGGTCGGGCTGCGGTGTGCCCTTCATGGTGGCGTCGGCTTGCGCGTGTGTGAAGCCGATGTCGTTGAGGGCGCTGCCATATGCGTACAGCGTGGCGTGGACGTCCTGAAAGAAGCCCACGGCCTCGTAGGCGGAGGTGGTGTACGAACGCGCCCACTCCTGGCCGTTCTCGTCTACGCCCGCCATCGATCCGCATTCGGAGAGCTCCGCGAAGATGTACAGAAAGCTGTCCCGCAGCGCGGATGCGGCGTCGAAGCAGTTGGTGGCCGCTTGGTAGTACGCCTTCGGATCGACAGCCAGAGCCGTCATACCCCGAGGATCCTCAATCCCTCAGCGACAGCGCCGGTATAGCCATCGTGGGCGAGCTTCACGGCCTCCTCCAAAACGGTGAGCCCTTCGGCGATGTCGGTGGCTCCCGCCAACCACTCGTCGTGCGCCTCGCGGTAGGCCGCCATCGCCGCACCGGCCGACGCGGCATCGACCTCCTTGACTTTCTGGTCGATCGCCGTCAGCTGATCGGACAGCAACCCCGCGAAGCCGCGGATTCGGGCGGCCAAGTTTTCGAGTTTGTCGAGATCGACCGAGAACGCCTGTTCATCGGACATACGGTCCCCCCTCAGGGCAGATCGAGCGAGCTGACGCCCGCCGCGAATGATTGATCGGCGCCGCGCACGGTGTCCGCGGTGATTCCCAGCTTCTCCGCCAGCTCGAACAGCGCATCCCACACCTGCACCGCCCCTTGATGGAACTCTTCCCACCCGGCCGCGAAAGCGCCCGCGTTGCTACCGGTCCAGCTCTCCAGCATGTCCCGGACATCGGTCTCCAAGGCCGAATACCCGTCCCGGCACTGAGTGGCGACATCGAAGGCCAAGCGCCCCACAGCTTCGACTGCATCGGTATCGACCGACAGCGCTGGCTGCTCCCCGACCAACCCTCTGCCCCCTCTGCCACCGAACAGTCCCACCGACAAGGTACTCCGAGCATGGCGACGGGAAAAGCGCTGCCCGACAGGGCTGAACGCGAAAACGGCGCTCCCCCGGAAGCGGAACACCGAACAACCACTGCCCCGAACTCGAGCGAGGGCACGGGACTCGTAGGAGTCCGTGCCCTCGCTCGGGGTTTCAGGTGTCGAAGGGCACTTACCCGAGAGGTAATCGACTTCATTATCAGGATCCGAGATGATGATCAGGTATCCGAGGATTGGAGAAAACGATGCCCTACTTCGAATCGCACGACGGCACCACACTGCACTACCAGGACTGGGGTTCCGGACAGCCGGTGCTCTTCCTGGCCGGTGGCTGGTTGAGCAGCACTTCCTGGGAGCTGCAAATGCTGCCGCTGTCCAAGCAGGGCCTGCGGTGCCTGTCGTATGACCGGCGTGGACACGGCAAGTCGGACTGGGTCGGGCACGGGTACGACTACGACACGCTGGCCGCGGATCTGGCCGCATTCCTGGACCATCTCGATCTGCGCGAAGTCACCGTGGTCGCGCATTCGATGGCGGGCGGTGAGATCGTCCGGTATCTGACCCGGTACAGCAGCGATCGGATCAGCCGGGTCGCGCTGGTATCGGTGACGATGCCGTATTTCGCGCAGGCCGAGGACAATCCGAACGGCGTGCCGAAGGCCGTCTTCGATGCGGTGGGCGCGGCCCGCGCCGCGGATCGGCCGCTGTGGATGGAACAGAACGCGCAGGCGTTCTTCGCGACGCATCTGGGCAACCAGGTGTCCTCGGCGCGGATCGCGTGGATGGTGCAGAAGTGCATGGACTGTTCACTTCTCGCCGCGGACGAGATCATGAATGCGATCTACCACGCCGACTTCCGCGACGAGTTGCGCGCACTCACCGTGCCTACGCTGGTCATCCACGGTGACGCCGACGCCTCGGCTCCCATCGACCTCTGCGGTCGGGTGATCAAGGATCTGATTCCGGGCAGCACCTACAAGGAATACCCGGCGACCGGACACGGCATCATGATCTCGCACGCCACGCAGCTCAATGCCGACATCCTCGATTTCATCAAGGCATGAGGCCGGTGCGGTAGCGGCGGATACCTGTACTACCCCGCCGCTACCACGCGACCCCTGACCAGTGCTTTCGGTGCGGACAGGTTGGCCGAGCCAGCGACTACCAAACCGGGTCGGCGAAGCTGATGTCGCCGAGCACCACGTGCTCCCCCGCCTCCGAATCGAGACGGGTGATCGCCACCTCTGCATCGACGACGTCGGAAGTTTTCACTCGGCTCTGCCGATCAAGAACGCGCTGAGTCGGTCTCGAAGCGGCGGAACCGGTTCACGCTCCGAGACCGGTGGTGGCAGCGCGGAAATCAGTGGGGCGGATACCTCGAAGTCGCTTGAACGCCGCGCTGAAACCGAAAGCGTCCGCATAGCCGACGGCCTTCGCCACCTGCGCCACGGTGAGACTCCGGTCAGCCAGTAGTTCCTCCGCCTCATCCATCCGGCATTCGGTGAGGTACGCCAGCGGCGACTGGCCCATGACCTCGGAGAACCGCCGTGCGAAGAGCGCCCGGGATACCCCCGCCTCGGCGGCCAGCGACGCGACCGTCCAACCAGTGGAGGGCTTTCCGTGCATGGCCTCCAACGCCGGCCCGACCACCGGATCGGCCGGCCCTCGATACCACCCCGGCGCGTCAGCGTCCAGTTCATCGAACCAGTCGCGCAGCGTGCAGACCAGCGCCCAGTCGAGCAGCCGGTCCATCATCGCCTGCGCTCCGGCCGGACGCCGGGCGGCATCGGCGGCGACCGACTCCATCCACGCGCACACCTCCACGTCGTCGGTCACCACCAGGACTGGCGGTAGCGCACGCAGCAGACGTTCGTGGCGTCGGCCGGAAGCCCGATAGGCGCCGACGATCAGAGCGGTCTCACCGGTGAGGTCGTTCTCCCAGCGACCGCGATCGAGCGCGGGATCGCATTTCGCGTCCGGCGCGAAGCAGGCGACCTGGTATTCCTCGTGCGGCAGGCCGACAGTATCGGCGCGGTCGACGAGAACGAACGGTTGCGGACCGCGCACGATCGCGGTGTCCCCCATAGTGATCCGGCGTTCGAGACCGCCCGGCAGCAGCAGTGTCCCCGCACCGCGCAGCACGGTGACCATGGTCAACGGCGCCTCGTCGGCGAATCGGATGCTCCACGGTGCTTCCAAGACCGCGGTGGTGAGCACAGCTCCCTCGGCGCGTATACCGCCCAGCAGTTTGCTCAGAGGATCCACACCATCGAGAGTAGACGAACTCCTATCAGATGTAGATCTTCAGCCATAGATCGTCCACTGGTCACGGTATGGAATGAAGTCCGGACCGAACAACCGATCGTCCGGAACTCCGGACCCACAGTGGAGGCCACCTTGCCGCACAACCCGACCGTGGACACCGCGATCACCCGCACCGCGCTGGTCGTCGTCGCCCATCCCCGGCCCGATTCGCTGACCGCCCATATCGCCGCACTGACCATCCGGCGGCTCACCGCGGCCGGCTACCGGATCGATCTTCTTGACCTGCACGCCGAGAACTTCGATCCCCGGATGACCGCCGCCGACCTCCCGGAATGGGGCAACCGGGAGAAGGCCTACTCCCCCGAAGTCGAGAGCCATATGCGGCGCATCCTCGACGCCGAGGTGATCGTCGCGGTGTTCCCGGTGTACTGGATGCAGGTCCCGGCGATTCTGAAGGGCTGGATCGATCGGGTGTGGAACTACGGATTCGCCTACGGGCGCAGCAAACCCCGGCTCGCAGGCAAGCGGATGCTGTGGCTGGGCCTGGCGGGCGTGGCAGACGACGACGCGCTCGTCGGACCGATGCAGGATGCGCTCAGCGCACAACTCGACGACGGTATCGCCTACTACTGCGGTCTCACGCAGTCAACGGTGGGGCTGCTGCCCGGCGCGGAAGAAAAGCGGCAGCGCCTGGATGCCGCGGGCAACCTGCTGCTCGACGAAGCCCTCACCGGCGCGGCGCGCCAGGCCCACTACGCCGACCTGGAGAACCGGGCGCAGGGCTTTATCAACGATTTCCTCGCCGCCGACCGGGTTTCGGCCTGATCACGCTGCCGAACGCGGCCCAGCAGTCGAACAGAACCAGCCGCAGCTACACGGTCGGTATCACCACAGAGGAAGTGATGCGAGGATCGAAAGACCCAGCCCCAACCAAGAGATCGCGATTCCCGTTCCGAACTGCCGAGCCTTGCCCTTCAAAAGGAACAGGATTGCGACTAACGCCAGCTCAGCGGCAAAGACAAAGGCATAGAGGAAGAGCAAATAGTACACCGTGGCGATCAAGGGAATCCCGTTGACAAGCATGGCCACGGAGCATCCGGCGAAGAATGGGCGGCCGAATCGGGACAACGAACTAGCGTCTTCGTCGGCGGAAGCGGCCGCGAACCAGATCACCGCCAGCGGCAAAGCCAAGGGAAAGAACCGCAGTGCTGGTACGCAGAGCAGCAGGGCGGCTGCGGTGAGCAGCCCGAGCGCGACACCTCTCCTACTCGGAGAACTGGACAAAGCCAGTCCGCCTCCGATGAGCACACCGACACCGGACACGACCAGATAACAGCCGACAGGCGGCTCGTTGCGATCCTGGTAGATCACCGCCATCGCGACTGCTAGCGCGAGCAACTGGGGAACGAACCACAGCGAAGTCGTCCAGGTCGCGGCGGTCCAATACCCAGAGCCTGTCCGCAAAACACGGAGGCCGACCATCATTCACCTTTCTCTGGACTCAGGAGCCGCAGCCCTCGTTGCTGATTCGGATTGCGGGGCCTACCGGCCCAACGGATGATCGCCTTCGGTAATCGTGCGGACCGAGGGCGGCTTGTCCGGCGTCCCGGCGGCGGTCCCTGGAAGGTCGGTCGTCACAGGGAATCCGGGGGGCTGGTCCCCCGGGTATTCCTGGTATGTCCTGAACTGATCGAAGATGTTCGGATCGGTACCGGGAAGCTCATGATGGAAAGGCAGGTTCACACCTGGCCCCCAGGAACGGCCTGACGCCGCCGGATCCACAGTGATGGTCCGTGTGCTGCCATCCGGACGGTCTTGATATGACTCGAGGGAGGGGTAGTCCGATCGAGAGCCTTGTATTCGGACACCGTCCTGGCCGGGGACGAACACCAGGTCGCCATTGACCGAGATCGGATGTTCCGACAGGGGTCCAGGAGGATTCCTGGCTATGTCGGGCGCGAACGGATTGGCTGCGTCATAGCGGATACGCACCGTACCGTCATCCGTCTGTCACACGGTCGCCTCGGGAGCGCCGACCTTCGACACACCAGGACTCCCGTCGGGGTTTTGATCGACCGATGGATTCTGCCGGATGACGACGATGCCGTTCTCGTAGTCCACATACGTAGCGACGCGTGTGTGTTCGGGATCGAAGTTCGGATCAGCCATCCGATTGTCACCCATATCCCGATTCGTCGGCGGAAAGCTTGTTACATCACGCTGCTCGATGTACTGGCTGGTCCGCACCACCCCCTGATCCTGGACAGGATTGATGCGAACCACCCGGATCTCGGGTCCTACTCCCTGATACTTCGGGTCGTAGCTCTTCGGATTCAGCGCTTCCGCAGTGGTCCAGTCGGTCGGGCTGGCCGGTGGCCGACCGAATACCTGCTGAAACGCGGCAGCAGAGGTTTGGAGGCGTTCGGGGTCTGCCCGAGAATCCTCGGAGCGGTCGGCCTGGATCGCGGCGTTGGCGGCTGCGAGCACTGACTCAGGCGCCATGGCCGCCAGTTCGTCGTTGGCAGCCGAGATTTTCGCCCCCCATTGTGCGTCGAACGCCTCTAGTGTCGAGACCAGTCCGTTCAGCCTCGAAAGCTGGACTCCCGCTTCTGCGTTCCAGTCCTCAACACCGCTGATGGTCCAGTCGTCACCGACCGTAACGGGCAGCGCGACGTAATACTGGAAAATTGTGCGAATTTCGAAAATCGGGTGGGCCATATCGCGAGCGGCTCCAGCACAAGCAGTGCTGAGGTCATCGTAAGCGATTGCAATGGCGCGCATCTGGGTCTGTTCCCGATCAGCGCGCCCCTCCGCCGCGATTCTCGCATCACCTTTCCAACCCAGGCCAGAAATCGTGCCGTGCATCGAATTGGATGCCGCAATGATCGCTTCCGCGATGCGGGTCGCGTTGTCGGCAACCGCTTGAAGCCCGGACACATCCCAGTTCAGGACTTCGATAGGGGTGGGCACGGCTCACCGTCCCCCGTGCGGGTCGCCCGAGTTGATATCCGATACCGCCGCTAGCCGATCAGCCGCGTCGGCATCCGTGTTGTGGAACTTGTCGGCAGACAAAGCCAGCAGAGCGGAGAACTGGTTGAATCGCGCCCGCAACACATCTTTTGCCGTCTTGCTTCTGCCATCGCTACTACTGAGGGCTGTTCCGACGGCCGAGCCCTTCAACTTGCCGGCGACGGGCTCAGCGCCCAGGTGCGGTGCCCGATCGATTCCGTCGGGCAACAGCGCCATAGACCCTGCCGCCGCGCGTAGCGTGTCCGGGTCTACTTCGAATGCCATACTTCCCCCCTTTGAATTCGCACTCGGGACGCCCGCGCATCGCCTGTAGATACCACTTCAGTCCGGGTCGGCCGAGGTCGATACAGCTTAACCGGCTGTCACCAGCCTCCCCAGACTTGCATCAGATGACCACGCCGCTCCCTTCGCCGAGATCGGCGCGGGTGTCGGGTCGGCCAGGCGCTACCGGACCAAGTCGGCGAAGCTGATGTCGCCGAGCACCACGTGCTCCAGGCGGACGAATCCGTCGCGGTGCAGTCGGTGCAGGCGGTATTCGGAGGCGTGGGCGTCGAGGCGGAATTCGCGTACCTCTTCGATGTCGAACTTGGTGTCGAGAACGACAACCAGGTAGAGCGGAATGCCTGCGCGGGCGTACTGAACCTTCTTGTCCAGTAGGTCTTCGGCGGCGGTGGACGGTGAAGACACCTCGACGATGATCAGTGCGTCAGCGGCTTCCGGCTTCGCTCCGCGCTCGGGCAAGCAGCGGTACACCGTCACATCCGGTCGGCGGAACGTGAACTTCGGTATCCGCCAGAGGACGACATCGATATCCGTCTCGACGCGGATGCACGGTTCGGTGCTCGGTAATTCCTCCATCGAGCCTGCCAAACGGCGTGCCACGCGATTGTGCTCAGGAACCGGAGACTCGCAGACGATCACGTGTCCGTGCACAACCTCGATTTCACGCGCGACACCCTCCGGCAGTTGGCGGTACTGCTCCTCGGTCATCTCGTGCGGCAAGTGGTCCGGTGACTGGATCGTCATGCCCGAAGCCTACCTAGTCAACCGTGGCGAAATCATGATCAAGGATGCGAGCGAGGGCACGGACTCGTAGGAGTCCGTGCCCTCGCTCAGTGTTCAGTTGGTGACGCGCAGAGCGTCAGCTCACCAGGAGCTCTTGTGCACGCCCGGCAGCTCGCCGCGGTGCGCCATCTCGCGCAGGCACACGCGGCAGAGGCCGAACTTGCGGTAGACCGCGTGGGGGCGGCCGCAGCGCTGGCAGCGGGTGTAGGCGCGGACAGCGAACTTCGGCTTGGCGTTGGCCTTGTTGACCAGTGCTTTCTTAGCCATGTGCTCAGTTCTCCTTGAACGGGAAGCCGAGGTGCTTGAGCAGGGCACGGCCTTCTTCGTTGTTGGTCGCGGTGGTCACCACGGTGATGTCCATACCACGCGGACGGTCGATCCGGTCCACGTCGATCTCGTGGAACATCGACTGCTCGCTCAGGCCGAACGTGTAGTTGCCGTTGCCGTCGAACTGCTTCGGCGACAGGCCGCGGAAGTCGCGGATACGCGGCAGCGCGATGGAGACAAGGCGGTCGAGGAACTCCCACATGCGGTCGCCGCGCAGGGTGACCTTCGCGCCGATCGGCATGCCCTCACGCAGCTTGAACTGCGCGATGGACTTGGTCGCCTTGCGGATCTGCGGCTTCTGACCGGTGATCAGGGCCAGGTCCTCGACGGCGCCGTTGATCAGCTTCGCGTCGCGGGCGGCGTCGCCGACACCCATGTTGACGACGACCTTCACCACGCCCGGGATCTGCATCACGTTGGCGTAGGAGAATTCCTTGTTCAGCGCGTCCTTGATCTCTTCGCGGTAGCGCTGCTTCAGCCGGGGCTGCACTTTTTCCGTCGTGGTCATGTCAGATGTCCTTCCCGTTCTTACGGGAGATCCGGACCCGCTTGCCGCTCTCCTCGTCGGTCCGGTAGCCGACGCGGGCCGGCTTGCCGTCGGAGTCGACGACCATCACGTTGGAGACGTGGATGGGGGCTTCCTGGGTCACGATGCCGCCCGAGGAGGCGCCGCGCTGGTTGGCGGAATTCGCGACGTGCTTCTTGATCCGGTTCACGCCCTCGACGAGAACCCGGTTCTCCTTCGGGTAGGCCTGGATGACCTTGCCCTTGGCGCCCTTGTCCTTGCCCGAGATGACGAGCACGGTGTCACCCTTGTGCACCTTCATGTCAGAGCACCTCCGGAGCCAGCGACACGATCTTCATGAACTTCTTGTCGCGCAGCTCGCGGCCAACCGGGCCGAAGATGCGGGTGCCGCGCGGGTCGTTGTCCGCCTTGATGAGCACGGCCGCGTTCTCGTCGAACTTGATGTAGGAACCATCCGGACGACGGCGCTCCTTGGTGGTGCGCACGACGACGGCCTTGACGACGTCACCCCGCTTCACGTTGCCGCCGGGGATGGCGTCCTTCACGGTAGCGACGATGATGTCGCCGATACCGGCATAGCGACGCGACGAACCGCCGAGAACGCGGATGCAAAGGATCTCCTTCGCGCCCGTGTTGTCGGCGACGCGCAGTCGCGACTCCTGCTGAATCACTTCAGCGTCCTCCTTGACCTGGACGTATGTGCACGCCGGATTGCCGACCCGACGGGCATGGTCGGTCGCCCTCCGGACGCGCGCCTGCCAGCGGTTTTCTCGGTTCGAGCCAGAAACGCGGAACCAACCACTGGGGGTTCACTGCCGGATTGCGGGCACAGCTCCCGCAGGCAACCGGTCTAGTGTATGGGAATCCGCAGGTCGTTCCCAAATCGGGGGTGCTCGCCGGCCCGCACGACGACGCCCGTTCCCAATCCGGGCCGGACCGGCGCCGCGCCGGTAGCCTCGTGTCCTGCAAGGCTGCCTTCGTACACCAGCGGCACCGCCGCGTCGGGGAGAGGATTCTCGTGACATCTACCGGTCGGCCAGCGAAGCTGGATCGTCGTGCCTTCCTGATCGCCCTCGGAGCCGTCCCGGCCGCCGCCGCGCTGGTCGCCTGCTCGGACGACACCGAACCCGCGAGCAGGACGCTGACCGGCGTCGATCTCGGCGGAGCGGACGAGACGATACGGCCGCAGGACGACCTGTACCGGCACGTCAACGGGAAGTGGCTGCGGGAGTACCAGCTGCCGCCGGACAAGGTCAGCTACGGCTCGGGCAGCGAGGCGGGCGAACGCACCGAGCAGCAGTTGCGCGAGATCATCGACGGTATCCGCGACCCGAAGCCCGGCTCGGAAGAACAGCAGATCAGGGATCTCTACGACGCCAGGGTGGACTGGGACGAGATCGAGCGGCTCGGCATGACGCCGCTGGCGCCGCTGTTCGCGAAGATCGATGGCGCGGCCACCAAGCCGGAGCTGGCCAAGGTGATGGCCGAGTTGCCGATCGGCGGGCTGATCGGGCTCGGCATCGGCGTCGACCGGAAGAATTCCAACGCTTACATCCCCTCGGTCGGCCAGTCCGGACTCGGGCTCGGGGAGCAGTACTACCGGAAGCCCGAATACGCCGAGGTGCTCGGGCAGTACCGCATCTTCCTCGAGCGCGTCGCCGCGGGCGCGGGATGGGCCGACCCGGCCGGTGTCGCTCAGCGGGTGTTCGATCTGGAGAAGCGCATCGCCCCCGCGCACTGGGACAACGTACGCAACCGCGACACCGACGCGACCTACAACGTCTACAGCTGGACCGATATGACGGCGCTGGCCCCGGGCTTCGACTGGGATCCGTGGCTGGCGGGCAACACCGACCGCCCACGCGAGTTGTTCGCGACGATCGTGGTCAACCAGCCGTCCTTCATCACGGCAGCGGGTCAGCTGTGGACCGAGGTGGACATCGCCACGTGGCGGGACTACTTGAAGTTGGCCGTGTTGCGGGAGTTCGCGCCCTATCTGCCGAAGGCCGTCAACGACGCGAATTTCGACTTCAAGGGCAGGATTCTCAACGGACAGGACGAGCGCCCCGAACGCTGGAAGTACGGCGTGAGCATCGTCGACGACAAGCTCGGCGAGCAGCTCGGGAAACTTTATGTGGCCAAGCATTTCCCGCCGGAAGCCAAGGATCGCGCCAAGGAGATGCTCGCCGACGTGGTCGCGGCCTACCGAGAGAACTTCACCAATTCGACCTGGATGTCGCCTGCCACCAGGGCGGCATCGCTGGCGAAGCTGGACAAGATCGATCCCAAGATCGGTTATCCGGACAAGTGGGTCGACTACTCGAAGCTGAAGATCACCAAAGGCAAGCTGATCGAGTCGTTGCTCGCCATCAACGAGTTCGAGGTCAAGCGGACGTTCGCGCGCCTCGGCACCCCCGTCGACAAGACCGAATGGGGGATGTCGCCGCAAACGGTGAACGCCTACTACTCCGCGACGTCCAACCAGATCGTCTTCCCGGCCGCCTACCTTCAGCCGCCCTTCTTCGACAAGGACGCTCTGCCCGCGGTCAATTTCGGTGCGGTCGGGTCCACCATCGGGCACGAGATCGGCCACGGCTTCGACGACCAGGGCTCCAAGTACGACGGCGACGGCAACCGCCGCGACTGGTGGACGCCAGAGGATCGCGCGGCGTTCGACGCCAAGGCCAAACAATTGGTCGACCAATACAACGCGCTCGTCCCGGAGGGGCTGGAGCCGAATCAGCACGTCAACGGCGAACTCACCTTGGGCGAGAACCTCGCCGATCTGCGCGGACTGCAGATCACGCTGGCCGCCTTCCGCATCGCCGAAAAGCGCCGCGGGATCGACAATCCCGACTACCGCACCATGTTCCTGTCCTGGGCCCGCAGCTGGCGTGAGAAGCAGACGAAAGAACTCACCGTCCGCTACCTCAGCACCGACACCCACTCCCCCAACGAATTCCGCTGCAACCAGGTCGTGCGCAATCTCGACGAGTTCTACAAGGCTTTCGAGCTGAAAGAAGGCGACAAGTTGTACATGCCGCCCGATCAGCGGGTGACATTCTGAACGAAGCGAGGTTCGAGCCTGCCCGTCGCGGCGGGCTCGATCGCTATGCGGACCGGAGCAGACCGTCGATGAGCGCGGCGAGGCCCAGGTCGTAGGTGTCCTGAGCGGCCAGGGACAGGTAGTCGGAACCGAGGGCGGCCAGGCGGGGGAAGCTGTCGGCGTCGAGGTCGGCGAAGACCTGTGCGCGGAAGGTGGGGCGGTCCTCCGCAGCTCTGCGAGCGGATCGGACGCGCACGATGAGGTCGCCCGCCGTGTAATGCCAGATGACGCGGTACGCCTGGGCGGCGCGGTCCAGCGGTAGGCCTCCCGCGACGAATCCGTCCACGATGGATTCGCTGACCCAGAGCGCCGAGACGCCCAAAAGGTCGTCGGCGGTCAGGATTTCGACGATCCACGGCCGTGCGGCGAGCACGTCGTGCATGGCGCGCGCCGCGACGCGGACGCGCTCGCGCGGCTCCTCCGGCAGGTCCGGCCACGCCACCTGGTCGGCGTACTCGTTGAGCAGTAGGCGCAGCAGGTCTTCCTTGTCCCGGACATGGTGGTAGAGCGCCATCGGCGTGCAGCCGAGTTCGGTGGCGAGGCGGCGCATGGTCAGCTTCGCCACGCCCTCGGCGTCGATCACCGAGTCGGCCGCCGCGAGGATCTCCGCTCGGGAGATACGCGCAGGTCGACCGGTGCGTTGTGGCTGCGACGACGAACTCGGCATCCGTCCATCTTCGCCCATCCGCAGAACCGGGTGTGGACACGGGGCGACTCGCGCGGTTACTTTCTATACATGTATAAAAACTCTCGCGGGCGGCCCGGCGTCGCTCTGACGGCGGTGGCCGTCGCGCAGTTCATGGTCGCGTTGGACATGGCGGTGGTGAACGTGGCGCTGCCGGCCATCCGCGCCGATCTGGGCTTCGCGCCGGTCGATCTGGCCTGGGTGGTGCACGTCTACGCGCTGACTTTCGGCGGGTTCCTGCTGCTGGGTGGAAAGGCGTGCGACCTGTTCGGGCGGCGCAGGTTGTTCACCGGCGGGCTCGTGGCGTTCGGCATCGCCTCGCTGGTGGGCGGGTTCGCGCAGGAGCCATGGCAACTCGTCGCCGCGCGGGCCGTCCAGGGACTCGCGGCGGCGGCCGTGGCGCCCGCCGCCTTGGCCACGTTGACCACGACATTTCCGGAAGGTCCCGCCCGGGTGCGAGCGCTCGGCGTGTGGAGCGCGGTGAACGCGGCGGGTGGCGCGATCGGCGTGCTGGTGGGCGGATTGCTGACCGAGTACGCCAACTGGCGCTGGGTGATGCTCGTCAACGTCCCGATCGTGGTGGTCGCATCGGTCGCGGCGGTGGCCGGTGTGGCGGCCGATCGAGTGAGCGGGCGAGCGCGGATCGATGTGCCGGGCGCCGTCCTGGCCACCGGTGGAATAGGTTTGCTGGTGGTCGGCGTGGTGCGGACCGAACACCACGGTTGGTTCTCCGCCGCCACAGCCCTCACGCTCGGGGCGGGTGCGATCCTGCTCGCGGCTTTTCTCGCGGTCGAGGCGCGCACATCGACACCATTGGTTCGGCTCGGACTGTTCGGCAACCGCTGGGTGGCCGGAGCGAACGTATTCGTGTTCTTGGCCGCGGCGGGCCAATTCAGCGCGTTCTATCTGCTGTCGCTGTATCAGCAGCAGGTCCTGGGCATGAGCGCGGGCGCGGCGGGCGCGGCTTTCGTACCGTTCTCGCTCAGTGTCATCGCCGGGACGGTGGTGGCCACTCGCGTGAGCGGCCGCCGGTCCCCGAAAGCGGCACTCGTCATCGGCGGGGTGCTCACCACGGCGGGTATCGGCTGGTTCGCTTTCATCAGTGCCGACGGCAGCTTCCTCACCGACGTACTGGGTCCCTCGCTGTTGGGCGGCTTCGGCCTCGGACTGTGCCTGGCTCCCGTGGCCGCCGCCGCGAACATGGGCGTCGCGCCCCACGAAGCGGGAATGGCTTCCGGGGCCTTCAACAGCGCGCGGCAGCTCGGCGGGTGTGTCGGGGTGGCCGCACTCGCCACCGTCGCGGCGACGCGCACCGGAGACAGCGTCGCGCCCGCGGCGCTGAACGACGGTTACGCCCTCGCGCTGTGCTGCGCGGCGGGACTTTTCGCCGTGGCGAGCGTCGTCGCCGCGACTGTCCTGCCGAGGACGCACCGCACGATTTCCACGCCCAGAGCAGACCTGATGCGGCCGAAAGACGATGTGATCGCCGGGTTTTCCCCCGCGTGCCCATGAAATCCACGAAATACGGCGGTCCACTCCCCCATTTCGTTCCGGCACCGCACTTGGTCAGCCCGAGAAGTTTCATCCATCCCAATGAGAGGAAGCATCATGAACCAGACCCCGATCGATTTGTTCGGCCGCGCCATCCATTTCGGCCACGACGGCCATGTAGCAGCCGGTGAACGCCGGATGAGCACCGGCGACGGCGACTGGCAGCTCGCCACGTTCCACGTCGAATCCGATGCCGATGTGCACGCCGACCACTGGGAAGTCCATCCCGGCAGCGACGAAGCGGTGTGCTGCCTGACCGGCGCGTTGCGTCTCTACCTGCGACCTGAGCACGCGGGCGACGACGAGACGATGGTGCGCCTCACCGCGGGCACCGCGTTCGTCGTCCCCCGCAACCGCTGGCACCGCATCGAACTCGACGAACCGTCCGACATCATGTCCGTCGGCCTGCGCCACGAGACCCGCCAGGAGCCCGTCACCGCGCAGTGATCCGCCGCATCGGTGCTCGCGCACGGGTCGCGTGTGCGAGCACCGCGGGGGCTGATCACCGGTCGTGCCCGCACCCGGCAGTCGGACCGGCCGCATGACGCGAACGACCGATCCGGTGGCCGTACCGACCGGGATACCTGCGGTAGAAGCGGATCCGGTCGGCCCGGACAGGACGATCATGTCGGTCGATTGCCGTGTCGCCGAGGCGCGTCCCAGCTATCGGAATACCGCGGCGATCGCGGGCCTGCGCGCCGTATTCGACCGATCGCGCACGGTCGCGACAGCTTCCGGCCATACACGCGCCAATTCGAGCAGGAACCGGAACTCCGCCGCGCGATCGCGAGCCTCACCCTGCGCCGCGCCCGCGGCGATGGAGCCGGGAGCGGGTGCGCCACCGTCGCGTTTGGCTCGCACGGCCAGCGCGACCTGGAGGGCAGAGCGACGCGCATCGTCGAGACCGGCGGGCGAGCCGGCCTCGGGCAAAGTGGGTACATATGGCTTCAAGTGCAGCAACGCGTCCCAGATCTCGACGGTCATCCGATAGAGCCGGGAGGAGGCCTCTCTCGGCGCGGAATGGTCCTCCGCCAAAACCACTTCCGGGACCACGGCGGTGAGGTCTCGCCACAGCGGCCGCAGTCGACGGCAGTCCCGGCCGGTCCGATCCCATCCCGTCCGCGCCAGCAGCGCCGTGACCACGGGAATCATGGTCAGCAGGGTTACGGCGGAGAACCCGAGGACGGCCGCGACAGCCCACACCTTGCCCGGCTCGCTCGGCGGCGTACCGGCGAGCGCGCGGCCGACCATGATCGTCATCGAGACCAACCAGTAGGTGGAGAAGGCCAGCAGGATGGCGAAAGTCAGCTTTTCCCGGATCGAAACACTCCCGGCGCGCAGCTCTCGCACGCAGGCACGGGCGAAGAACAATCCACAGACGCCCCCAGGAAGCGCTGACAGCGTCCATACGACTTCGACGTAATCGATCCGCCAGACCCACCGCAGGACCGGCGTGACGACGATCAACGAAACGGCGACGAGAACGGCCGTCGCGTCGTAGCGCCGCTGACGCAGGTGGACGGTTGCCGCATCGGCGCCGTCGACAAGCCTGGCCAGCCCGTAGAAGCTGGCGAGTGCCATGAGACCGCCGCCGAGGTAGAGGCGCGGCCCGAGGTCGGGACGGCCCAACGCGACCACCACCTCGAACAGCGCGAGACCTATCAGGTTCCAGCTGAACGTACGGTTGATCAGCCGATCGGTGGCCGTCTCGTCGACGAGCATCCACCGCCCCGCGGTCATGAGCGCGACGAATACGACAACCGACAGCACCACCGGAGTCGGAACAGCGTTCATCGCGATCGACCGTATGCCGTCGCTCGGCGTGGGGCCAGCCCGGGCGCGAAACCGCCGCGGTGTCTCAGCGCACGGGCACCGCGGCGGACGCGTCCTCCGCGACCCGATCGGCTTCGGCGAGTTCGGCGGACTCGTCGTAGACGTACTTCTCGCCGATGAACCACGACGCCACGGCAGCCAGGAGCATCATCACCGCCGCCGAGACGAAGACCACGAGCAATCCGGAGTGGAACGGGCCGGTGAGCAGGTTCGGGAAGAACTCCTGGCCCGTGAGGGTTTCGGCGTTGACGCCGGGCTTGTCGAGTTCACCCGACGGTCCGAGCAGCTCCTGGATCGGGTTGTAGCCGAGGAACGCGGCGAACATGCTCGCCACCGGCGGCATGCCGGCGAGTTCGGCGGCGGCTCCGGCGGAGACGCCCTGTGCGCGCAGACCGGAGTCCAGCGCCGATGGCAGGCTCGCCGCCAGTCCGAGGACCATCAGGGAGAAGAAGATTCCCATGGACAGCGCGTTGCCGCCGTTGAAGAGGGTGCCGCGCATCCCGGAGGCCGCGCCGCGCTGGGCGGCGGGAACGCTGGACATGATGGCGGCGGTGTTCGGCGAGAAGAACAGCCCGCTGCCGATGCCGTTGAGCACGGTGATCAACGCGAACAGCCAGTAGTCGAAGTTCACCGGGATGACCAGCAGCAAGATGAAGGTCGCGCCGGTCAGCAACGCGCCTGCGGTGGTGAACAGCCGGGGCCCGTAGCGATCGGACAGCCAGCCCGAGATCGGGCCGGCGGCGAGGAAGCCGATGGTCAACGGCAGCAGGTAGATGCCTGCCCACAGCGGGGTGGACTCGAAGTCGTACCCGTGGAGCGGAAGCCAGATGCCCTGTAGCCAGATGATGAGCATGAACTGCATGCCGCCACGGCCGATCGAAACCATCAGATTGGCGAAGTTGCCGAGACCGAAGGCGCGGTGGCGGAACAGGCCCAGGTGGAACATCGGATCGGGGACCCTCGTCTCCACTACGCAGAACGCAACCAGCAGGAGAAGGCCGCCGAGTACAGCGGCCAGCACCCACGGGCTCGTCCAGCCGGTCGCGTGGCCGCCGTAGGGCTGGATGCCGTAGGTGATGCCGGTGAGCAGCGCCGTGAGTCCGAGACCGAAGGTGATGGTGCCCGCCCAGTCCAGTTTGCCCGAGGTCCGGATGCCGACCTCGTGCAGCGAACGATAGGACCAGACCGCGCCGAGAACGGCGATCGGGACACTGACCCAGAACACCGCACGCCAATCCCATTCCGACAGCACGCCGCCGATGAGCAGGCCGAAGAACGAACCGGCCACCGCGGCGACCATGTTGATGCCGAGCGCGGTGCCGCGCTGGCTCGCGGGGAAGGCATCGGTGAGGATCGCCGAGGAGTTGGCCGTCAGCATCGCGCCGCCGACACCCTGGACGACGCGCCAGACGATGATCCACAGCGCGCCCGCGCCCCCGTGCCACGGATCGAAGGACAAGGCGACCGCCGACAGCGCGAAGATGGTGAAGCCGAGGTTGTAAACCCGCACCCGGCCGAAGATGTCGCCGAGCCGCCCGAACATCACCACCAGCACGGCGGTGGCGAGCAGGTAACCCATCAGCATCCACAGCAGGTACCCGACATTGCCCGCCTCGAGTGGGTTGAGCCCGACGCCACGGAAGATCGCGGGCAGCGAGATCAGCACGATCGAGGAATTGATCGCCGTGAGCAGGACACAGCGTGGTGTTGGTCAGAACGATCCACTTGTAGCGCGGATGGTCCCGGTCGTAGCGCAACCGGCGCCGGATGGTCCGGACATCACCCGGATCGACTTCGATGGATGGATTCGTCACGGACAGCCCCTCACCAGATAGTTACCACCGGAAACTATATAGTTAGCCGATGTAACCATCAAACGGAGCCGCCTCCACCGAGCGCCGATGCCACCTCGGGGCTACATAGGTTAGCCTTGGCTAGCTTACTGGGAAGGAAGGTGCGGCAGATGAACTCTGTTCGGACGCGCGGCCGTTGGTCGCGGGCGGCGCTGACGGTGCTGACGGGAGTCCTCGCCCTCGGCCTGGCCGCGTGCGGATCGGCGGAGGACGACTCGACGGCCGGCGGCGAGCAGGTGACCATCCACCACGCCCGCGGCGAGACGACCGTCGAAGGCACTCCGGACAAGATCGTCGCCCTCGGCAACCAGTGGCTGGACGCCACGCTCGCGCTCGGCGTCGTACCCGTCGGATACCTCGACAATGTCGCGATCGCCTCCAAGAGCACCCCGCCGTGGGAGCCGGAGAGCCTCGCATCGGCGAAGGCGCTCACCAGCACCGGGAACCTCGCCGAACAGGTCGCCGCGCTGGAGCCGGACCTGATCCTGGTCGATCCGTTCATCGCCGACCAGAAGACCTACGACGAACTCTCCCGTGTCGCGCCCACGTTGCCCGCCCTGAGCAAAGCGGCGGTAGCGCCCTGGCAGGACCAGATCACCACCCTCGGCAAGGTGCTGCACAAGCCGGACGAGGCCGGCAAGGTGATCGCGAAGGTGGATGACAAGATCGCCGCGATCGCCGCCGCGAACCCCGGATTGAAGGGCAAGACGTTCGCCAGTACCTGGCTGGCCGGCCCGGCACAGCTCATGGTGTTGACCGACCCCGACGACGGATCGTCGAAGGTCTTCACCCAATTGGGTCTCGGCATTCCGAAGAACCTCACCGACCTGCCCGCCAATCAGGGCAGGCTGGCCCTGTCCCCGGAGCGGGTCGACGAATTGACCGCCGACCTCTTGCTGGCCGGCTACGCCCCCGGCTTGGACGAGAAGTTCCGGCAGCTGCCCGGCTACGCCGACCTGCCCGCGGTCAAGAAGGGCTCGGTCGTGTTCCTCACCACCCAGGAGATCAGCGCCGTGAACACGCCGACGGCGCTCTCGGTGCCGTACATCCTCGACAAGCTGGAACCCGCCTTCGCCGCCGCGGCGAAATAGGCGCCGCGTCAGTCGGTCCGGCCCGGCAAGCGGTTGGCCCGCGATCCCTTGCCCGCCACCGCATGTCCACAGCAGACCCGATTCGCTTTGCGGGACGGGTGGGCTCCACCAGACCGCGCCGCTGGTAGAGCGGAAGTCGAGATGATCGTCTCGGCGACGGACTAGGCCCGGCGCAGTCGGACCGGCATCGGCGCTGAGGAGCAACGCGGGCATACCTCGCCGCCCCTCATCGGAATCGATCCGGGGAGAGGCGGCCGCACGTTGTGGACAACCGCGACCCGGTTCACGTCTGCGCGAGGATCTCCTCGTCCGTCATCGCGGCGACCTCGAGGTAGAGCCGGGCCACCGCGGACAGCCTGCCGTCCGCGCCGTGCCGGGTCTCGCGCTCCCGCAGGCACTCGGCGAGCCGGGCGACGGTGCGTGCGGCGAACAGGTCCGCGACCAGCGCGTGCTCGGCTTGCAACCACTCGCGGACGCGGGCGATGACAGTCGTGGCGAGCACGGAATCGCCGCCGCGGCCGAAGAAGTCGTCGTGCACGCCGATCGCATCGATGCCGAGGACGGTCGCGACGATGTCGGCGAGCGCGGCCTCCACGTCGTCGGGTGGGGCGGTCTCCCGGTCCTCCTCCACCCCTGGCTCGAGCAGGGCGACCACGGCGCGGCGGTCCAATTTCCCATTGGCGGTCAACGGCATCTGCTCGAGCAGCTCGATCCGAACGGGGATCATGTAACCGGGCAACAGGTCCGCGAGCGCCGTAGCGATGTCGCCGATCTCGTCCAGGTCACCCGCGACGGCGGCGACCAGCTTGGGTGCGCCCGCACCGACGACCGCCGCGACGGCGTGCCGGACGCCGGGCACCGTGCGCAACGCGGTCTCGACCTCGCCGAGTTCGACCCGGTAGCCGCGGATCTGGACCTGATGGTCGGCACGGCCGAGGAATTCGATCGTGCCGTCGGGCCAGTACCTGGCCATATCGCCGGTCTTGTACCAGCGGATGCCGTCGTGTTCGACGAAGCGCTCCGCGGTGCGCTCCGGGTCGTTGCGGTAGCCTGCGGCGACACCGACGCCGCCGACCCACAGTTCACCCGGCACCCAGTCCGGGCAGTCGCGGCCGGCGGGAGACACGACGCGGCATCGGACGTTGCGCAACGGAACGCCGAACGGCACTGTCGCCCAGTGCGCGGGCGGCTCACCCGCCACCTCGCAGATGGTGGTGTGAATGGAGGTCTCGGTCGCGCCGCCGAGCCCGGCGAATCGGCAACCCGGCGCCTGCGCCGACAGCCTGCGGGCGAGATCTGCGCCGACCCAGTCCCCGCCGAGGATGGCCGCGCGCAGCGAATCGCCCAGCTGATCACCGCCGATCTCCAAGATCATGTCCAGCATGCTCGGCACGCAGTTGAGAATCGAGACCCGATGCGTGCGCAGCAGTTCCACCCAGCTGGACGGGTCGGCGCGCTGCTCCGGATCGACGGTCACGACCGCGCCGCCCGCCGCGAACAAGCCGAAGATGTCGTAGACCGAGAGGTCGAATTCCAGGGCGGACAGGCCCAGCGAGCGGTCGGCGCCGCCGACGCCGAACCACTCGTTCAACGCGTCGATGGTGTTCATCGCGCCGCGGTGTGGGATCTCGACGCCCTTGGGCACGCCGGTCGATCCGGAGGTGAACAGCACGTAGGCGATATCGCCGGTGTCCGGGTAGACGGGGGCCGCGAGCGGCTTCGCATAGGCACTGGCCGCGTCGACGGACAGGCACGTGATCGGTGCGCCCAGGTCCGCGCCCTCGACCGTCAGCGCCGCGTGGACACCGCCGGTGCGGAGGATCTCCGCCCGGCGGCCGGCAGGCTGATCGAATCCGATGGGCACGTAGGTCGCCCCGGCGGCGAGCACACCGAGCACGGCGGTGACCTGGTCCGGCCCCTTCGGCAGCGCGACGGCGACCGCGTCGCCCGGCTCCACGCCCTCGGCGCGCAAGGCCCCCGCCACCGCCAGCGCGCGAGCGGCCAACTCCCCGTAGCTCCAGGCGCCTTGGTCGTCGCCCAGGCCCCAGACCACGGCGGGCGCTTCGGGATTCGCCGCCGCGTTGTCGAAGAACCCCTGGTGCAGGGACCGCCCGCTGACCGGGCCGTCGGTGGCGTTGGCCGCGGCGCGCACCGCGGCCTGGTCGACCGGCAGCCGCACGGCGGCCTCCGCGTTCCACCCTGCCGCCCCGTCACCGAGCCGCCCGATCGCCGCGCGGTACCAGGCGAACATGGCGTCGATCATGCCCTCGAGGAAGGCCGACGCGCGCACGTCCCAGTTCAACAACAGCCCGCCGCGGACCTCGGTGACCTGCGCGTCGAGCAGTACCTGCGGGCCCTGCGAGATGATCCACACGGGCTCACCGAAGGTCTCGGTGACCGTGTCGGCGAACAGCTCGCCCAAGTTCAGCGCGCTGGTGTAGACGACCGGGGCCAGCACGGGCTCACCGCGATGCCTACCCAGATCCCGCAGCACTTCGAGGCCGGAATACGCGGTATGCGCGCCGCTTTCGTGCATGCCGCGCTGCAACGTGCGGGCGCGCTCGGTGACCGACATACTGTCGGTGACGTCCACCTCCAGCATGATCGAGGACGTGAAGTCGCCGATCACCCGATCGATGTCGGGGTGCACCGAATCCCGGTGGAACAGTGGCACGTTCAGCAGGAATCGGCTCTGCGCCGACCAACCGCCGATGGTCTCGGCGAATACCGCGGCCAGCGCCATGGCCGGAGTGATGCCGCGCTCGTGTGCGGCGGCGAGCAACCGCTGCTTGGCTTCCGGCGCCAGCCAGTGGTCGTAGCGCACGGTGCGATTCGGCTCGGTGCGCTCACTTACCGGCACGGTGGGAAGTTCTGGAGCGCCCGGCAATTCCGGCAGCCGCTCCTGCCACCACTGCCGGTCGCGCTCGCGAGCCGTGCTGTCCCCCTGGGGCTCGGTGCGGTGCCGGCGATAGGTGTAGCCGGGGACCGGCACGGCCCTCCCGTGGTACAGATCGGCCAGATCGGCGATCAGGACCCGGTAGCTCATGGCGTCGCCCGCGAGCATGTCGACATCCAGGTGCAGTCGACTGCGGTCCGCGTCGCGCAAGGTGAGCGTGATATCGATGACCTGACCGTATTCGATGGCCAGACGCTGGTGGGTCTTGCGGTCACGCAGCTCGGCGAGCGCGGCCTCGGCCGCCTCGGGCGACCGATCACGCAGGTCGACGACCTCGAACACCGGCCTCCCGGGTGCGGTCATGGTCTGCTGGGTGCCATCCGGCAGAAACCTGGTGCGCAGCATGGGATGGGTGGCGACCAGATCGGCCACCGCGCGCTCCAGCCGCTCCGGATCGATACGACCGCCGTCGAATTCGATGTACAGGTGCGCCGCGACGCCGCCGAGCTCTTGTTCGTCGGAGCGGCCGATCCAGTACGCGTGCTGCATGGTGGCCAACGGGAAGGGCGCCGCCTCGTCGTGCGCGGTCGCCACCGGCACGACAGTCACCGGATCTGCCGCCCGCCCGGCCTCACTCGCGCCGAGCAGGCCGTGCCAGGAAGCCACCGTGGGGCTGGCCGCCAGCTGAGCGAAGTTGATGTCGGCGCCGCGTTTGCGCCAGCCGCCCGCGAGCTTCATAGTGCGAATCGAGTCCAGCCCCAGTTGGATGAGGTCGTCGTGATCGGCGATCTCCGTGGCGGCCAGCCCCAGTTGGCCGGCCACCGCGGACCGGATCTCCTCCCGGCCGATGTCCACCGTTCCTTCTGCCCGACGCTGTGTCGACTCCATCGCGCTGCCACTCCTTGTCTGCCGCCGAAACCGGCGGTCTGGACTGCCGGGGCACAGCTTAGCCGACCCTAAATAGGTTTGCCTAACCTACATCAGCACGCGCTTTCGGCCATTCCCGCGCCAATTCGAGCAATTGCCGCAAGCCGTTGGCGCGATCGCGACCACCGGTCGCCACGGCGGCGAACGGGCCGGTCGGTGTGACCGGACGCAACCCGGCGGCTCGGGACCGCACGGCGTGGGCGATCTGCCGGGCGTAATCGCCGACGCCATGAACCGCGTCGGCGGCCTCCCGCCCCCGCGCGGGCGACGGCATATACGGCTTCAAATGCAAAAGCGCGTCTTGGATTTCCACCGTCATCCGATAGAGCCGGGACGCCACGCCGCCATCTCCGTCGTCGGACCGACTCAACACGACTTCCGGGACGGCGGCGGTCAGGTCACACCACAGCGGACGCAGACGGCGGCAGCGCCGACCGGTCTTATCCAGCCCCGCGCGCGTCAGCACAGCGGTGAAAAGCGGTATCGCCGTGAGCGTCGCGATGATCAATACACAGAAGAAGGACGAGTTCGCCAGCACGTTCCCCGGATGGCTCGGCGGGACGCCGAAGAGCGCGCGGACCACGGTGACCACTGCCGCTGCGGCCCAGTAGACCGCGAGGAACAGCAGGGCCGAATACGTCAGCTTCTCCTTCGTCATCCGCGCGGCGGTGCGCAACTCTCGGAGACTGGCCTGGGCGACCAGATATCCGCTGGCCACCATGGGCAACTCCGACAACGTCCACACGATCTCGTCCAAACCGACGTGCAGCACGTTCCCTGCGACGGGCGAAAAGATCAGTGTCGAAATCGCACTCACGGCGGCGACGGCGGCGTAGATCTTCTGCCGTCGCAGCATGACCTCGGGATCAGCACCCGACGCCAGTTGCGCGAGCACCAGGACGACGGCGGTGGTCATCAGTCCGCAGCACAGGAACAGTCGCTGCCCGAGTTGCGCGGACCCCGCCGCCGCGGCGGCGACATAGAGCGCCAGACCGCACAGATTCCACGCCCACGCATGGTTGATCATGCGATCGGTGACACTGTCCGCGACCAGGAACCACCGGCCGACCGTGATCGCCGCGATAGTCAGAATGACCGGGAACATGATCCAAACAGACACCGAATCCATCGAGGCGCAACCCTAATCGTCGCTGCCCTCAGGTCCAATGGCAGTGCGCCGGCGCGGTGTGCGACCGCGCCCGGCGCACCCGAATCAGCGTTGCGCGGACCAGGATTCGCGCAGCATGGCCAACGCGTCACCGGACAGGCCCGAGGCCGACATCGGCTCGTACCGGTGCTCCTCCGGCGCAGGCGTGCCCGCCGCCTGATCGGCGGCCGCGTCGACGGCCGCCGCCAGTTCGTGCAGCGTGAAGTGCTCGAAGATCAGCTGCGGGGTGAGCGCCAGGCCCGCCGCGCCCGCTCGCGCGGCCCACTGGATCGCGATGACGCTGTCTCCGCCGAGCGCGAAGAATCCGTCCGTGCGGTCCACGTCGGTGATCTCCAGCAATTCCTCCAACAGCGCCGCAAGAGCGCGCTCGGTCTCGGTCTGCGGCGGGCCCGCCTCGGTCTCGCGGGCCGTGGCCTCGGACGCCGCGTGGCGCACAACGGTACGCGCGGTGTCCCAGCCCTGCGGCGCGAGGTTCGATTCCCGCACCGCGGTATCGGGTTTCGTGGCGAACGCGGTCAAGATCCGCACCAGCGTGTCGGCGAATTCCTCGCCGGAGGACGGGTCGTAGAGTTCCGAGTTGACCACCACCCGTACCAGCAACTCGCCAGCGGGCTCCACCAGGAAGTCCAGGTGGAAGTCCATGAACGCGGCGTCGTACTGCGGCGTGAGGGGGGTGAGGGTGGTCTCGGCGGTGAAGCCGACGGTCGGCGCGGTGTGGCCGAACTGCATGATCACCTGGAACAGCGGATTGCGGCCGAGTACCCGGGGCGGGTTGAGCGTTTCCACGATCCGCTCGAACGGCACGTCCTGGTGCCCGAGAGCGCCGAGCGCCGATTCGCGCACCCGCTGGAGCACGGTTCGCGGCGACGGGTCGCCCGAAAGATCGTTGCGCAGCACCATCATGTCGGCGAACAGGCCGATCAGCCGGTCCACCGACGGCCAGGGCCGATTGGCGACCGTCGCGCCGATCGGCACGTCGTCACCGCCGCCGAGGGTGTGCACCAGCACCGCTGCCGCTGCCTGGCACAGCATGAACTCGGTCGCGCCGGTCGTCTCCGCCAGCGATCGCAGTGCCTGCCATGTTTCGGCCGCGACGATGCGGGTCGCGCTGACACCGGCATAGCCCAGCCGCGCGGGACGCGGGCGGTCGTGGCCGACCGCGATCTCCACCGGCAGGCCCGCCAAGGTCGCGCGCCAGTAGTCGAGTTGCGCTTTGCCGTATTCGCTCAGGTCGTCGCGGCCGGGGGCGTGGTCGAAGGTATCGCGTTGCCACACCGCGAAGTCGGCGAAGTGCAGCGCCGGTTCCGGCCAGGACGGAGCCGTGCCGCTCACCCGCGCGCGGTAGGCGACGGTGAGGTCCTCGAGGAAGACCCGGCACGATTCCCGGTCGGTGACCATGTGATGGGTCAGCACCGACAGCACGTGGGTCCGCTCGTCCAGTACGAACAGGCGCAAGCGGAGCAGCGACTCCCCGGCCAGGTCGAACACATGGTTCGCCTCGGCCGCCAGCGCCTCGTCCAGGCGCGCGCCGTCGAGCGCGGTGCGCGGCAACTCGACCGGTCCCGCCGGGGCCACCCGCTGGTACGGCGTGCCCTCGTGCTCCGGGAAGCTGGTGCGCAACGCCTCGTGGCGGGCGATGACGTCGCCGAGCGCCGCGGTGAGCGAGGCGATGTCGAGCTCGCCGTCGAAGCGGATGGCGAACCGGAAGTTCTCCCACCCGAACGGGCCTTCCAGCTTGCGCCGCAGCCACAGCGCCCGCTGCGAGTACGACAGCGGAATACGTTCGGGGCGTGGTCGTTTCATCGGCATCGCGGCGTTGTCACCGGAGGGCAGGCCGGTGGGAACGACCTCGTCGAGATTCTCGCCGAACCGATCGTGGTACCGGGCGACCAGATGCGCGGCGAGCCCGGCGACCGTCGGGGTGTCGAACGCCGCGCGCACGTCGATGTCGATCCCGAAGGTGTCGCGCACCAGGGCGACCAGCCGGGCCGCGAGCAGGGAGTGGCCGCCGAGTTCGAAGAACGAGTCGTCGGCGCCCACTCGCTCGGTGTCGAACAGCTCGCCGTACAGCGCGGCGAGCCGGATCTCGGTGGGCGATTCGGGCGCCCGATACGTGCGTGTCCGCGTCAGCTCCGGCTCCGGCAGCGCGCGGCGATCGAGCTTGCCGTGGGCGCTCAACGGCACTTCATCGATCACGGCGAAGGCCGCGGGGACCATGTGCTCGGGCAGCGTCGCCGCGGCCGTCGCGCGCACCTGCTGGAGGTCGATCTCGCTTCCCGGCGCGGGCACCAGGTACGCGGCCAGGATCGGGCCGAGGCGCTCGTGCTCGGTGACGATCGCGACGCACTGCGCGACGCCGGGGTGATCCGCCACCGCGGCCTCCACCTCACCGAGTTCGATGCGGAACCCGCGCACCTTCACCTGTTCGTCGGCGCGGCCGACGAATTCGATCTCGCCGTCGGCGGTGCGCCGGGCGAGATCGCCGGTGCGGTACAGCCTTCCGCCGGGTAGGAAGGGGTCGGCGACGAACCGCTCCGCGGTCAGGGCGGGCCGATCCAGGTAGCCGCGCGCGAGCTGGCGTCCGCCCAGGTAGATCTCGCCGATCACGCCCGGCGGGACCAGCCGCAGCGAGTCGTCGAGCAGGTAGACGTAGACGTTGCGGTTCGGGAATCCGATCGGCACGATCCTGGTGCCCTGCGGCCCGTCGACCGGCATGGACGTCGAGCACACCACCGCTTCCGTCGGCCCGTAGTGGTTGCGCAGGTCGGCGTCGAATTGCGCGGCGAACCGGTCGGCGATCTCGCCGGGCAGCGCCTCGCCGCCGACCGGCACGTGCCGCAACGCCCGCCAGTCGTTCGCCTCGGGAAGCATGAGGAAAGTGGCCAGCAGCGAGGGCACCATGTGCAGCACGGTGATCCCGTGGCGGGCGATCAGCTCGGCGACGTACGGAAGATCGCGGTAGGCGTTCGGTTTCGGGACGACGATGCTCGCGCCCGCGATCAGCGGCAGGAAGATGTCGGCCAGCGACGCGTCGAAGCTCACCGAGGTGGCCTGCAACACCCGCTCCGGGACGCTGGCGTCCCAGTCGGCGGCGAAGTTCACCAGGTGATCGGCGATCGCGTCGTGCGGCACGGGCACGCCCTTGGGCTGTCCGGTGGAGCCCGAGGTGTAGATCAAGTAGGCGATATTCGACGGGCGCAGCGGCGACTGGCGTTCGGCGTCGGTGGGATTCGTGTCCGGCCCGTCGACCGCCTCGGTCATCGCCGCCGCGATCGCTTCGGCGTCGAACGACAGCGCCGGACGCGCGTCCGACAGCAGATAGTCGATGCGGTCCGGTGGATAGGCCGGATCGATCGGCAGGTACGCGCCACCCGACTTGAGCACCGCGAGGCTCGCGATGATGAATTCGATGGAGTTCGCCATGCGCAGCGCGACGAGCTGCTCGGCGCCGACGCCGCGCCGGATCAGCCAGTGCGCCAGGCGATTGGCCCGCCGATTCAACTCGCCGTAGGTGAGTTCGGCTTCGTCGGATACCACCGCGACGCGATCGGGGGTCGCCGCGGCCTGCCGCTGAACCAGCTCGACCAGCGTTGTCGCGGGCGCGTCGACGAGCGGACCGTGCGATGCCGCGACGATGTCCGCGCGGTCGGCGGCGCCGAGCATATCGATCGCGCGGACCGGCTGCCGTGGATCGCGCACCGCGTCGGTGAGCAATGCCAGGTAATGGCGCAGCATTTGCGCCACTACCGACCGGTCCAGCTCGTCGACGAGGTAGGTGGCCTCCACGCGCGCGCCCGCGTCGTCCAGGACGACCATCAGTCCCAGCGGCTCCTGCGCGACCGTGCTCCCCCACGGCAGCTCGGTGGAGCGGACCCCGGCGAGATCGAACCCGTTCGCCCCGCCGCGCACGCTGAAGCTCAACTGCACGAGCTGGGCCAGGCCGTCGCTGCCCGCGATCCGGTCCGAACTCACCTCGCGGACGACCCGCTCGACGCCGATCCCTTGATGCGCGAACGCGTCGCGGGCGGCGTCCCTCGTCACGTCGACCAGCTCGGCGAAGCCGATCCCAGGATGGATGCGGGCGCGCAACAGCAGCGTGTTGCCGAAATAGCCGATCAGCGCCTCGGCGTCGCTACCGCGGCGGTCGGTCACCGGCACCGCGACGAGGAAGTCCGTCGCCGCGGTGTACCGCTGGACCAGCGCCTGGAAGGCGGCAAGCAACACCATGAACGGGGTGGCCGAACGGTCGCGCGCGACCTCGGTGACCCGGTCCAGCAGTTCCTTGGGCAAGGGCAGCACGCACTTGTCGGCGTTGCGGGTAGCCGCGCCACCGGCGAGCGTTCCGGGCAACTCGAGTCGCTCCGGAAGCGGAGTCAACCGCTCGCGCCAGTAGGCCAGGTCGGCGTCGTCTTCGGCGGGCCGCCCGGCGAGCGACACATCCACGTACTGCGCACGGATCTCCGCCCGCGAGTCACCGCGGTAGGCGGCATTGAGCTCGGCGAAGAAGACCGACCAGGAGTCGTCGTCCCAGGCGATGTGGTGGATCGTCAGCACGAGCACGTGTTCGGCCGGACCGGTGCGCGCCAACGTCACCCGCAGCGGCGAGTCGGAGGTCAGGTCGAACGGACGCGCGAACTCCCGTCTCGCCAGAACCTCGAGCCGCCTGCCGCGGCCTTCCTCGGAGAGATCCGTGAGATCGTGCTGCTGCCACACCGGCCCCAGCTCGGCGTGTGCCGTTTGATACGGCTCGCCGTCCGCGCCGACGTGATAGGTGGTGCGCAGGACCTCGTGCCGCGCCACGACGGTGTCGAAGGCGGCGCGCAATCGTGCGCTGTCCAACGGACCGTCGAGTCGGTAGCCGACGCAGACGTTGAGCGTGGTGTCCTCCGGCGCGACCGTCTGCACGAACCACATCCGCTGCTGCGCGGACGAGAGCGGAGCCGGTTCGCCGAGGCGCCTGCCGCGCGCGGGTCGCGCGGGCGCGGGCGCGAGTTGCTGTTCGCGCAGTCGCTGCTGCAGCAGGCGCTTGCGCCGCTCGAGAATCTCGTCTGACATGGGGGTCCTTCGGGCTGGGTTCGGATGGACTGAGTGGCTCGGCGATCGCGGTCAGTCGGCGCCGACGGTCACCACGGAGATCGCGCGCGCGAGGGCCACGACGGCGTCGTGCCACAGCTCGGCGAGCCGGTCGGCGTCCGCGCCGGTGAACACCGCTTCGCTCCAGCGGAGCATGGTGACCAGCTGGGGCCCCTCGGTGGTGGCCCGCACCGCCGAGACGAAGTCGAGCGCGTAGCGCAGCGGGAACTCGGGCTCCGCCACGAGCGGAAGGCACTCGTGCAACGCCAGATCCGGGATCGGCGCCCACGGCCGTCCCGCACCGGCCAGGTCGAACCGGCCCAGGTAGTCGAAGAGCACCTGCGGCTGCGGTGCATCGACCAGTGCGGGGATTCGCGCGAGGTAGCGCAGCACGCCGAAGTCCACGCCGCCGTTCGGCTGTTCGGCCAGGTGTGCCGCGACGTGTTCGAGCAGTGCGGCGGCGCGTACCGGATCGGTCTGCGCGGTGGCCACATCCACGCTCTCGGCGCCCGCTCCGAGCCGGGCGGGCACGATGCTGGTGAACCAGCCCACCGTGTGCGCGCTGTCGACGTCGGAGCCGAGCACCGCGTCCTCTCTGCCGTGTCCTTCCAGCGCGAGATACGCGCCCGCCGTGGGGTCCTGACCGCGTTCCAGACGCCAGCTCGCCAGCGTCATCGTCAACGCGGCGAGCAGGAATTCGCGGACTCCCGCCGCGCCGCCGAGGCTGTCCAGGATGGTGGCGCTCGTCTCGGCCGGGGTGGGCACGGGATGGACCCGGTAGGAAGCCCAGGTGTCGGTCCTGGGATCGGGCAGCCGCGCGCCCAGCACCGGGTCCGGGGCGGTGACCTGGCGCGTCCAGTAGTCGCGCTGGGCCGTGACCGCTTCGGCGCCCGCGCGTTCGCGCAACAGCCGGGCCCACTGCCGGTAGCCGGTGTGCTCGACCGCCGGGACAGGTGTCCGTCCCGCGGCCACCTCGGCCCAGGACGCGGCGAGGTCGGCGGAGATGATGTACCAGGAGACCGGGTCGACGGCCAGGTGGTGGATGATGAGCAGCAGCACGTCCGGGGCGTCGGACCTGGTGAACCACACCGCGCGCACCAGATCTCCGCTGGACGGGTCGATCTCGTCGGTGGCCGCACGGCCGTGTGCCGCCAGCGTCGCGTGGAAGTCGTGGCCTTCCTCGACCCGGGACAGGATGTCCTGCGCTCGGACGCTGCCCGGGGCGCGCGTGTGCAGGTCGTATCCCTCGGGTGTGGTGACGAAACGGGCCCGCAGCATGTCGTGTCCGTCGAGCAACGCCTGCAGCACCGCCGTCAGGCCGCCCTGGTCGACGCCGTCGGGCAACTCGAGCAGATTGCTGAGCGTGAGTCTGCGGTAGCCCCCGTACTCGTGCATCCACGACACGATCGGGGTCGGGCCGACCGGCCCGTAGCCCTCCGGACTCGTCGCGCGCTCGCGACCGGCTTCCGCGTCGATCCGCGCGGCGAGTTCCCGGATCGTGGCGGCGCCGAGGACCGCCTTCGGGCTGATCGAGAGGCCGTCCCGCCGCAGCCGGTTCACCAGAGAGATCGCCACGATGCTGTCCATGCCGAGGCCGATCAGATCGTCATCGATGCTCGGGACGGGACCGCCGGACAGTTCGGCGATCGCGGCGCACAGACGGTGCTCGGTGCCGGTGCGCGCCGTCTCCGCTCCCGGCCCGGCGGCCCGGTCCTCGGCGAGCATCGCGAGCCGTTTCGCATCGAGTTTTCCGTTGCTGGTCACCGGCAGCCGATCGACCACCACGATCCGGTTCGGCACCATGTAACCGGGCAGCCGATCGGCCAGCGCGGCGCGCAGCCGCACCGCGTCGAGACCGTCGCCCACCGCGAACGCCGCCAGGCTCGGACCACCCGTACGGCGCACCACGACGACCGCCGCGGCCCGCACCCCGGGCAAGGCGAGCAGAGCTGTCTCGATATCGCCGATCTCGATCCGGTAGCCGCGAATCTTCACCTGATCGTCCGCCCGGCCGACGTAGGCGAGATCGCCCGAGGGCGAGCGGCGCACGAGATCGCCCGTGCGATACATCCTTTCACCGGCACGGTGCGGATCGGCGACGAATCGGCCCACGGTGGTACCCGGCATGCCGACGTAACCACGCGCGACCTGAGCGCCCGAGAGGTACAACTCGCCCACGACGCCGATCGGCACCTGACGCAGCCGCGAATCCAGCACGTAGCCGGTCATTCCGGTGACCGGCGCCCCGATAGCCGGTTCGGCATCGTCATCGCGCACCGCCGCGACCACCGCCTCCACCGTCGTCTCGGTGGGGCCGTAGCAGTTGTGCACGGCGGTGCCGGGCAGGGCGCACAACTGTTTCCACAGCGGCGCACCGATGGCCTCGCCGCCGAGCGCCAGCACGGACAGCGGCGTGACGCCCGCCTCGACCAGTCCGGCCGCCGCCAGCTGAGCGAACATCGACGGGGTCGTGTCGATCATGTCCAGTCCGTGCCGGACGATGCCGTCGACCAGGCGTCGCGCGTCGCGCATCTCCTCGGCGTCGAACAGGTGGACGGCATGTCCGTCGAACAGTCCGATCAGCGGCTGCCAGGAGGCGTCGAAGCCGAGCGACCAGGCGTGCGCGATCCGCAACGGCCGCCCGAGCCGCGCCACCGCGGGCCGATACACCCGGTCGCGGTGGTCGGCGAAGTACGCGGCCAGCGCGGCATGGGTGCCGATGACGCCTTTCGGCTCGCCGGTGGAGCCGGAGGTGAAGATCAGATAGGCGGCCTGGTCGGGGTGGCCGGGCGCGGGCGCGAGCACCGGACGCCCATCGGAGAGTCCGTTCACTACCAGCACTTCCGGACGCTCGGCGATTTCGTCGAGCGCGGACAGTCCCGAGCTGTCGACCAGGATCGAGCGCGGACGGGACCGGCGCACGATCGATTCGATACGGGCCGCGGGCAGCGTGACATCCACGGGCACATACGCCGCACCGGTCGCCAGCACGGCGAGAATCGCCACGATCGACTGCGCCGAACGCGGCAGCGCCAAGGCGACGACCTCTTCCGGACCGGCCCCGTGTGCGACCAGCGCGCTCGCCAATCGCCCTGCGGCATCGAAGAGTTCGCGGTAGGTGTAGCGATCGTTTTCGGTGCTGAGGGCGAGCGCGTCCGGCGTGGCGGCGACTTGGCGCGCGAACAGCTCCCACATGGTCACACCGCGCACGTCGGCGGCGATCGGCGCCGGTGGCGGCGCGGTCTCGCCCGGCAGCAAAACATCGAGCGCGTCGGGCCCCCGCTCGCCGATCGCGGGCAGTTGCCGCAGCACCGAGAGCAACCGCGCCCCGATGCCGGGTCCGGACAGGCCGCGCAGCGCCGCCTGCACCGCCTCGACCGTCACCACCAGTTGCTTCTCGTACAGGAACGAGGTCACCGCGAGCGGATAGTGCGTCAAACTCTCCGAGGTCATCGGCCGCACCCGAACGCCGTCCGCGATGTCGATGGGGCGCAGGATGTCGGACATCGGCGCGTTCTCGAACACGAACAGGGTGTCGAACAGCGTGCCGGAGCCCACCGACCGCTGGATCGCCGACAGGCTGACGTAGGCGAGATCACGCATCGGAGCCGACTCGCGTTGCATTCGCCTGCAATCCCCCACCACGTTCTCGGCCCCGACCGCCACCCGGACGGGGACGGTGTTGATGAACAGCCCGATCATGGTCTCGACCCCGGACAGTTCGTCGGGCCGCCCCGAGACGGTGCTGCCGAAGACCACGTCGCGCCGGTCGGTCAAGCTGCCGAGGACAACGGCCCAGGCGTACTGCACGGCGGTGTTCATCGTCAGGCCGTTCGACCGTGCCCACGCCGTCAACCGGCTGGTGTCGGCCGCGTCCAGGGTGACCGTGTCGATGCTGGGCACGATCGTGTCGACCGCCGAATCGCCACGGTCGGCGAGGATCAGCGGATCGAGGTCGCCGAGGTATTCGCGCCAGGAGCGCAACGCGGCGTCGCTGTCGCGGGCCGACAGCCAGCCGATGTAGTCCCGGTAGGGACGGGGCTCGGGCAGCGCCTCCGCCGCACCGCCTGCCTGGTACAGGGCGAACAGTTCCCGGAAGAACACGCCGAGCGACCAGCCGTCCAGCAGGATGTGGTGCGCGGTCAGCACCAGGCGCCGAGTGCCGTCCGGCAATTTCAGCAGCAGCACGCGCAGCAGCGGGCCGCGGGTCAGGTCGAACGGCGCGCGCGTCTCGGCCGTGATGACGGCGTCGAGGTCGCCCGGGTCCACTTCGCGTTCGGCCCAGAGCAACTCGGCAGCGGCGGGCACGATCTGCACCGGCCGCGGCAGGTCGCGGTCCCAGAACGACGCGCGCAGATTCGGGTGCCGCCGCAGGATGGCCGCGACGCTGCGGCGCAGCAAGGCCACATCGACGGGACCGGCGATCTCGTACACGAACTGAAGCGCGTACAGATCGCCCTCCCCGGCCAGCCTGGCCAGCGAGAACAACCCCTCCTGCAACGGGCTCAACGCCAGTACGTCCTCGATCTCCGGCATGGGCGCCTGCGTGTTCTCCGGCATCGAGCGGCCTCCTGAGCCTGTGTTCTCGGGCATCATCAGCCTCGGTTCTCGGACATGAGCAGGACGACGTCATCCAGGGACGCGCCGCCGAGGATCGCCGCGACCGGCAACTCGCGGCGCAACATCGTCTTCAGCCGCGCGCGCAGATCCACCGCCTGCAACGAATCGAAGCCGAGCGCGACCAGCGGGACGGAGCCGTCGATCTGGTCGGGGCCGTCGAGAAGCATCACCTGCCCGAGTTCGCGCCGGAGGATCTCCGCGACGCTCCGCGTGGCATCGGCTTCCGGCTCGACGGCGGCCGACTTCGGTGCGGACGGCTCGGCCGCGGGCTCCGGGACCGCCGATCCGGGCGCGAAAACCCTCGCCAAGCCGACGATCTCGGCCGTATCCCGCAAGCGCCCCCAGTCCGCCGACAGCACCGCGCTGTTCCCGGTACGGTCGGCGAAACCCGCCGCGATGGCGGGCGCGGCGGGCATGGGCCGCAGACCAGCGCCGAGGATCCTGGCTTCCACGTCGGCGTGCTCCGCGCCGGGCAGACCCCACAGCCCCCATTGCACCGACACGCAATCCCTGCCCTGCGCCCGCAGCCGCACGGCGAGGCTGTCGAGCATGCGATTCGTGCCCGCGTACAGTGCCTGACCACGCCCGCCGAGGGTGGCCACGAACGACGAGCACAACAGCACGGCGCAGTCGACGGTCTGCGGCACCGTGCGCAGCACCTCGCCGAGCCCGAGCACCTTCGCGGCGGCCGCCTCGGTTACCGCCTCCGGTTCGAACCGCGCCCATGCGTACTGGACCGCGGCGTGCACGACCACGCTCACGGGGCGCTCGGCGAAGCGCCCCGCCAGCCCGGCGACCGAGTCGGCGTCGGTGATGTCACAGGCCACCACGTCGATTTCGGTGGCACCCGATGCGCGGATAGCGCGCAGCCGCTCGGCGAGCACGCTCGTCTCCCCGGTGCGATTCACCAGGGTGACGCGCCGGGCGCCGTCGCGGACGAGCTGCGCGCAGAATTCCAGGCCGACGTACCCCGTGCCACCGAGAATGAGAACCTCGCGCAGATCCGGAGACGCCGAAGTGCCCGGCAGCTCGGCGCGAACGAGACGCTTGGCGTGCAATTTGCCGCCCCGCAACGCGAGTTCCGGCTCGCCCGGCACGTGAACGGCCTCGAGGATCTTGTCCGCCAGCGCCGTCGGATCCTGCTCAGCGGCATCCGGTGGCAGGTCCAGGTGCCGGAACGCGATGCCGAGATGTTCGAGGCCGAGACTGCGGTACGCGGCGCTGACCGCCGAATGCCCCAGGGACGGCGCATCGTCCGGGGACACCGCCTCAGCACCGGTTGTCACCAGCCAGCATTCCGTGACGCCAGCGGCTATCGTGGTCAACCCTTCCGCGGCTCGGGCGAACTCGACGAGTTCGGCCACCGCGCCTTGCTCGTCCGTGGCCGTATTCGACGGAAGCAGCAGCACCATGGTGTCGGCCTCGGTCGCGGTGTCGGCGATCGCGGCACCGTGGCGCGCGGCCCGCGCGCACAGCGCCGCTGCGAGGTCGTCCGCGCCGTCGTGCTCGGCGAGCAGCACGGTGCGCGGCGCGGCCAGCTCGAACCGGGACAACCTGGTCCACTCCTCGCGCAACCGCGCGGGGGGCGCGGCGACCGGGATCGGCGCCTCGGCACCCGATTGATACGGCGCCCACAGCCTCTTGGAGTTCATCACCGTGGCGGGAAAGTCACGCAGCGGCAGCGCCGGAGTGCGGTCGCCGGAGTACGTGCGGAGCGCCCGCCAGTTGTAATGCGAATCGTGCACCGCGACTTCGGCCAGATTGCGGGTGAATTCACCCAACCCGTTCGCGGTGCGCAGCGACGTCCCCACGACCCGGAAGTCGCGGGCATCCCGCGCGACCGGGGACAGATTCTCCCGCAGCGCGGGCTGCAACGTCGGGTGCTCGGCGATCTCGATGAAGGTGTCCACGTCTGCGGCCGCCGCCGCCACCGCGCGATCGAAGCGCACCCGGTTGCGCAGGTTCCAGTACCAGTAGTCGTGGTGGGTCAACTCGGGAGTGATCGCCGCGCCGAGCGTCCCGCCGTAACAGGTGACGTCGCCGAGCGTGAAAGCCTTGCTGCTCAATTCGCCGAGCGACGATTGGAATTCGTCGCGCAATCGCGTCATCGCCGAGGTGTGCGACGGGAACGACATCTGGATCTGCTTGGCGAACAGACCTTTCGCGGTGGCGGTCGCCACCAGCTCGGCGATCGCGGCCTCGTCCCCGGAGACACCGGTCAACTCGGGTGAGTTGACCAAAGAGACCTCCGCCCAGCCCGAATTGCGGGCCAAGAGCGCCTCGCATTCGTCGCGCCCCGCGCCGAGCACGGCCACCGCGTAGCCGTCCGAAAGGTCGCGCTCCAGAAGCTGGGCCCGTTGCGTGACGATCGACACGGCATCGCGCAGCGTCAGCACACCGGCGACCACGCAGGCCGCGAGTTCACCCTGGCTGTGACCGATGGTCGCGGTGGGGCGCACGCCCGCCGCCTGCCACATGGCGGCCAAGCCGATCAGGTGGAACATCCTGGCCGGTTGCACTTCCCACAGTGTCTCGCCGAACTCGGCGCCGGCGCCGAGCAGGTAGTGCATCGGCCGTGCATGGCCGTACCGCTCCTCGTGCACCGCCGCGCACTCGTCGACGGCGGCCCGGTAGGCCGGGGAGAAGTCGTAGTACGGCTTGCCCATACCCGCGTGCTGGCTGCCTTGTCCGGGAAAGACGAAGCCGACACGACGCGCCGCGACGGCGCCGCCGGACGTCACCACCGCCGGGTGCGCGGAACCCGCCGCGATCGACCGCAACGCGTCCGTCAACTCCTCAAGGGTGACGACCATGGCCAGGGCGCGATACCTTCGGGCGATCCTGGTGCGAAAGAGATGGCTCGCCAGTCGATCCGGGTCCACCCGAGGGTGGTCCTGCACGTAGGTCAGAATCGCCGCGGCCTCCGCACGCAAGCCTTCGGCGCTGTCCGAGGAGAGCAGGACGGGGACGGTGCCGTCCGGCAGGAGATATTCAGACATCGCTGTCCTCCTCCAGGACGGGCATCCCGACGACCGCGTGCGCGTTGGTCCCCGCGACTCCGAATGCCGATACCGCTCCGTAGCGAATGCCGTCGATCGGCTCCCACGGAACGAACTTCGTCGCCAGCCGCAGACTGGTGGCTTCCCAGTCGACCGCCGCGGTCGGGTGTTCTGCCCAGAGACTCGGCGCGACGTGCCCGTGCGCGCCGCACAGCAGCATCTTGATCAGGCCGAGCATGCCCGCCGCCGCCTGCGTGTGACCGATATTCGACTTGACCGATCCCAGCAGCGCGCCCTGGACACGCTCCGGCGCGCCGTACGTCCGGATGAGAGCGGACAGTTCGATGGGATCGCCCACCGCCGTGCCGGTGCCGTGTCCCTCGACCAGCCCGATCTGTTCCGGGTCGACGCGGGCCGCGGTGAGCGCGGCGCGAATCAGCCGCTCCTGCGCGTCGGCGCTGGGCACGGCCAACGGGCCGCTCTTGCCGTTGTGGTTGACCCGGGAGCCGAGCAGCCGAGCGTAGATCCGATGACCGAGCCGGCGCGCTCGCGACTCGCGCTCCAGCACCACCACTCCCGCGCCCTCGCCCCACAGGGTCCCGGTGGTGCCCGCGGAATACGCGCGGCAGTGGCCGTCGGTCGAGAGCGCGTTGTTCTTCGCGAACTCCACGAACATGCCGGGTGAGCCCATCACGCACACACCACCTGCCAGGGCCCAGTCGCACTCGCCCGCGCGGACGGCCGCCGCGGCTTGGTGGAGGGCGGTCAAACCCGCCGCACAGGACGTGTCCACACTGATCGAAGGCCCGATCAGCCCGAGACTGTGCGAGATACGGCCGGATACCGCGCCGAGGGTGGTGCCGGTCATTCGATAACCGCTGTGCTCGCTGACGCTCGCCATGCGCGGGCCGTACTCCAGCGGCGTGACGCCCATCCAGCACCCCGCTTCGGCGCCGTCGACGGCGCCGGGATTGAGCCCGGCATCCTCGACCGCCCGCCATGCGACGCGCATCGCCACCCGCTGCTGCGGATCCATCGCGACGGCTTCGCGCGGCGTTATCCCGAAAAAGGCCGCATCGAATTCCGTTGCTTCGGAAAGGAATCCGCCCGCGTCGCGTACGTCGCTCCAGCCCTCGTTGCGACCGAGGGTGAGCAACTGTTCGATCGGCCACTCCCGATCTCGTGGCAATGGGCCGATGAGTTCCCTGGATTCGGCCAGCGCCGTCCAGAATTCTCGTGGACTGTTTATTCCGCCGGGGGCCTCGACCCCGATTCCGACGACGACGATATGGTCTTCGTCCCCCGAAGCCGATCCTGACATGGTGAACCTAACTGGAAAGAGCGGACTGTCCGGCGTCAGCGGCGGCGGAGGCAAGCAATTCCGCGACGCCGTCGATGTGGTCGTACAAATAGAAGTGCCCGCCGTCGAAGAGCGTGACCGAGCCGCCCCGAGTGCTGTGCGCGATCCAGGGACGCAGTTCGGCGACGGTGACGAAGTCGTCGTCGGCGCCGCCGATCACCTCGATCCGCGCGCCGATCCGCACGTCCGGGTCGCACGTGTAGTCGTCGAAGGCGCGATAGTCGGCCTCGAGGACGGGCAGCGTCATTCGCATGATGTCGCGATCGGCCAAAACGTCCGCGCCCGTTCCGTTCAGCGCGACGAGCCGGTCGAGCAGCGCCTCCTCCTCGGTCGGCAGCGGCTCGCTGTCGGCCACCAATGCAGGCGCCACCGCGCTGGAGGCGCCGAGCAGCGCTACCGGCACACCGGCGGCCTCGGCCTGACGGACGAATTCGAATGCCACCATCGCGCCGACGCTGTGGCCGAACACCGTGATGGGAATGCCTCGGTGATAAGGCGATTCGAGGAATTCCGCAAGGGCACCCGCCGCGAGTTCGACGAGACTGTCCGGCATCGGTTCGGCGGCTCGGTCCTGGCGTCCCGGATATTGCACGAGCACGACATCGAAATCCGCACTGAGCCGCTTGGACATGGCGCGATAGGTGGAGGCGCCACTGCCGGCATGGGGAAACAGCACCAGGGGCGGCAGCGCTTCCGTGACGGGCTTGTGGAATTTCCGAATCCACCCGGGTTTTCTCGACATCCAACAGCTCCTACACATAACGCGGTGTGGGCGAAAGCCACCGCGGGCGAACAGATCAGGCCGCGGTGCGCGCGCCCGCGCGCCGTCCTTCCCGAACGGCCGGGCCTCGCCGACCACGCGAGGTTAGCATAGGGTAACCTTACATTCATCCAGCGGAGTCACTACCGAACGGAGCTCGACGACCGATGAACCCCACCCAGACGCCTCATGTCATCGCGCGCGAGCTGACCGATATCCCCGACGAACTGCGGGCCGTGCCCGCTCCGCCACAACCGGCTCTGCCCGCCCCGTTCGACATCCGGACGGCCGACGCGGACGGCGCGGACGCGGAGCTGCTCACCGAATGGATGAACCGGCCGCATCTGATCGAGACGTGGGAACAGCCGTGGCCCGTCGAATTGCGCAGGCAGAATCTGCGCGCGCAGCTGGATGGAACCTATTCCCGCCCATACATCGTCGGGTACGACTTCACCGGCACCGACCGGCCGGAACTGGGCCGTCGCGACATCGCCTACCTGGAGTTGTATCGCCCCGCCAAGGACGAGATCGCCCGGATCTACCACGCCGACCCCTATGACGTGGCCTTCCACCTCGCCACCGCCGACCCGGAGGTGATCGGGCGCGGCATCATGTTCGCCTTCGTCAGCGGCCTGCTGCCCGGAATCTTCGCGGCGGAACCGAACTGCCGTCGCCTCCTGGTCGAACCGGATCACCGCAATGTCGCGGTGCGGCGCATGGCCGACCGGTTCGGCGTGCCCAGTCTCGGCGAATTCGACATCCGGCCGGACCGCCGGATCACGCTCTACTACCTGCCGCGCACGCCCGCGGACGTCCCGACGGTGCGGCACTGAGGCGCGGTCCGCGCCCCCGACTGCGAGGGCGGGGGCGCTCACCCGAAGGCCCGCGCGACGGCGCCCGTCGGCGGCACACCGGACCGTCGCGTGGCCGGTTGCAGCACGCGATCGGAAAGCTCGCCGAGACAGCTGAGATTCGGAAAACCAGGCCCCTGTGCGACCGCGGCGAGATTGGGCAGATACAGCTTGGTTTCCATCCCCGAGACCGCGAGGTCGTAGCCGATCGACACCTCGATCCGCTCCTGGGTCGGCCTGCCGCCGACCGCCAGTTCCAGCAGGTCGGCCGCGTCCTGATCGAAGAGGTCCAGGAACCACAGCGGCTGTCCGCCGGTGGCATCGATGACCAGGTCGAAAGTATGCGATTGGTCCGCGCGCCGCTCGTTGCGCAAAGTCAGCGCCACGCCGTCGCCTTGATCGGCCACCCGGACGGCACGGCCCTGCAGGTGATGCACCCGGCTGTCGCCGAGCAGGCTCTCCTGCACCCGCACCGAGAAGACGCCGCGGTCGGTTCTGCGGATGACGTCACGCCGCTCCTGGACGGTGAGTCCCGCCCACTTGACCGGGTCGCTGAACAACGAGTTCTCGAAATAACTTTCGCCGCGGGTGTAGATCGTGGCCATCGGCGAGATCACCGAAATGGACAACATGCCGTGGCGCACCAGCTCGTCCAAGGCCGAGCCCGCGGTCTCACCGCCGCCGATCACCGCGACCCGGGAGGAGACCGGCAGACTGCGCCGCCCGGCCAGATCCCAGAATTGAGCGATACTCAGCACGCGCGGATGGTCGGCGAGTGCCTTGGTGCTCGCACCGGGACCGGTGATCATCAGCCCGGCCGCGTCCAACCGGATCGCACCACCGTCGGGATCGGTCGCGGTGACGCGCCAGCCGTCGGCGGTCGCGCCGATGGAACGCACTGTGCCGGAAACCAGTTCGAGATCGATCCGGCGAGCCACCCACTGCAGATACTTGGCCCAGACGTGATGGGCCGGGTTCGGGCGGCCCCGATCGATCCACTCCGCATAGGTGCCCTGCTCGATCAGGAAGGACGTCCAACTGTAGGCCATCATGGCCGCGTTGATTTCGTGATTGCGCCCGCGCGCCCAAGTCGAGTGGTACGGGAAGCCCACGTCCTTCTCCGGGCTGGTGCCCAACCGGTGCCTGCCGTCGGTCCAGCCGCCACTCGGCAGCCAGTTGCCGCCGACCGCGTGCGCCTCGACGACGACCACCCGGGGCGCGGGAAGGCCGAGCGTGCGCAGCACATGCGCTTTCGTCGCCACCGCAAGAGCTTTCGGACCAGCTCCGATGACCAGAAGCGTTTCCACCGGTTCTCCACTCTCTCCGACATCCCGCGGCTTCCCGCCGGGTGCGCGGGCCTGCCGCCGCGCCGACAACCAGAACCCGTGCGCATCATGTTTGCATAGGCTTACCTTATATTGCACACTCGTACCCGACTAGAGCGGTGACACTCACACCCTCGAAAGATTGGATGAACGAATGACCAAGACCCCGAACAAGACACTCGCCCGACTCGCCGCTACGGCGGTCGTGGTCAGCGCCGCATTCGCCGGCGTGGTCGGGACCGTCACGCCCGCCGTCGCGGCGCCCTTGGTCGCACCTTTGCACGCCCAGGCCCCCGGCGCCGGTGAGCTGACCGCCAAACTTCGCGTGGCGATCAACACCGGCGCCGCGCGCAGCACGCGAGCGGCCGAACTGGAGTCGGGTGACACGGGCGTCGCGACGATGGACAAGATCGCGGGCCTGCTCGCGGCCGCCCCGCCGAGCCTGCGCTACAACGTGATCAACCCCTCCAACTCCGGCGACCGGATCGATGCGCAGTTGCTGGTCACCACCGAGGGCTACCCGGACTTCACCTACGACGTCTCCTGGAAGCAGATCGACGGCACCTGGAAGCTGACGCGCCAGGCGGAGTGCAGCCTCGCTTCGGCGCTCGGCCTGTCCTGCTGACCCGAAACCCCTTCGCGCCCAAGCCCTCTCGGGCACGGTCGCCGTCGAATGTCGCGTGGTGCGTCCCTACCGCGCGACATTCGACTTTCGTTAGGCTAACCTTAGTTCATGGGCAAAGGTTTGAACGGTCTGATGGTCAAGGCGTGGGGCGGCAACGACTACCGGCTGACCGTCACCTCGACCGAATACGTCACGGACAAATACGTGCGACTCGGCTTCTCCGCGGGCGGTCTGCTCGCCGATCATCCGGTACACCCCACGCAGTGGATCCGCGGCTGGTTCCCGGACGGTGACAGCGGCAAGCTGCAACAGCGCGGCTACACTCTGGTCGACCCCGACCCGGACGGCGACCGCTTCTCGATCGAGTTCGCGCTCCACGACGGGCCCGCCGCCCGATGGGCGCAGAACGCCTCGGTCGGTGACGAACTCGACGCGTCGGTGCTCGGCTCGAACTTCCAGCTGCCGGAATCCGCGCCCGGCGAATACCTCATCTTCGGCGACACCGCCTCACTGCCCGCGATCAACTCGCTGTTCGACGCCATCGGCGACATCCCGGCCCGGGTCTGGCTGGAATGGCAGTACGAATCCGACACCACGATTCCGCTGCGCAACAAGCCGCACCACCAAGTGACCTGGGTGCAACGGATCGATGACGGCAGATTGCTGCGGGAAGCGGCCCAAGAACTCTCCTGCCCGGCCGACGCATTCGCCTGGGTCGCTTGCGATGGGCATACCACCCGCTCGATCGTGAAGAGCTTCAGAGCGATTCACAATTTGCCCAAGACCGCGATCAAATCCCAGGCCTACTGGAAGTAGGTCTTTCACTGCTCCCACGCCGCATCCGTATTCGCGCGGTGCGGCGTTTCCGGTATCGACAACGTCCCGAGCGAAAACGGCGACTACAGCCGATTCGTCGGCTCCCGCCCGGCGGGACCGAGGTCATCGCCCGCGCCTGGCCGCACCACTCGCGCGAACGGATCACCGTGGGCGCCGGCTGTTCTCGGCGTCCACGGTGACCGGCTCGGCGTGCGAGGTGCTAGGTGGCGACCGGCTCCAGATGCCAGCCCGACGCGCGAGATCGCTCGTTCCAGAACGCGGCGTATCGGCCGTCCAGCGCGAGCAGTTCCGCGTGCGTGCCGCGCTCCACGATCCGCCCGCCGTCCACGAACAGGATCTGATCGGCGTGGGCGATGGTGGCCAGCCGGTGCGCGACCACGATCACCGTCTTGTCCTTGGTGATCTCGTGCATGCCGCGCACAACGACCGCTTCGCTGTGCGGATCGAGCGCGCTGGTCACCTCGTCGAGCAGCACGATCGGCGCGTCCTTCAGCAACGCCCTGGCGATCGAGACCCGCTGCCGCTCACCGCCGGACAACGCCGCACCGCCCTCACCGACCCGAGTGTCGAAACCGTCCGGGAGCCGGTCGACGATCTCGTCGACGCGCGCCGCGGCCGCCGCGCGACGCACCTCGTCGTCACCGGCATCCGGCCTGCCGATCCGGATGTTGTCCGCGACCGACTGGTCGAACAGGTAGACGTTCTGGAAGACCAGCGACAACTGACTCAGCAGCGTCGCCGAAGGCTGATCGCGCACGTCGTGCCCGCCCACCGTAACCCGGCCCGAATCCACGTCGTAGAACCGGGCGGCCAGCCGCAGCAACGTCGTCTTACCCGCACCGCTCGGCCCGACGATGGCCGTCGTGGTGCCCGCGGGCACGCTGAACGTCACGCCCGACAGCACCGGTTCACCGGGACGGTATCCGAAACTCACGTCGTCGAAGACCACCGACGGCGCTTGCGGGGTGACCGCCGTTTCCGCCTCCGGGAGCACCGGTTCGGCGAGCAGCTGGGTGATCCGGTCCGCGGCCGCACCCGCCGAACGCAGCGCGGTGCCCAACTGCGCGGCTTGGTTGAGCGGTTCGATGAACCGCGAGCTCACCGCGATCAGCGCGATCGCAGCGGCTGCCGAGATGGCGCCGTCGGTCACCCGCGCCACCGCGACGTACACCAGAACCAGGAACACGGCCTGCACGAACAGCGCGAACAGGATCAGGCCCGGCACGCTGGCGAACACCATGCGCGATCCGGCCGAGCGCTGCCCGGCCAACGCCGCGTCGAGCGCGCGGTTGCCCGATCCCACCGCGCCGAACGCCCGCAGCACCGGCTGCGCCTGGGCGAATTCGATGACGCGCGAATCGGCTTCGGCCGCCGCCGCGTGCATCCGCTGGTCCGCGCTGGTGTATGCGCGATCGGCCAGCCGGTTCACCAGGTAGAGCACTGGCGCGGCGAGCAGCATCGCCAGCGCGATACGCCAGTCGACCGCCAGCATGCCGACCGCGACCGCGAGCGGCACGATGACGCCGCTGAAGATCCTGGCCAGCAGATAGGCGACCAAGCCTTGCAGCTCGCGCACGTTGTCGACCATGAGCCGCCCGAGCGGCCCGGCGTCATGGGTCTCGAACCAGCCGAGCGGCAGTGCGTTCAGGTGGTCGCCGAGCCGGGTCTGCAATCCGCGCTGCATGCCGATGCCGACGCGCAGGCCGATCGCCGCCTGCAGGTAGCCGAAAACCACCACGCCCGCGACGGCGGCGAACATGCCGAGCGCCCAGAGCCACGCACGGCCGAGGTCGTCGTCGAAAAGCGCGGTCAGCACCGGCACCAGCAGCAGGTATGCCACGGCCTGGCTAACGGCCTGCGCGACTATGACGGCGAACAGTTTCGGTGTCAGATGGGCGAATTCGCCCGGAACCAGGTCCAGCACCTTGCGAATCATCGGACTCCCTCCGCACTGTGGACGAGCGTCATATCGCCCAGCGCCGCTTCGTTGATCTCCCATAGCCGCTGGTAGGCGCCGCCCGCGGTGACGAGACTCGCGTGATCACCCTGCTCGACCAGTCGTCCCCGCTCGAGCACCAGGATCCGATCCACCGAGGTGATGGTGTGCAACCGGTGTGCGATGACCAGGACCGTGCGCCCCGCGACCAGTACGGCCAGCGCGTCCTGCACGGCCGCTTCGGATTCCGGGTCCGCGAAGGCGGTCGCTTCATCGAGCACGAGGACCGGGGTGTCCGCGAGCAGGGCGCGCGCTATCGAAAGCCGTTGCGCCTCGCCGCCGGAGAGCGTCGCGTCGATACCGAGTTCCGAGTCGTAACCACGCGGCAGCGCCACGATGCGATCGTGGATCTGCGCGGCGCGGGCGGCCCGCTCCACCGCGGCGTCGTCGGCGTCGGGACGGGCCAGGCGCAGGTTCTCCTTGATACTGCCGCGGATCAGCCGCACATCCTGGAAGACGAACCCGACGGTGCGGTAGAGCTCGTCGCTCGGAAAGTCACGGATGTCGCGGCCGCCGATGGTGATCCGGCCCGAACCCACGTCGTAGAACCGCGGCAGCAATTTGGCCAGTGTCGATTTGCCCGATCCGCTCGGGCCGACCAGAGCCGTGATCGTGCCGGGGGCGAGCTCGAGATCGATACCTCGCAGCACGTCGTGGCCGGAACGATAGCCGAAGTCGACACCTTCGAACCGGACCAGACCGGCGGGCGCGGATTCGGCTTCCGGCGCGGCGGAGGTCGGCGCACCGTTACTCAATTCGGGAGTCCGTTGCAGGTCGTGCAGGCGTTGCGCCGCCACCGCGGCGGCCCGCAGCGCCTGCGCGCCATAGCCGAGACCGATCAATGAACTGCCCAGGCCGAGGCCGACCAGCAGAAACGGCAGCACGTCCAGCGGCTCCACCCAGTCCAGGCCCACCGCGGCCAGTCCCGCGACGACTACGACCAGCATCACGAACACCGGGGTGACGACGATGTCGGAGGCCGCCTGCACCTTGATGATCGGCGTCTTCAGCCGGTCCACGCTGTGGGCTTGGTGCTCGACGGCGTCCTGGAAGACGCTGTGCGCCTTGCCCGCCTGACCGAACGCGCGCACCACCTGAATGCCGTCGACGAACTCGATGGCGGCTTGCTTGGTGGCCTGCTCGGAGCGGGTGTAGACCACGAAGCGGTCCCGCCCGTCCCGGTCCATCATCCGGCCGTAGAGCACGGCGTACGCCAGCACCGGCACCAGCAGCACCAAAGCCAGCCGCCATTCGACGGTGAGCAGATAGCCGAACGTGATCAGCGGAACGGTGACGGCGCCGACGAACTCCAGGCGAGCGTGCGCCACCAGGTAGTGCAATGCCTCCACATCGTCCTGGAGATACTTCTTCACCTCGCCGGAGGTCCGCTCGCCGAACCAGCCCAGCGGCACCCGGGTCAGCTTGGCCGCCAGCGCCCGGCGCACGGCGAGTTGATATCCGGCGTCGACCAGGTGCGTCCAGGTCAACGCCGCGGCCTGGAGCAGCGCGCGGACCACCAGGACCAGCACCGCGATCGTCAGCTGACGCCACACCCGGTCGGTGTCCACCTGATCCTGGAGCAGTTCGCGGCAGGCCGCCACGATCAGCACGAAGGGCACGACCGCGCACGCCGACGCGACGGCCATGACGATGCTCGCGACGGTCAACGGGCCGCGCACGGGCGCGAGGATCTCCCTGCGCGCCTGGGCCTCCTGCTGCTTGCGTTCTTTCAGCACCGCCCTCGGCGGCCGGTTCCCCGTCTGCGCCGCAGGCAGCGGCGCGACCTCTACCGTCATCTGACCTCGTCTCTCGCGGCATCCGTCACCGGAACCGCCTCATCCTCACACAGAAGCGCCCAGCAAGAAAGGTTAGCCTAAGTTATCTTTGCCCTCCGGCTTCGCGGGCGGTCCATCGACCAGCGAGTACGGAGGCGGTCGTCCGGCACGGCACGGGTCGCCCGCTTCGCCGCCGGGACCACGGGCGGCCCCCGCCTACCTGCCGTTGTCTTTCGTGACTTATTTCGTCAATGTGCGAAAACTGCTGCGAACTCACTGTTTTCGAACTGTCGACGCGCTCGGGAAACCTCCGTGAACGAACCCGCATCCTGGTCCGATAGCCCGCGTGCATCGCTAACTTCGAATGCGAGCGAAACCACGGATCCGCAGGAGGATCGAATATGTATGGCACGGAGATGTTTTCGTTTCTGTCGAATTGCGGCAGAGATCCCGGCGAACTCACCGCGGGCCAAGCGCACCATGCCATGCAAGTGCACCTGGATTGCAGCGTCGAGATGTGCCGGGTCCGGCGGCGCGCCCGCGGGACGTTGGTCGAAGCCCGGCTGATGGTGCTGGACGAACGGGCCACGCCGTGACAGGAGCACCTTGCTCGTGACTCCCGCCGCGACGAGCTCCCCTGTATCGGAGTGGCATCAGCCCGTCGAGCGGAATCGTCACGGCGGCCGGGGTGTTGTCCTTGCCATGACCGCAACGGCATCCGATCGTTCCGCCACCCCTGTCGTCGACACCGAGACCGAATTCGGCGCCAAAGTCGCCGAACGCCTGAACCGCGAGTCCATCCTGTGGCTGACTACCGTCGGCCCCACTGGAACACCGCAGCCCAACCCCGTCTGGTTCCAGTGGCGCGATGGTGAATTCCTGATCTTCAGCAAGCCCGGGCAGCCGAAGGTCCGCAACATCCAGCGCAATCCCCGGGTCGCGCTGAACCTCAACAGCACCACGTCCGGCGGCGACGTGGTGGTACTCACCGGCACGGCGCGCGTGGTCGAGCAACGGCCCGGTTCGGCGGAGATCGACGCCTTCACCACGAAGTACGCCGAGGGCCTTCGCTCGATCGGCCTGACCGACGAGCAGTTCTACGCCGAGTACTCCGTCGTGCTGCGCATCACCCCCGACCGGCTGCGCGGATTCTGAATCCGATGCAGTTCGCGCCGCCGCCGCCCACCGCCGCGTGGCGTCATCGCACCGCCCGCGAGGGGTTCGAGGTGGCGTATTTCCGGGTCACCGAGCAAGGCGTGCTGATCGACGGCTGCACGACAGCGGTGGAGGACGGCGCGGCCTGGGTGGTGGACTACCGGATCGCGCTGGACACCGAATGGCGCACGCGCCGGGCCCAAGTGGCCGTGCGCAAGCCAGGCGGCTGGAACACGCTGGTGCTGGAGTCCGACGGCACGGGGTCCTGGCTGCTGGACGGCATGCCCGCGCCCCTGCTCGACGGCTGTCTGGACGTGGACCTGGAGTCCTCCGCGCTGACCAACGCGCTCCCCGTGCACCGGTCCGCGCGGGAGATCGGCGACGGCGCGGACGCGCCCGCGGCCTACGTGTACGCCTCCGGCGCCGCGGTGGGCCGGTTGGAGCAGCGCTACGTCCGCGTCGCCGACGGCGCGCACGGACCGCGGTTCCAGTACTCCGCCCCGGAGTTCGACTTCGCCTGCACGCTGGACTACGACAAGTCGGGCTTGGTGCTCGATTACCCGGGCATCGCGATCCGCGCACACTGAGCCCGCGACCTCGGACGTCACCGGCCTGCGGTCAGGCGTACCTCCGCCTTCGCTCCGGCCATGCGCGGGCTGAGGACGGACTACATCCGACTGCGCCCATCGTGCGTACCTCCGCCTTCGCTCCGGCCATGCGCGGACCGAGGACGGACTACGTCCGACTGCACCTATTAGGGTCGGTATCGATGAGAAGGCGGCAACAACCGCCGTTGCCGAAACGGCACGGCTTGGACCCGGCCCGGTTGCGACTACCGGAGCAGGGCCATTGGGCGACCATCCGGGACCATTTGGTGGAGCGCCTGCCCCGGGTCTCCCCGACGCGCATCGATGAACTGCTGCACACGGGCGGCATCGTCGACCTGGACGGGCCGATCGCTCCGGACGCACCGTTCGTGCCCGGCGGCGCGGTCTGGTTCCATCGCGATCTGCCCGAGGAGACGGTGGTGCCGTTCGACATCCCCGTCGTGCATCGCGACGACGACCTGCTGGTGGTGGACAAACCGCACTTCCTGGCCACGATCCCGCGCGGTCAGCACATCCTGCAGACCGCGCTGGTGCGGCTGCGCCGAGAGCTGGGCCTCCCCGACCTGGTCCCGGCGCATCGACTCGACCGCGTCACGGCGGGCCTGGTGCTTTTCGTGATCAACCCGGCTCGCCGCGGCGCGTACCAGACCATGTTCCACAAGCGCACCGTGCGCAAAGAGTACGAGGCGATCGCCCCGTTCGATCCCGGCCTCACGCTGCCCCGCGTGGTTCGCAGCCGGATCATCAAAGAGAAGCAGGTGCTCGCGGCCCAAGAGGTCCCGGGCGAACCCAACGCGGAAACCGAGATCGAACTGCTCGAGCACCGCGACGGCCTCGGCCGCTACCGGCTGCGCCCGCACACCGGCCGGACCCATCAATTGCGCCTGCATATGAACAGCCTCGGCGTCCCCATCCTCGGCGACGACTTCTACCCGGTGCTCACCGACAAGCCGGTCGACGACTTCACCAGGCCGCTGCAACTGCTGGCCGCCTCGCTCGAGTTCACTGATCCGGTCACCCGCGAGCCGCGCCGTTTCGAGACCAGCCGCACGCTGCAGGCCTGGACCGACCCGCACGGGTGGGCCGGCTGACACCGCGGTCGGCGCCCGCATCGAGCAGCGGCGCCACGACACGATCACCCGGCCGAGCGCCGCGCCATGCCTCCGCACACGTTCCGCGGCACCCGCCTCGCCTTCCGCGCATACGGCGCGGACCCCGGTCGACCGCAACGGCGGCGAAAAGTGATCGATCCAGCAATAAGGCCCGGGTCCGCGGTGAACGTGTTCTCGTTCCGTAGACTCGGTCGAGATGTCTGAGCCGGACCTTGCAGCACCGCCCCGCCCACGCCACAAAGTGCGCGCCTACGTCGACGTCGCCGTGGTGGTGATCGTCTTGGCGGGCACCAATCTCATCGCACATTTCACCACCGCGTGGGCGAGCATCGTGACGGTGCCGGTCTCGGCGCTCGTGCTGCTCGCGCTGGTCCGCAGGCGCGGTCTCGGCTGGTCGGAACTCGGCCTTTCGCCCCGGCACTGGCGGCGCGGTTCGCTTTACGCGCTCGGCGCGGTGGCGTTGGTCCTCGCGGTCGTCGGGATCGGGGCGGCACTACCGCTCACGCGGCCGTTCTTCCTGGCCGATCGCTATGCGACCATCTCCGGCGCGTTGATCGCCTCCATGATCGTCATCCCGTTGCAGACCGCGATCCCAGAGGAGCTGGCCTTCCGTGGCGTGCTGTACGGCACGCTCGACCGCGCATACGGTGCGCGCGGCGTCTTCGCGGCGGGCTCCCTGCTGTTCGGCCTCTGGCATATCGCGTCGTCCCTCGGTCTCACCTCCGGCAATCGCGGCCTCAGCGCATTCGTCGGCGGCGGCGTGACCGGACAGATCGTCGGCATCCTGCTCGCCGTTCTCGCGACGGCCGCGGCGGGCGTGGTGTTCACCTGGCTGCGCCACCGCAGCGGCAGCCTGCTCGCCCCGATAGCCCTGCACTGGTCGGTCAACGGCGCGGGAGCCCTGGCCGCCGCCATCGTCTGGCACACCACGCTCAGTTGACACCTGCCGGAGAAACTGGACCGAGAGTCCGGCCAGGAATCCTTCTTCAGGAACCCAGGCAGCCGAGAACTTCGGCCGCAGCGCGATAGCCGGATCGGACAGCACCGTCCATGTAGCCGTTCCACACATCGGATGTCTCCGCGCCTGCCCAGTGGATACGGCCGACCGGTTCGGATCGCGGAGCGCAAACCGGGCAACCTGGGCGGAAAATACGGTGCACTGGATACGTGCGCATTCGAACGGAGTTTCGACACGCGGAGAGCGCCGTTGAATGCGCCGCTCATCCGGATATTCGAGGGAGGTCATGAATTTCCCGCGCTCGGCGTGTCGCCTTCTGCGCGGAGAGCGCCACATTGACCACGGGCGGAGGTCGGTTTAATCTCACTTCGATCACACATATGTTCGAGCGATCATGTCTCCACCACTCGACATGAGACCTGCTCTTGGGAAGGCTCGCGATGCCCGACGAATTCTCGAACGATAGTTCCGAGATTGCCGCGCTGGCACAGCAAGTCGAGACCGCGCGCGGCAAACTGCCCCTGCAGCTCGATCCGGCGCTGCTGGAGGTGCTGTCCGAACGCGAGATCGCCGCGGAGCGCGAGCTGGCGGAATGGATTCGCGCGCGCCGCCGCGAGCAGCGGCGACGGGCCATCGAGGCGGAACTGGCCACCGAACGGCGCGACCGGAAGTCGTCCGCGGCGTTGCGTCGCTCGGAGGAGGCCGACGCCCGCTGGCATCGGCGCGCGCTGGCGGCGCGGCGTCGGGCGTCGAGCCAGGACGCGCGCCTGGCGCAGCTCTACCGACGGGCGGAGTGGTCGTCGCGCGCCTTGATCGCCGTCGTCGTGCTCGGCATGGTGTGGGCCGGTGTCAACGTGCAGCACAATCTGGTGCCCAGCGGCGACATGGCCGATCCGCTGTACTGGTTGAGCTACGGCATCGAGGCGATGATCTCGATCCCGATCATCACCATCATGGTGGCGGCGACGACCGCGGCGCGATGGGGCCGGGAGCTGGCGCGCGGCAAGGTGATCTTCTTCGAGGCGGCGCTGCTCGGCACGACCGTCGCACTGAACACGGGACCGCATCTCGCCGCGGGCGACCTCGGCCGCGCCGCCGAATACGCGATCGCTCCGGTGATGGTCGGCGTCGTGATCTGGTTGCACGCCTGGGTTTCCGCGCGGTACGCGGTGCTGATCGACGGCGCGCCGGTGATCGATCCCGACCCGCGAACGATCCATCTCGATGCGCAACTCGCCACGGGCATGCAGGCGGAAGCGAGTGGTCGCCCCTCCCTCGACGCAGCGGCGAACAGCGGCCGATCTCCCTGGGAGACCTATGCGGGCGTGACCGATGGCCGCGAGCCGCACCACGACGCGAATTACGGAGCGCGAGCCGGTCATCGGGGCGGTGCCGACCTCCATCACGCCGGGAGCGAAGCCTCGACCCACCACGCCGTCCCAGCCGAGACGACAGGCACTCGTCCCGGCGCACGGCCCGACGAGTCCGACTCGGCCGCAGCGACCATGCCTGTCCCGGCACGCGTCGATCCCGGAAAGTCGGCGACCAATGGTCACGCGGTCGGATCGCCGATCAACGGGCACCCCATCACTGTCGACCGCGTCGCGTCCACCGCGGCGGCCCCTGACAACGGCGAAGTGCGCGAGGGCTTCAGCGCTTCGGGCCTCGCCGATACTCGCACGGCCAACGGCCACGCGGTCGATACGCAGATCAACGGCCACCCCGTCGACGGTGCCCAGCCCGCGGGTGCGAATCCTGTGCACAGCGAAGTGGGCGAGAACTTCACCTCGGGTTCCGCCGACGAGCGCCCGGCCAACGGTCACGCGATCGATACCGGCACGAACGGTGTCGCACTCCCCCACACGACGAACGGCCACCCCGTCGAACCCACCGTCAATGGCCACACCCGCGGCGACCTGTCCGTGAACGGCCACGTCCTGCCGATCGACGGCAAGGCCGGCCGGACACCTGTCAACGGGAACGGGCACCCGCGCATCAACGGACATACCTTGCGCCCGCCCACCAACGGTCACACGGTGCCGACCCCCGCCGACGGCACCGAGCGGCACCCACGGGTCAACGGAAACGCCTTCCGCCCTGGCACCAACGATGACATCACCGAGTTCCCGGCGACCGGAGACGCTCGAGTCAACGGGCACGACACTGATCGAACCACCAATGGTCACGCCGCCGGGACGCCTACAGGCATCAACACGCACGCGCTTCCGGTCGACCGGCACACCGCCCCGGCCACTGAAGACCACACGGACACCCTCGCTCCCCATGGCAGCCCGGTTCCGTCTGCCACCAACGGCCGCGAGTTGACGACTTCCCCCACCCATCCGGATTCATCTGCCGCCCAGCATGTCTCGCAAGTCCAGTCGGACGGAGATTCGGCCCTGTCGACCGATCCCGAAGCAGCGCAGCCTTCACCGGCCGACTTCGAGCACGGAACGCCGAGCCGAGTGCGAAAGCAGGTGTCCGATATCCGGGAACCGCGTCCAGAACCCGCGCAACCTGCGGCACAGCAGATTTCGCTGGACGGACTCGAGTTCGACGACCGTCCCTTCACTCAGACGAACAGCGCGACGCCGCCACTTCCGCCCGCCGTTCGAGGCGAACGCTCGGCCGATCGCGTGCATCGAGGAGACGACGCCGCCCGGCGTCCCGGCTCCACCGAACCGATGCACACACAGTCCCCCGCAATCGCCGACACCGCCGCACAGGTGCACCCCAACGCCACCGCCCCGCGCGCGGCGAAACGCGGAAAGTCGATGTCCGCAGAGCAGAACGACCGCTCCGCCGACGCGGAGAGCGAACAACTGGCCCTCGAGGAAACCCCCGAGCTTTCGCCCCTCCCCATCGCACCGATGCCGGTCCTCGAGGACGACGACGAGGACGACGAATTCCCCACCGAGCCGGAGGAAGCCGACACCGACGACGACGAAATCTCCGCCATCGCACGAGCCATCACCGCCCGTCACCTGTCCGACCTCCCGATCGAAGAGGTCAGGGAGATCCTGACCCTCGCCGATCAGGGCGGCTCGACCCCCGCCATCGCGAACGAACTCGGCGTCCCCCGCTCCGCGGTCACCCGCGTCCTGGACTCCGCTGTCAAAGTCCACCGCCCCTACGCGACCATCAGCTGAGCACCGCCGCTCCGAGCGGCTAACGATGGCGCAAAAGCTGGAAGGCAGGCGCGCCACCATCGAGACGCGGACACGTCGGCGTGTTCGGCCAACGGGTGCAGCGATGACATCGGCCCGGGCGTCTTCGGTCAACTCGAGATGCGGGCTTCGATGCCGTCGAGCAGGAAGTCGAGGCCCATGCGGAAGGTTTGGTCGGCGTCGAGGTGGGCGGCGTCGCGTACGACCGTCTCCAGCGCGGGGAATCGGCCGGTCGCGAAGGCTCGCTCCAGATAAGGTCCGAAGGCAACCTGCCACTGGTGCTCGTCCATCCCGGTGGATCGCTCGGCGCGCCGGTCGGCGATCTCGCGGCGCACCGCGCCGATCACGTACGCGTTGACCGCGGCGACCACCGGCATGGCCATGTCCACGTCGACGCCGCCCAGTGCCGCCAGCACGGCCTCCCCTCTGGCCATCGCGTGCGGCCCGAGCTGTGGCCGCCCACCGAGCAGGTCGGCGAACCATTCGTGCTGGTGAGCTGCTTGCCGGGTGGTTTCGGCAAGGGAGCGCAGCACCTCCCGCCAACCGTCTCCGGCCGGCTGGATCTCGGCGTATACCGCGTCGACCATCAAGTCGAGCAACTCGTCCTTGGTGGCGATGTAGCCGTACAGCCGCATCGGCCCGACATCCAGCGCGGCGGCGACCTTGCGCAGCGACACCGCCGCCAAGCCGTCCGCGTCGGCCAGCCGGATCGCCGCTCGCACGATCCGCTCCCGGCTCAACGGCGCCGGCACCGGTCGATCTGGTGGCTCCGGTCGCTCCCACACCAACATGCCGCTGACACTACATCGCATGGCCAGATACAGTGTATTGAAAAATACGGTGTATCGGAGGTAATCATGACCATCACGATCGTCGGAGCCGGACTCGGCGGCCTGGCGCTTGCCCGGGTGCTGCACGTGAACGGCATCGCGGCCGTCGTGTACGAACGCGAAGCCTCGCGCGAGGCTCGCGGCCAGGGCGGCATGCTCGACATCCATTCCGGCCAGCGGGCGCTGCGCGAGGCCGGACTGATCGACCAGTTCCACTCGATCGCCCGTGGTGAAGGCCAAGACATGCGCCTGCTCGAGCCGGACGGCACCCTGCTGCTCCAGGAGGACACCCCCGACGACGCCCCGCTCGATCGCCCCGAGGTCGACCGCGCCGATCTGCGCAACCTGCTGTTGGACTCCCTCCCCGAGGACGTGGTGCGCTGGGGGCACGCGTTCGAATCCGCCGACAACGGCCTACTGCACTTCGCCGACGGCAGCACTGCGACATATGACCTGCTGGTCGGAGCGGACGGCGCGCAGTCCCGGGTCCGCCCGCTGCTCACCGACGCCCGCCCGGCGCATATCGGCCAGAACGTCGTCGAGCTCGGCATTCCCGACATCGACCGCACCCACCCCGACCTCGCGGCGATGATCGGCCGCGGCAACTACTGGGTGCTCGGCAACGGACTGTCCCTGGCGGCGCAGCGCAACGGCGACGGCCGCGTTCGCATCGGCCTCAGCTTCTACAACACCGGCGAGGACTGGTTCGCTACCGCCGGGATCCCGTTCGACGACCCGGCCGCCGCCCGGGCGCGGCTGATCGACCTGCTCCCCGGCTGGGACGCACGATTCACCGCGCTGATCGCGGCCTGCGACGACACGGTCGTGCCGCGGTCGATCACCAGTCTCCCGATCGGCCTGACCTGGCCGTCGAGGCCGGACGTCACGCTGCTCGGCGACGCCGCGCACCTGATGCCGCCGGTGGGCGAGGGCGCCAACATGGCGCTGCTCGACGGCGCCGTGCTCGGCCTCGCACTGGCCGCGCACCCGGACGACTTTCCCTCCGCCGTAGAAGAATACGAACGGGAGATGTTCGAACGCACCAGCGCCGCCGCCCGGATGTCCGCACAGATACAGGAACTCCTGACATCACCGGACGCCAGCCGGAGAATGCTCGAGTTCTTCCAACCGGGCTGAAGGTATCCGAATACGGCGCTCATGGTTTCCGCCATTCGTCCGGCGCGCGGCGCACGCCGCGCTCGCTCAGATAGCGCTCAGCGGACGCTCTACGCGGGCATGGCGGTTCACAGTTCTGGTGGATCTTCATCAGGCCGCGCGCGTGTTTCTCGTCCGCAGGCAGGTTGCCGTCCTCACAGTAGTCCTGCACCCAGGAACGCCGAGTCGTCATCGCCGCTCGTCCTCCAGCCGCGCGAAGATCTCTCGTGCCGGTACGGATTCGTCCGGTTCGTCGCCGAGCTCGAGTAGCCAGGGCAGCACCCAGAACACGAGAATCAGCAGTCCGCCGACAGCGGCTACGACGATCAGGACAGTTGCGAGCTCTGCGGTCATTCGGTGACCTTTCGGCACGTCGTGGGTGGTTGGTTGGCACCCGGCGCCGGGGATTCAGGACTCGACCCGACGCCGGGGCCTGCGGATACCTTGTCCTCGATGAACGCATGCGAAGCGGCACATCGTGTGTCACCGTGGAGGCATGGACGATGCCGGGATCGGGGAACGCACCGCTAGGGCGCGCAAGCTCACCCGGCTCACACAGCAACAGCTCGCGCAGAAGGCGAACGTGTCGTTGTCGCTGTTGCGCAAGGTCGAGCGAGGCGCCCGGCCAGCCTCGCCCGCGTTCATCGCGGCCGTGGCCGGGGCACTCGGGGTCGACATCGAGGATCTGACCGGGCAGCCCTACATCCCGGCGCGCGACGATGCCGGAACGCACGCCACGATCCGCGAGTTGCGCCGAAAAATTTTGGCGTTCAATGACGAACCACTGAATGCGCCGACCACCCTGGAAGAGCTGACCACGGCGCTGCATCGGGTACAGGAGAGCAGACGGCGTGGCCGGTACGGCGACCACACCGCCGAACTGCCGGACGTAATCCATGGTTTGCATGCGCTCGCCGCCGACGAGCCATCCGGGCGGCGTTTGGAGAGGATCTATTCGACGCTCGCCTACGCATACAACAGTGCGTCATCGATCGCCTACCGGTACGGCTACCTCGACCTCGCCGGACTGGCCGCCGAACGATGCGTGTGGGCCGCCGAACGTAGCGGTGACCTCGCGTGGCCAATCGCGGCGGAATACCATCGCGCGCTGATCCTGCTGTACTCCGGCGCGTATGCCGGTGGACTGCGGATCATCGAGCGCGCACACGCAGCCAGTGAGCAACTACCTGCGACGCCGGAAGTACTCGCGGTGCGGGGCGCGCTACACCTGCGGGCGTCGATACTTTCCGCCCGTGCGCTCGACGCCGACACCGCCGACACTCATCTTCGAGAAGCGCGCCGGATCGGCGAGAGGATCAGCTCCGACCGATACCAGGAGTATGGAACCGGTTTCCATCTGCCGAACGTCGCTATTCACTCCGTCGCCGTGCCCGTCGAGTTGTCCGATGGCACAACCGCTGTCGCACGCGCCGAGCAGATTCGGCTACCGGCATCGGTGACGCCATCCCGCGCTGGACATCACTGGATCGACGTGTCCCGCGCCTGGTTGCTTCACGGCGACAAGCAGCGTGCCCTCGCCAGCCTCGACCAGGCGCGCCGGATCGCACCGGCGCTGACACGCAACCACCCCCAAGTCCACGAGACCGTCCGCGTGCTCGCCAATACCCGGCGCGGAACCGACTCCCTGGCCCGGTTCGCGAAGTGGGCCAACGTCAAGATTTGAGTCTCGTAGGAAACCACAGCCACGGCCGACCACGCGATGTAGTGCGGTTGGTCAGCGGCTGAGGCGCGGCGGCGGCCGAGCAGGAACGTGAGGCGCGGCGTTCAGAGAGAGCTGGACGAGAAGGGCGTCTGTCGGAGGTGGCGAGACTCCTGCGGCTGGGGCGGCGGCATCACCCGTGAGCGGCGGTTATATGGCCGCGTGGGCATGAGTATCGAGCGTGGCGGCACCGGACAAGGTCTGGACCGCACGCACGGAGTTTCCCGCGCCCGGTGACCGTCCGGTCACGACGTGCGTTCTTCGTGCGGAAAAGGCTGTGCGCCCGATGAATCGGGCGCACAGCTCTATTCCGGTTCACTCATCCGCGGTGTCCGCGAGTTCCGGTCCCGCTCAGCTCTCGCCGACCGAAGTCCCGACGACCTCGCGAGACTCCGGTCCAGAGCCATCGGGCTTCTCGTCCCCGTGCCCCGGCCACCACGCCTTGTGCCCGATGAGCGCCGTGAGCGCGGGCGTGAAGAACATCGCCATGACGAAGGCCGCGATCGCGATGCCCACCGAGATGGCGAAGCCCATCTGTGCGAGAACGTTGTTGCCCGCCAGCATCATCGATGCGAAGGTGCCTGCCAGGATCACCCCGGCCGCCGCGATGGTGGGACCGGTGTGCCGCACGGCCAGCGCCGCGGCCTGTTTCGGTTCGTTGCCCTCGCGCGCTTCTTCCCGCAACCGGGCGACCATGAGGATGTTGTAGTCGGTGCCCAGCGCGACCACGAACAGGTACATGATCACCGGCAGCGTGAAGATCAGGCCGGTCTCGCCCCGGAAGTGCTGGAACACCAGCACCGCGGCACCCAGCGTGGCGGCGAAGCCGAGGAACACCGAGGCCATCAGGTACCACGGCGCGACCAGGCTACGCAGCAGCAACCCCAGCACGATCATGATCAGGATCGCCGCCACCGGGAACACGATCGCGTAGTCACGCGCCATCGCCTCCTGGAAGTCGACGAAGACCGAGGTCAGACCACCGACGGCGGCGGTAGCACCGGCGGGCGCCGCGGAATGCGCGACATCGCGCAACGGTCCCTTGACGGTGTCCAGCGCGGCGTCCGACTCCGGCGCGGCGGAGAGCGTCACCGCGAAGTCGGCGATCGACTTGTCCGCGGACAACTTCGGCTCCCCCACCTGTCCCACTCCCGGCACCGCGGCCAGCGCGGCGCGGTAGGCGGCGAGTTGATCGACGGCCAATTCGCCACCGCCGGACTGCAACAGGACGTCCGAAGGCTGGGTCGTCCCCGCGGGCAGGCCCTTGACCAATTCCTTGCTGTAGACAACGGATTCGGCGGCCTCCGAAGTTTGGCCCGAGCTGAGGTCGAACGTGGGGTGGAAACCCAAGGCGAAGATCCCGAGCACGACCAGCAAACCGCCGGAGACCGCGGCGAACACAGCGGGCCGCCGGCCGAGCGCATTGCCGATCGCGGTGAATCGCGCGCCCTTCGGTTCGATGCGCCACGCCTTGGACGGCCAGAACACCTTGGTGCCCAGCAGCGAGACCACCGCCGGCACCAGCGTCAGCCCCGCCGCCAGCGCGACCGCCACCGCGATCGCCAGCGCCGGGCCCATGGCGCGGAACATGCCGAGCGTGGACAGCACCAGCGCCATGAACGCGATGATCACCGCGCCCGCCGCGGACGTGATCGCCTCACCCACCCGGGTGACGGCGTTGACCATGGCGGTCTTCGAATCCTCGCCCGCGCGCAACCGCTCGCGATAGCGGAACATCAGGAACAGGATGTAGTCGGTGCCGACACCGAACAGCACCACCACCAGAATGGCATTGATCGATGCGTCGATCTGCAAGTCGAAGGCTCTGGCCACCACGGCGATCAACCCACTCACCATGCTGGAGATCGCGCCGATCACGACGATCGGCAGCAACGCGATCACCGGGCTGCGGAAGATGACCAGCAACAGCACCAGGATCAGCACGACGGTGGCGATACCGACGATGGCCAGCCCCTTGTCGCCCGATTCCCGCTGATCCAGCATCTGCGCCGCCTGGCCGGTGATGCCCGCCTTCAGCTCGGTGTTCGCGACGCGCTCGGTCAGCTCCTTGCGCAGCGCCTTGACCGCGTCGCCTTGAGTGGTGTCGTTCGGATTCGTCACCTTCGTCATCTGCACCGCGATGATCTGGACCAGGCGGTTCTCCGACGGCGGCGTCGGTTGCATCCCGATGACGTCCTTGACCTGCGCGTCGCGCAGCTCATTGCCGATCGAGACGACCGAAGCGGCGTCCGCACCGGTCAACGGCGTGCCGTCCTTCCGGGCGAACACGATGATGGCCGCGGGAGCGGAGCTGTCCGGGAAAGCCTTCTGCTGCAATTCCAACGCCCGAATGGACTCGTAATGCGAAGGCAGAAAAGCTGATTGGTCTGTGGTGGATTTCAGTTCCGGCGCCGCGGCCACCACCGCGATGGCGAGCAGCACCCACAGGCCGATCACCTTCCACGGATTGTGGACGACCACGGCCCCCAGTCGTGCGAACATCTGCGAATAGATCCTTTCCGGATGTGGAAAAGCGGCGGTATCTCAGATCTGCAGGTCCTGCGAGTTCGGGTGCTCGGCCACGTCGACGACAGTCCGGTAGATGTGCTCCGGAATCCGGCCCCGCAACTCGGCGGGCGAGTCCACGATCTCCACCGTGTAGTCGCCCCACTCGCGCTCGCCGCTGCCGGGCCGCAGCAGCTCGCGCCAATTCTTCCATTCGGTCCAGTCGATCGCGACGGACATTTCGCGCCAGTCCGATTCCCGGCGGTGCACCACGAATTTGCCTTTCCGGCTCACGTAGACCCGCACCACGTTCATCCCGACCTTGCCGTATTCGCGGGATTCGCCGAGCAGTCTGCCGAAGAACCGCTGCTGACGCCCGCCGCCCGGACCCACGCGCAACACGATTTGGCGCAGGTCGTCCACGTCGCCCGGCTCGGCCGATTCCTTCACAATGGTGACGCCGCAGGCCTGCTTTTCGACAGTGTCCACGCCGCTCAGGTTGTTCGGATCAGTGGTCATGATTTCCCCGTTTCATAGATCAGTGCGCATGCGGGCATGCGTCTACCGTCGACCGGCCCACCCCGAATCCGCCTCTACCGGTACGGATTCGATGCTCCCAGAAAGTCCGGGCCGTCGTCTCACTATAAGTAGATGTATACGTATAGCGCAAGACCTGACCGCCTGCCCGGCCGACCTGGCGCGGCGAGCCTTCGCTCAGCTAATCGATCTGTTCCGCTTGCGCACCGCGCATCGCCTCTCCGCCCTCCGGCGATCGCATGGTTCAAGCCATACCATCACGGTGTGCGCGTTCTCGTCACCGGAGCGAACGGCTATCTGGGCCAGGCGGTCGTAAGACTGCTGGCTGGAGCCGGGCACGAGCCGATCGCGATGGTTCGCGACAGCGGTTCGCCTCCGCGGGTGACGACTCGCGTCGCCGACCTGCTGGATGAGGACGGGCTTCGGAAAGCTGTGGACGGCGTGGAGGCGGTGTGCCATCTCGGTGGGCTTACTCGGGCGCGCGAGTCGGCGGCCGATCCGCTCCGGTACTTCCGCGTCAATACCGGCGGGACCGTCGCATTGCTGGACGCCATGGCCGCTGCCGGAATATCGCGGCTCGTCTTCGCTTCGACCGGCTCGATATACGGAACTCCCGAACAACAGCCGATGACAGAGCGTCTACCCGACGCGCCCCCGCACCCGTACGCGGCGAGCAAGCTGGCCGCCGAGTGGGCGATCAGCGCGCAGGCGGGCACCGGTCGCTTGTCCGCTACCGTGCTGCGCTTGATGAACGTGGCCGGCGGCGCGGATCCCGATCCGACGCGCTTGATTCCCCGAGCATTCGCCGCCGCGAGGAATGGCTCGGCTCTGGAAGTCAACGGCGACGGCAGCGCTGTCCGCGACTATCTGCATATCGACGACGCCGCAGCGGCTTTCGTCGCGTGTATCGAGAACATGCCGCCGAAAGGCGAATTCAGGCGCTTTCTCATCGGCAGCGGCCGCGGCAGCAGCATTCTCGACGTCGTGGCCGCGGTCGAACGGCGGACCGGACGTCGAATTCAGCTGATCCATCGGCCACCGGCGCCGGAACCGGCCGCCCTGATCAGCGACCCGGCCAAGGCTATGGCCGAATTACTCTGGCGCCCAACGCAATCCGATCTGGAAACCATCGTGTGCGACACACGGCACCGGGGTGACCTCAGCCGGTAAGTCCGGCCTGGCCGAGCAGATAAGCGGTCAGCGGACCGTAGTAGTCGGGATGGACTCCGTCATCGAGGGGCACCGTGACCGCGATCTTCCCCTCCGCTTGCCCGGCGAACAGTGCGGGGTCGTTGCTGTCGGCGAATCCCACGGTCTCGATGCCCGCCTCCCCTGCCGCCCCGGCCCAGCCGTGGTCGGCGACGACCAGGTCGGGCCATTGGCCGGTTTCGGCCTCGCGCAACTCCCGCAGGGCCGCCCGCATCGGATGCGGATCATGAGTGTGCCGCAGCGTGCCGTCGGAGCCCAGCGCGGCAACTCCGGAGTTGTAGACGATCTCGCGATGCTGCGGGCCCCATGGCGTGGTGACCCGATAGGACCACCCGGCAGCCGGCACGAGCACCGCGCATCCTGCCGCACGTAACGCGTCCTCGACAGCGCGATAGACGCCCATGAGTGTGTCCGGATGCCCGGTCGCCAGGATCACCGTCTCCCGACGGCGAGCGGCGAGCCCGATCCGCGCTCCCATCGCGTCGAGCGCGTCGAGCGTCAGGTCGACGTCGATGGTGTCGGGACCCCGCACATGCCGCGGGTCGGGGCTGACCCCGCACAGACGCGCCATCATCTCCAGCGTCTCGGCGAAGGTCCAATCCTTCAGCGTCAGCCCGAACTGATAACCAGGGTCCTTCGACACCATCTTGCGATAGTTCGCGAGATTCCCCTCCCGAGGCGTCGCGACATCACCCGCTATCCGCGTTTTCAGCAGATGTTCCCGCAGCAGCGCTCGATCGTAGGTCTGGTCAGGTCGACTCACATTCCCCACCGCTCATCCTCCGCATCGGCCGTCGGCGCCACCTATCGCAGTTCCGGCCAGGCCAGGAGTCCGCCGGTTTGCTCGATCGCCACCCGCAACACGACAGTACCCATGCAGGATGGACGGCAAGGGAATTCCTCGGACGCGCCCGGATACGCCGAAGGCCCGCCTCCGAGAACGGAAAGCGAGCCTTCGGGTTTCACGCCGTGCCGGAGAGGCTTACTTGGCCTTCTCCAGGACCTCGACCAGACGCCAGCGCTTGGTGGCCGACAGCGGACGGGTCTCCATCAGCTGAACGCGGTCGCCGATACCTGCGACCTCGTTCTCGTCGTGCGCCTTCACCTTCGAGGTGGTGCGAATGATCTTGCCGTAGAGCGGGTGCCGGTTGCGGTCTTCCAGCTCGACGACGATCGTCTTGTTCATCTTGTCCGAGACAACGTAGCCGACCCGCACCTTGCGGGTGCCGCGCTGCCCTTCTGCTTTGTCGCTCATGCGGCATCTCCCTTGCCAGCGGGTCCGGTGGCCAGACCGAGCTCGCGCTCACGCATGACCGTGTAGATGCGCGCGATCTCGTGACGGACGACGCGCAGACGACGGTTGTTGTCCAGCTGACCCGTCGCCATCTGGAAGCGCAGGTTGAACAGCTCTTCCTTGGAGTCGCGCAGCTTGGCCACCAACTCCTCTTCGGTGAGCTCACGGAGCTCTGCGGCCGGTGTTCCGGTAGCCATCAGAACTGCTCCTCCCTGGTCACGATCCTGCACTTCATCGGGAGCTTGTGCATCGCGCGGCGCAGGGCCTCACGAGCGGTCTCCTCGTTCGGGTAGCTCATCTCGAACATCACGCGACCGGGCTTGACGTTCGCGACCCACCACTCCGGCGAACCCTTACCGGAACCCATGCGGGTCTCGGCGGGCTTCTTGGTCAGCGGGCGATCCGGGTAGATGTTGATCCAGATCTTGCCGCCACGGCGGATATGGCGAGTCATCGCGATACGCGCCGACTCGATCTGCCGGTTGGTGACGTACGCCGGCTCCAGCGCCTGGATGCCGAACTCGCCGAACGCCACCGAGGTGCCGCCCTTGGCCATACCGGAACGGCCCGGGTGGTGCTGCTTGCGGTGCTTCACCTTGCGAGGCATCAGCATGCGTCAGCCCTCCTGTGTCTCTGCCGGGGCGTCGGCCACCGCGGTGGCGGCGCGCCCGGCCTCGGTGCTGGTCGCGGTGGTGCCGGTGGAACCGGACCGACGCGGGCGGCTCGGCCGCTCCCGGCGCGGACGCTCGGGCGCGGCGGCAGCGGCGGCCAGCTCACGCTTGCCACCGACGATGTCGCCCTTGTAGATCCAGACCTTCACGCCGATGCGACCGAAGGTGGTCCTGGCCTCGTAGAGGCCGTAGTCGACGTCGGCGCGCAGCGTGTGCAGCGGCACCCGACCCTCGCGGTAGAACTCCGAGCGCGACATTTCGGCGCCGCCGAGGCGGCCCGAGCACTGCACACGGATGCCCTTGACGTTCGGCGAACGCATGGCCGACTGGATGGCCTTGCGCATCGCGCGACGGAACGCCACACGGTTGGACAGCTGCTCGGCGACGGCCTGAGCGACCAGCTGCGCATCCGACTCGGGGTTCTTCACCTCGAGGATGTTCAGCTGCACCTGCTTGCCGGTCAGCTTCTCCAGCTCGGCGCGGATGCGGTCGGCCTCGGCGCCGCGGCGGCCGATCACGATGCCCGGACGCGCGGTGTGGATGTCCACCCGCACGCGGTCACGGGTGCGCTCGATCTCGACCTTGGAGATGCCCGCCCGCTCCATGCCGGTGGCCAGCAGCTTGCGGATCGCGACGTCTTCCTTCACGTAGTCCGCGTACTGCTTGTCCGCGTACCAACGTGACTTCCAGTCGGTGGTGATACCGAGGCGGAAGCCGTGGGGGTTGATCTTCTGTCCCATTTACTTTGCCCCTCCCTTCCGGCGGTTACGAGTGGCTCCACCGGCGGTGGGGATGCTCTCGACCTCGATGGTGATGTGGCTGGTGCGCTTGCGGATGCGGAACGCACGGCCCTGGGCACGCGGCTGGAACCGCTTCAGGGTGGCACCCTCGTCGACGTAGGCCGTCGAGATGACCAGCGTGGCCGGGTTCAGGCCGAGGTTGTTCTCGGCGTTGGCCGCGGCGCTCGCGACGACCTTGGCGACCGGCTCGCTCGCGGCCTGGGGCGCGAACTTCAGCAGGGCGAGGGCGTCCTCGACGCGCTTGCCGCGGACCAGGTCCACGACACGGCGTGCCTTCATCGGGGTCACGCGAACGTGCTTGGCGGTCGCGCGCGCAGTCGGGTTCTGAGTCTCAGTCGTCGTCATCGCCGCTTGCTCTTCCGGTCTTCCTTGACGTGGCTCTTGAACGTCCTGGTCGGCGCGAACTCACCGAGCTTGTGCCCGACCATGTTGTCCGAGATGAACACCGGCACGTGCTTGCGGCCGTCGTGCACCGCGAACGTGTGACCGATGAAATCGGGGATGATGGTCGAACGACGCGACCAGGTCTTGATGACCTGCTTGGTGCCCTTCTCGTTCTGCACGTCCACCTTCGCGAGGAGGTGGTCGTCGACGAACGGGCCTTTCTTGAGGCTGCGTGGCATTTCTTACCTCCTCCTTCAGCGCTTCTTGCCGGTCTTGCGACGGCGGACGATGAGCTTGTCGCTCGGACGGTTGGGCTTGCGGGTGCGGCCTTCCGGCTGACCCCAGGGCGAGACCGGGTGGCGACCACCGGAGGTCTTGCCCTCACCACCACCATGCGGGTGGTCGACCGGGTTCATGACGACACCACGGACCGTGGGGCGGCGGCCCTTCCAGCGCATGCGGCCTGCCTTGCCCCAGTTGATGTTCGACTGCTCGGCGTTGCCGACCTCGCCGACGGTGGCGCGGCAGCGCACGTCGACGCGACGGATCTCACCGGAGGGCATACGCAGCGTGGCGTAGGGGCCTTCCTTACCCAGCAGCTGGATGCTCATGCCTGCCGAGCGGGCCAGCTTGGCGCCGCCGCCCGGACGCAGCTCCACCGCGTGGATGGTGGTACCGGTCGGGATGTTGCGCAGCGGCAGGTTGTTACCCGGCTTGATGTCGGCCGTCGGGCCGGACTCGATGCGGGTGCCCTGCGTCACGCCCTTGGGGGCGATGATGTAGCGCTTCTCGCCGTCCACGAAGTGCAGCAGCGCGATGTTCGCGGTGCGGTTCGGGTCGTACTCGATGTGCGCGACCTTGGCCGGGATCCCGTCCTTGTCCAGACGACGGAAGTCGATCAGACGGTAGGCGCGCTTGTGCCCGCCACCGCGGTGCCGGGTGGTGATCCGGCCGTGGGCGTTGCGGCCACCGGACTTGGTCAGCGGGCGCAGCAGCGACTTCTCCGGGGTCGACCGGGTGATCTCGGCGAAGTCCGAGACGCTGGAGCCGCGGCGGCCCGGCGTAGTCGGCTTGTACTTACGGATTGCCATGAGTTCTTCTCTGCTTTCTGGATTCCCGGGCGCTTACGCGACCGGGCCTCCGAAGATCTCGATGGGCTTGCTGTCGGCCGAGATGGTCACGAGCGCGCGCTTGGTGTTCTTGCGCTTGCCGTAACCGAAGCGGGTCCGCTTGCGCTTGCCCTGACGGTTGGCGGTGTTGACGCTGGTCACCTTCACACCGAAGACCTTCTCCACGGCGATCTTGATCTGCGTCTTGTTCGAGTCCGGGTGCACCAGGAAGGTGTAGGTGCCTTCCTCGATCAGTCCGTAGGACTTCTCGGAGATGACCGGCGCCAGCAGAATGTCGCGGGGGTCGGCGATGGTGGTCACTTGCTCTCCTCCTGTGCAGCCTCGGCCGGGCCGTGCACGAACGCGTTGAGCGCCTCGACGCTGAACACCACGTCGTCGCTGTTGAGCACGTCGTAGGTGTTGAGCTGGTCCGGGGCGATCGGGTGCACGTTCTGCAGGTTCGCCACGCTCTTCCACGCGGCGACGTCCTCGCGGCCGACCACGACCAGGAGCTTCTTGCGGTCCGACAGCTCGGCCAGGAAGCTCTTGGCGGTCTTGGTGGACGGGGTCTGGCCCGCCACCAGTTCGGTGATCACGTGGATGCGCTCGTTGCGCGCCCGGTCGGACAGGGCGCCACGCAGGGCGGCGACCTTCATCTTCTTGGGCAGGCGCTGGGTGTAGTCGCGCGGCTGCGGGCCGTGCACGGTGCCACCGCCGGTGAACTGCGGCGCGCGGGTCGAACCCTGGCGGGCGCGACCGGTGCCCTTCTGCCGGTACGGCTTCTTGCCGCCGCCGGAGACCTGGCCACGGGTCTTGGTCGCGTGCGTGCCCTGGCGGGCCGCGGCCTGCTGGGCCACGACGACCTGGTGCATCAGCGCGATGTTGGCGGTCACGTCGAAGATCTCCGCGGGGAGGTCGACGGTGCCGTTGGTCTTGCCGCCGATCTCCTTGACCGGCAGCGTCAGGTTGGCCTTCTTCTCGAGGCTCGTCATGCGTGCGCACCACCCTTCACGGCGCTCTTGACGATCACGACGCCGCCCTTGCGACCCGGGATCGCTCCCTTGATCAGCAGCAGGCCGTTCTCGGCGTCGACCTTGTGCACCGACAGGTTCTGCGTGGTGACGCGGTCGTTACCCATCCGGCCCGACATGCGCATGCCCTTGAACACGCGGCCGGGGGTGGCGCAGCCACCGATCGAACCCGGACGGCGGTGCACGGCCTGCGCACCGTGCGAGGCGCCCTGGCCACGGAAGCCGTGGCGCTTCATGGTGCCCGCGAAGCCCTTGCCCTTGCTGGTGCCGGTGACGTCGACGTAGCTGCCCTCTTCGAACACCTCGGCGCTGATCTCCTGGCCGACCTCGAAGGTGGAGGCGTCCGCGACGCGGATCTCGGCGACGTGGCGGCGCGGCGTGACACCGGCCTTGGTGAACTGGCCGGAGACCGGCTTGGTCACCTTGCGCGGATCGATGGCGCCGAAGGCGACCTGAACGGCGCTGTAGCCGTCGCGCTCCACGGTGCGGATCTGGGTGACGACGTTCGGCCCGGCCTTGATGACGGTCACGGGAACGACGCGGTTGTTGTCGTCGAAGACCTGGGTCATGCCGAGCTTGGTGCCCAGGATGCCGGCGGCCGGCCTGTTCTTGTTGTCAGTCATGTCTCGAGTCCCCGTCACTGAATGTTGACGTCGACGCTGGCCGGCAGGTCGATGCGCATGAGCGCGTCCACCGTCTTCGGCGTCGGGTCGAGGATGTCGATAAGGCGCTTGTGCGTGCGCATCTCGAAGTGCTCGCGCGAGTCCTTGTACTTGTGCGGCGAACGGATGACGCAGTACACGTTCTTCTCGGTCGGCAACGGCACCGGGCCGACGACGCGTGCCCCGGTGCGGGTCACCGTCTCCACGATCTTGCGCGCCGATGCGTCGATCGCCTCGTGGTCATAGGCCTTGAGCCTGATGCGGATCTTTTGTCCCGCCACGCTAAGTGTCCTTTTCTCCGCTTTCCTCGTGGTCCGGAAGCCCGGCTATACCAGTCCTCTGGACCACCCTCATTTGCACAGCCCGAACACACGAAGACGTCTCAGTGGAGACCCTGACCGGGCACGCCCGATCCTCGCCGCTGTTCATCTGTCATGGTTCTCCGGTACACGCGGTCGGGCGTGTCGCCCGCCCGCTCATTCCTCGGCCTCGGATCGCAATGCATCTCAGGCCTGGAACACTGTCCCGGACGTACCCACGCCAGAAACCCGGCGAGGTACTCGATGGGGTACTGCTCGCCCCGCCCGACCAGCTGTTTCACCTGGAAACAGACACGGCCCGGTGCAGGGCAACCCGAACAGTATGCACGACCCCCGCGAGTCACTTCAAATCGGTGGGGCTGGCCACGAACTTACTTTTGAGTAAGATACGCCCATGGCAAAAGAGACCGTGACCTATCGCGGCTGGAAAAAGCTGCCGGACAACCGGCTGGGGCATGCCCTGTTCTCGCTCGGGATGGTGGCGCGGGTGCCCTACTTCGGCACCGTGTTGCCGAACGTGGTCCGGCTCGAACCGGGGTTGTGCGAGGTCACGTCGCCGAAGTGGTTCGGCATCCACAACCACCTGGGCACCTTCCACGCGATCGCGGCGTGCAATCTGGCCGAGGTCGCGATGGGCATGCTCAGCGAGGCGACCGTGCCCGCGACGCACCGATGGATCCCCAAGGCGATGAACGTGCGATATCTGGCGAAAGCCGAGACCGGGCTGCGGGCCGTCGCGAAGCTGGCCGAGATCCCCGACTTCGCGAGCATCACCGAGGGGCGCGAGGTGGTGGTGCCGGTGTCGATCTACGACAAGCACGGCCTGGAAGTGGTGCACGCGGACATCACCACCTGGGTCACACCGAAGTAGTCGGGTTCCGCGAGCCGCGCGCGTCCGGTCCCGCGAAAGCCGTCCGAGGTTCGACCGGGGCCGGGACCGATGCGTCGCCCGCGACGAGTCGCCCCTGATCGAGGTGCAGGATGTTCTCCGCGCATCCGGCGAGATCGTCTGCGCGACAAGCCGAGACGACGATCGTCATGTCCTGGCGCGCGAGAGCTCGCAGCATTCCGGCCAGATAGCGACGCCCGTCGTGGTCCAAGTCGGCCATGGGGTTGTCCAGTACGAGTGCCGTCGTACCCGCGGCCAGCGCTCTGGCCAGGCCGAGCCACTTCTTATCACTCCGGGACAGACGGAGAACGGGCGTGCAAGCGGAGTCCGCCAAACGCGCGAGATGTATTGCCCGATCGACCAGTTCATCGGCCGCGTCCGCGCTGTGGCCCGCGATCTTCGCGGAGAACCGCACGATCTCCGCGACCGACCAGGTCTCGCTGCTCTCGTACACGTCGGGGACCCAGCCGACCCGGGAGCGGACCACCCATGGCTCTGCGCTCGGATCCGCGTCCTCCACGCGGAGCCACCCCCGGTGTGGCCGCAACCGACCGGCGAGCATCGACAACAGCGTCGTCTTGCCCGCGCCGTTCGGTCCGACGACCGCGGTGACCCGGCCCGCGGGGGCGCGGAAGGTCACGTCGTCGATCACCGCGACTCCGGCGAATTCGCGGCGCAGCCCGCTACAAGTAATGCCGAGACTCACCGAGGTTCTCCATCTTCGTGATCCGCTCCGGCCAGGATGCGCTCAGCAGGGCAACGTTCGCCGATCCCCGGCGAGCGCGGAGAGAACGGCGGCGGTGGCGCGTGCGTCTTCCAGCATGCCGCTGTGATCGGCCGCGTCGGTAGGGCATCCGTCCTGCAGCCACACGTTGCGGTGGGCTGGGTCGGGCGCGGCGAGCAGAGCGGTGTCCTGCGGCGTGATCACCTGGTCGGCGCGGGAGGCGATGGCCGTGTACCGGAGACCGGGCACGGTCTCGCCTCCCGCGTTCAGCCGGTTCAGCAGCGGTGACCCGACCACCTGCTGCCGGCCCGGAGTCCCGAAGACCTGGGCCGCGATCTGCGCGTCGCCCAGGCCGAGCGCGGCCAGGTCCGGATAGCTGCCGCGCAACCCGGCCCAGGTCGAGCCGCGATACGGCGTGCCGAGAGTCACCACTTGGGACACCGCCTCCGCGCCGCGGGCGCGCAGATACTGCCGGATCACGGTGCCGCCGGTGGAGTGGCCGACCAGCGCCACCCGGCTCGCGCCCGTCGTCTCCCGCACCGACCGCACGACTTCGGCGAGCTCGCCCGCCATTCGATCGATGTCGGCCACGCCGTATACGACACGCCCGAGCAGTGCGGCGCCGATCGGCCCGATGCCGGTGGAGCTGGAGCCGGTCTGCCCGCTCACCGCGTCGACGACACCCGGCGCGGCGCCGAGATTCGCGGCGAACACGCAGTGTCCCTCGGCCCGGATGGCCGGCGCGAGCAGGGGGAAGCTGCGGCCGATATCGGTGCCCGAGCCGTGCACGAGCACCACCGGCTCCGGTCGCGCCGGTGTGGGCAGGCAAGACCAGTCATTGGCGCCGTCCAGCGCCGGTGTCTCCGGGACGGCGGCCGCGGTCGGCGCATGGCACACCGCCACACAGGCAGCGGCCATCATGAGGCCGACGACGCGCGCGGCCCGAGTGCGAACAGTCATTTCGAATTCCCGCGGATCAGATTCCCAATGGAGCGGCCAGCGTCGGCCACGAATCCTTCAGCGCGTCCTCCCAATAGCCCCAGGAATGGGTGCCTTCCGGGCGGAAGTTGTATCGCGCGGGGATTCCGAGGCTGTCCAGCCGGTCTTTCATGTTGTGCGAGCAGTAATTGGTGGCCGCTTCGATCACACCGCCGACGACGAGCTGATTCGCGAAACCCCACGGACCGTTCAGCGAATATTTCCCGCCGTATCGGTCGTAGACGCCGGGCATGCCATTTCCACTGGCGATGTAGATGGATTTTCCACGCAATCCCTCCGCCTGCACGTAAGGATCATTGGCCACCCATTGCGGGTCGCCCGCGGGACCCCACATGTTGTCCAGTTCCGCGAGACCCCATTCCTCGACGGTCAGCCGGACGAACTCGCGGCCGACCGGATCGCTGGTCTGCGCGCAACCGCTGTAGGCGGCGACGCCGGAGTACAGGTCACCCGTGGTGGCGGCGAGCGCGAGCGTCGTGGTCCCCGACATCGAGAACCCCGCGAGGGCATTGCGCCCGCTGGTCCCGAGATACGAGTCGATCAGCGGAGGCAGTTCGCGGCTCAGGAAGGTCCGCCACTTCTGGCGCCCCAACCTGGCGTCGTCCTTCTCCCAGTCCGCGTAGTAGCTGAACATGCCGCCGATCGGCGTGACCACGTGCACGTTCTTGTCCGCGAGGAATTGCAGCGCATCGGTCTTCGTGGCCCAGGTGGAGCCGTCGATGCCACCCGCAGCGCCGAGCAGCAGATACAGCACCGGCCGCGGAACGCTGGTGTCCGCGGCGCGCTGCACTTCCACCGGAATATCGAGATCCATGGCGGCGGAATGCACCGTCAATGTCAGGTTCCGCGCACTGTGCTCCTGCACGGAAACAATAGAAGACTCCGCGGGCGCGGCCTTGGCCTGCACCGAAACCATTGCCGATGCGGCCGCAGCGCCTGCGACGACCGCCGACAGCAGCAACCGGCGGAGGTGGCTCCCTCTCATCACTCCCCTTATCCCGAATCCCGGAACGCCTCGCGTTCCGAGCTCAGGCTATGGTCTGTCCCGGGCCGATTCACGACTGAAGTTGCTGGGCCACCGATTCTGGGGGCATGCCCGTGCACCGGAATTCGCACCGTTTCGAACCGATCCGATTCCGAAATAGCGAGACCCGAATTCCTTGGGCTCGCGGGCGTGGAATAGTTGCGCTTCCGTCGGCCCACCGGATTGAATGCCCCTATGGGTGTCAGCGCGGACCGGGAAGTCGATGTGTGCGTGGTCGGGCTCGGTCCCACCGGACGGGCGCTCGCGCACCGCGCCATGATCGCGGGGCTGTCGGTGACCGCGATCGACCCCCGCCCCGAACGGCTGTGGCCGCCCACCTTCGCCTGCTGGGTGGACGAGCTGCCGCAATGGCTGCCGTCCACGGCTGTCGCGACGACCATCCCGGCGCCCAGAGTGTGGACGAAGACCGAGCATCGCATCGACCGTCCCTACTGCGTACTGTCCAAACCCGGCCTGCGCGCGGCGCTACCGCTCGATGACGCCACCGTCCTCGCGGGCCGCGCCACGCGGGTGGACGCGCACGAGGTCGAACTCGCCGACGGCACGACGCACCGGGCGGCGGCGGTGTTCGACACCCGTGGGCTGCCCCCACTGGGACGCCGCCGCGGGGCGAGCGCGCACGGCATCTTCGTCGACGCCGAGACGGCCGCGCCGATGATCGCCGAAGGCGAGGGCCTGCTGCTGGACTGGCGGCCGGAGAACGGCGCGGGCCCGGACGAGCCGCCGTCGTTCCTCTACGCGGTGCCGCTCGGCGACGGCACGGTGATCTTCGAGGAGACCAGTCTCGGCCTCCGGGGCGGCATGCCGCAGCACGAACTGCGCAAGCGCACACTCGCGCGCCTCGCGGCGCACGGCATCCGGCTCACCGGTGACGAACCGAGCGAGGCGGCGCACTATCCACTCGACCAGCCGCCGCCACGCACCGGCAAGGCGCGCGCGATTCCGTTCGGCTCGCGCGGCGGCATGATGCACCCGTGCACCGGGTACAGCGTCGCCGGCTCACTCGCGCTGGTCGACACCGCGATCACCGCGCTGCGGGAAGGCCGCGACCCCATCGCCGCGCTGTGGCCGCCGCGCGCACGGCTGGTGTATCGGATGCGGATGCGCGGCCTCTACGGCCTCGGCAGACTCACCACCGAGCAGTCCATCGCCATGTTCGACGCGTTCTTCAGCGCTACCCCGCGTGGTCAGCGCGCCCTGCTGTCCGCGCACGACGACTACACGGCGCTGGGCGCGGTGCTGTTCGGCACGGTCGCGCACACCTGGCCGTTCCGCTGGCGCTACGACCTGGTCGGCTGGGCCCATCGGAACCGCTGGCTGGACTACGGGTTCGCCGAACCGCGCGAAGACGCCGAACGCCGGGTCCGATGATCGGAACCCGGCGCACGGCGACGGCTGGTGGCTAGGGCCCCGTTTCCGCGGCCCGCCGGTATCCCCTGATCGCCGGGTAGGCGAAGACGACGATCATCCCGAGCGTCCAGGCGAGCGTCTCGAGCAGCGGGGCGGCGACCGCACCGCCGTAGGACAACCCGCGCATCGCATCGATCGCGCAACTCATCGGCTGATGCGCCACCACGTCCTGCAACCAGATCGGGTAGGCGAAAACCGGAACGAAACCCGAGTTGAAGAACATCAGCAAGGTGCTGATCATGCCGACGATATTCACCAGCATCACGCCCTCGGACACAGTGGCCAGCGCGGTGACCAGGACGGCGAACGCCACCCCGAACAGCACCGGGATGCCGATCAACGCCAGCGCCGCGACCGGTCCCTGCTCGAATCGGAAGCCGAGCAGCAGGCCGACCGCGACGACGAACACCGTCGTCACCAGGACACGGATCGCCTCGGCGAGCAGCCGCCCGGTGAATCCGGCCGCACGGTGCACCGGCATCGTCCAGAACCGGCCGAGCAGTCCGGTCATCTTCTCGGTCTTGAAGCCGAGGGCGCTGACCACCGCGCCGGACATCGCCGCGACCAACGTCAACAATGGGACCGTGCCGTACACGGCGGACATGCCGGTGGCCCCGGAGACGGGCTTGTTCAGCACGATGTAGAACATCACCAAGGTGAGCGCGGGGTACACCAGCGTCTGGATGGTCGTCGCCGGATCACGCGCCCAGACCAGCAGCAGCCGCTTGCACTGGATCAGGCTCTGCACCACCCAGGTGACCAGCGAGCCTTCCGGCCGCGTCCGGACGACGGGCAGGGGTTCGGCCGGGCGTCCCTCGAACACCTCGGTCTGCGGCGCGGTGCGCTCCACGGTCGATTCCACCGAACTCATGACCGCCTCACACTCGCCCAGATCGCCAACGGGGTGAACACCGCCGCCAGCCCGATCAACCACACCAGCGGAACCCACAGCACGTGCCAGGTCACGCCGTCGGCCGCCATGTCGCGCAGCGCGAAGGAGAACTGGGAGATCGGCTGATTGCGCACGAACGGGCGAATCCATTCCGGGAAGTTGCGTTCCGGCACGAACCCGCAGGAGAGCATGCCGAAGATCAGCGTCGGCAGCGTCAGCGCCTGACTCAGCGACTCCGGGCTCTTGGTCAGACTGCCGAGCCCGTCGGCGCCGACCGCGAGCACCGTGCCGACCGCGAGGGAGAACGCGCAGAACAGCACGGCCTGCCCGACGCCGGCGACGAAACGGAAACCGATCAGGTACCCGAACAGCACCGCGGCGGTGAGCGAGGTCACCGACCGGACCAGCCCGGCGCAGATGCGCGAGGTGAACGGCACCAGTGTGCCGATCGGCATGGTCTGCAGTCGGGTACTCAGGCCGGTCATCGCCTCGAAGGCGGCCAGCTGCGCGTTCGACATCATGGTGAAGGCCATGGTCTGCAACACGATGATCGGCATGACGTACTGGGCGTAGTCGACGCCCTGGATCTTCATCACGTAGCGCAACGGCAGATAGAAACCGAGGGTGAAGATCAGTGGCGTGACCGCGGCGACGATCAGCTCGCCCTTGGTCGCCATGGTGCGGACGATGCGGCCGGTCAGCGCGCGCCACTGCGCGAACGACGACAGCCGCGCCGCGGGCAACTCGGCGAACAGCGTCACCTCGGCCTCGGTGTGCTCCGGGGCGGTCGCAGCGGTCACGCTCGCCCGCCCGAGTGGCCGGTGATGGACAGGAACACGTCGTCGAGCGAGGGGCGGCGCAGCGCGATGTCGGCCAGCTCGACACCGGCGCTGTCGAGCCTGCGCAGCGCCTCGGTCAGCGTGGCGGCGCCTTCCGGCGCCGGGATGGACAGCCGGTCGCCGCCGTCGATGTCGGCCAGCACCGCGGGCGGCACCAGGTCGCCCAGGGCGTACGCGGCGGTGCGCAGTTTCTTCTGATCCAGCGGGACGACCTCGCAGTAGCTGCCGCCGGTCTTCTCCTTGAGTTCGTCGGCGGTGCCCTCGGCGATCACCGTGCCCTTGTCGATCACGATGATGTTGTCGCTGAGCACGTCGGCTTCCTCCAGGTACTGCGTGGTCAGCAGCACCGTGATGCCCTGCGTCTTCAGCGCGGTCACCAGGTCCCAGACGCCCTGCCTGCTGCGCGGGTCCAGGCCCGTGGTCGGCTCGTCCAGGAACACCACCTCGGGACGCACGACCAGCCCGCAGGCGATGTCCACGCGGCGGCGCATGCCGCCCGAGTAGTGGCGTACGGCCCGGCGGCCCGCGCTCACCAGATCGAATTCCTCGAGCAGGGTGTCGGCGCGCTTGCGGGCCGTGGACTTGCCCAGGCCCATCAGTCTGCCGAACAGCTCGAGGTTCTCCCGGCCGGAGAGGTTCTCGTCCAGCGCCGCGTACTGGCCGGTCATCATGATCGAGCGGCGCACGCCCGCCGGGTCCTTCGACACGTCGTACCCGGCCACGACGGCGGTGCCGGAGTCGGCACGCAGCAGCGTGGAGAGGACCTTCACCATCGTCGTCTTGCCCGCGCCGTTCGGCCCGAGGATGCCGAGGACGGAAGCGCGTTCGGCGACGAAGCTGACGCCCTGCAGTGCGTGCACATCGCCGAACGACTTGCGAACGTCCGTTACCCGGACCGCAGGCTCACTCGCATGCGAATCCGCTTGGTTGGAACTCGGCATCAACTCTCCACTATCGGCCGGTACGGCGACCAGGTCGCCCGAGCGCAGGCGCACGCTCGGATTGGTGATCCGTCGCGCTCGGCGTGATGTTACCGGCCCGATCGCCCGGGCTGCCGCGTCGCGTGAGGTACCCGCACCAGCGTGCGCCCATTGTGTCCTTACTCACATTTTCCGCTGCCCGTTCGCCGTGTGAAGAATCGGCGCTGGTGAGCGCGATCCGATCCGGACACCGAGGCCGCGGCCGAGCCTTGTCGGCCCGCTGCGCGAGACCATAGTCTGCTTTTCGGGGGAAAACACTCACTCGTCCGCGGATGTGGCCCCGATGAGCGGTCCGCACGCCGGTTTCGACACTGCGAGAGGTGATCATGGCCGAGTCCGCGCAGTCACGGTTGGCGGCGCGTCCGGGAGGAACGGGCCGAACGAACGTCCTCACGTCCTATGACCCGCGCACCGGCGAGGTCGTCGGCAACTACGCCATGATGAGCGCGGGCGAACTGAATCGCGCCGTGCGCGCGGCTCGCTCCGCCGAAAAATGGTGGACCGAACTCGGATTCAGCAGCCGGAAGCGGTGGCTGCTGGACTGGAAACGCGAGATCGCCCGGCGCTCGGGCGAATTGGTCGCCCTGCTGTGCGAGGAAACCGGGAAGCCGGTAGCCGACGCCGCGATCGAGGTGATGCTCGCGGTGGAGAACCTGGACTGGGCCGCGCGCAACGCGGGCCGCACGCTGGACCGGCGGCGCATCGGTTCCAACTGGCTCACCCGCAATCAGCGGGCCTCCGTCGGGTATCTGCCGCTGGGCGTCGTCGGTGTGCTCGGCCCGTGGAACAACCCGGTGTTCACCCCGATGGGTTCGATCGCCTACGCGATGGCGGCGGGCAACGCCGTGGTGTTCAAGCCGCACGAGCTGACCACCGGCGTCGGCGTGTGGCTGGCCGACAGCTGGTCCCGGCTCGCACCGAACCAGCCGGTGCTGCAAGTGGTTACGGGAGACAAGGCCACCGGCACCGCGCTGTGCCGCGCGAAGGTCGACAAGATCGCCTACGCGGGCTCCGAAGCCGGTGCGCGGGAGGTGATCTCGGTGTGCGCGCAGACCATGACGCCGGTCGTCGTGGAACGCAGCGGCAAGGGCAGCATGGTCGTGCACGTCGACGCGAAACTCGACGACGCCGCCGAGGCCGCCGTGTTCGGCGCGATGGCCAACGCCGGGCAGAACGCCACCGGCATCCAACGGGCCTACGTCGCCCAATCCGTCTACGACCGCTTCCTGGAGTTGGTCGTGGATCAGGCCCGCAAGCTGCGGCCGGGCGCGGACCGGAAGGCGTCCTACGGCCCGATGATCATGGAGTCACAGATCGACGTGGTGCGCAGGCAGGTGCGCGACGCGGTGGCCCGCGGCGGCCGCGCGGTCGTCGGCGGGCTGGACTCCATCCGCGATCCCTACATCGAGCCGATCGTGCTGGCCGAGGTGCCGGAGGAGAGCATCGCCATCACGGGCGAGGGCATCGGCCCGGTGCTCATCGTGAACAAGGTGGCGAGCATGGACGAGGCCGCCGAGCGGATCAACGCGGTGGGCACCGACGTCGCGGTGTCGGTGTTCACCAGGGACGTGCACGAGATCGAGGCGTTCGCCGAGCAACTGCGCGTCGGGGTGGTGACCATCAACTCATCGACCGCGTACGCGGGCATTCCCGCGCTGCCTTTCGGCGGTGTGGGCGAATACGGCCAGGGCCACAGCCACGGCGACCAGGGACTACGAGAGTTCAGCCGGACCCTGGCCATCACCCGCAAGCGGTATCAGGCGCCGGTGAATCTGTCCACGTTCGATCGGTCCCCGCGCCATCTCCGCCTGGCCAGAACGATCTTCCGGATCCGGCACGGCCGCCGCCCCTGAGCGGCGCGCCCACGCGTACCTCCGCCTTCGCTGCGGCCATGCGCAGGCTGATGACGGACGTTGTCCGGCTGCGCCTCCTGTGCGTACCTCCGCCTTCGCTGCGGCCATGCGCAGGCTGATGACGGACGTTGTCCGGCTGCGCCTCCGGTGCGTACCTCCGCCTTCGCTGCGGCCATGCGCAGGCTGATGCGGACGTTGTCCGGCTGCGCTGTGGCCATGCCCGGGGTTAATGGCGGGCATCGTCCGGCTGCGCGTCATCGGCGAGCAGCACCGCGTCCATCAGCGCGGTGACCCGGGCCAATTGCGCGGGCCGGGAATCGAATCGGATCAGCCTGCCCACATCGATCACCTGACTGATGGCGGCGTGCACCCGGAAACGCGCTTCCACCGGGTCGCCGTCCAGCAGGTTGGCCCATTCCAGCACGTTCTGCCGCTGGATGGCGCGCAGCTTGTGCTGCTCGGCCTGCGGCAGGTTGCCGAACTCGGCGTAGTACACCGCCATGATCTCGGGCATGGCGAAACTCAGTTTGGCGTAGCGGTCGGCCACGTTGCGCGCGGCGTCCGCCCGGCTCGTCGCATCGGCCAGCGCCTCGGTGATCGCGATGGCCAGCCGGTCGCCGGTGCGGTGGAACGCCGCGGCGAGCAGATCGGCCTTGCTCGCGAAGTACCGGTACACGCTGGAGGCGTTGATGCCGACGGCGGCGCCGATCTCCTCGATGCTCGCCTCGTGATATCCCTGCCTGCCGAAGATCCGGATGGCCTCGGTGAGCAACTGTTCGCGCTTGGAGGTCACCGGGATGCCCCGCACGGGCGGGCCGGGATCAGGTTCGGCGGGCCCGGGAGGCAGTTCGGTGCGCAGGATGGCCCAGGACATCTGATGCAACAGCGGAAGCAGCCGAGCGCTCGACAGTGCGGTGCGGTGCGCGGCGATGCTGGCGATCGCGCTGAGCACGCCCGCGGCCAGCATGGCCACGTCCGCGGGCGGCGCCTCGGGTCGCAGCAGTGCGATCGGCGCCGCGAGGGTGTTGTTCAGGTCGTCGTAGATCTTCTTGATCCGGACGCGGTCGTCCCGCTCGAGATAGCGCCGCTCCCAGCGGTAGAGCCCGGCCTCGCGGCGGATGTCGACGGTGTGCTCGCTGATCGCTCGGATCAGCGCGTCGGCGCGCCGCACCGGGTCCAGCCGAGCGTCGTCGGCCCCCTGGGCCACGTTCAGCAGGTGTTGCGCGCCCTCCTCCGCGGCGGCGACCAGTAACGCGTACTTGTTCGTGAAATGCCGGTAGAGGGCGGGACCGGAGATGCCGACCTCGGCGGCGATCTCGTCCACGCCGACCGGGTAGTACCCACGTTCGCTGAACGCGCGGGCGGCCGCCCGGATGATCTGCACCTTGCGGTCCTTCGGACGGCGGCGCACCGACGGCGCGCCCTCGGCGCCCGCCCGCCTGCCCGGTTCGGGGCGCGCGGGAGCGAGATCGACCTCGCTGCGATCCGCGACCATGCACCTCTCCGTTCTCCGGCGGCGCTGGTTGACAGCGCCCGACAATGGAACCTAAGTTAACCACAATTCGCAAAGTTAACCATTATTCACAGCCTGGCGTCCGGCGAATTGCAGCTTAGGAGCAAACGTGAGCAACAACGATTCCGCGGCCCCGGCCGCCCCCTCCGCCGCGAAGTTCACCGCGGTCCAGGACGGCAAGGTGCTCCGGATCACGATCACCAACCCGAAGCGGAAGAACGCCATCGACTACGACACCATGGTCGCGCTCGGGGACGCCTTCCGCGCGGCGGCGGACGACCGCGCGGTGCGGGCGATCGTACTGACCGGCGAGGGCGGCGATTTCTGCACCGGCGCCGATCTCTCGGCGAGCGCGGACGAGGCGCAGCGGGGCATCACCTCGGACATGGTGATGGACGCGGCGAACCGGCTGGTGCGGGCCATCGTCGACGCGCCGGTCCCGGTGATCGTGCGCATCCGCGGCGCCGCGGCGGGCGTCGGCGTCGGCATCGCGCTGGCCGCCGACCTGGTCTACGCGAGCGAGGACTCCTACCTGCTGCTGGCCTTCATCAACATCGGCTTGATGCCCGACGGCGGGGCGGCCGCGCTGGTGGCCGCGGCGGCGGGCCGCCCGCTGGCGGCGCGGATGGCACTGCTCGGCGAACGGCTGCCCGCCCGGGAAGCCGCGGCCGCCGGTCTGTTCACCGCCGTCGTGCCCGACGACGAACTAGACGCCGCGGTCGAGGCCGGGGTCGAGAAGATCGCCACGGGTCCGCGCCGCGCACTGGAACTCACCAAGCACGCGCTGAACCAGGCCACGCTGGCGGCGCTGGACACGGCTCTGGCCGCCGAGAAGGCGGGGCAGACCGAACTGCTGCGCTCCCCCGATTTCATCGAGGGCGCCACCGCGATGCTCAGCAAGCGCAAGCCCGTCTTCGCCGACTGATCAGCCCGCCGGAACGTAGCGACCGACAGGCGACTATGTTCATCGGCTATGACTTACCTGGTTACCGGGGCAACTGGGTTCATCGGTCGTTTTCTCATCCCTGAGCTCCTGAAACGCGAGGGTGACATCCATGTGCTGGTTCGGCCGGGCGACGCCTCGGCCGACCGGTTCGCCTGCTGCGCGCAGGAATGGGCGGGCGGCGACCGCGTCCGTCCGGTGCGCGGCGATCTGGGCGCCCCGGGGCTCGGCATCGATCCGACCTGGCTGGCCCGGCATCGCGGCGCCATCGAGCACGTCTTCCATCTGGCCGGGGGCTACGACCTGACCGAGCGCGGCGGCGGGACCAGGCACCTGGTCGACGTCGCCGAGGAGCTGGGCGTCGGCCTGCTGCACCACGTCTCGACCGTGGAGGTGGCCGGGTCCACCGAGGGCCTGTTCACCGAGGACATGTTCGATCACGGGCAGGCGCTGGCCACCCCGATGCAGCGAGCGAAGTTCGAGGGCGAGCGGATCGTGCGGGAATCGTCGCTGCGCTGGCGGATCTATCGGCCCTCGATCGTGATCGGGCATTCCAGGACCGGTGAGATCGATCGGATCGACGGCCCGTACTACTTCTTCCGCCTGCTGCGCATGGGCGCGCAGCTGCCGAGGCTGCTGCCGGTCCTAGTGCCCAAACTGGGCGAGACCAACATGGTCCCGGTGGATTTCGTGGCCCGCGCCCTCGATCACATCGCGCATCGCGCCGGCTCGGACAAGATCACCTATCACCTGGTGGATCCGCGCAGGCAGAGCGCGGTCGACGCGCTCAACCTGTTCGCCGACGAGGCGGGCGCGCCGCACCTGGTCGAGGTGATGCCCAAGCGCACGTTGGACATGATGTTGCGGGTTCCCGGCGCGAACTGGCTGCTGCTCCGGGTCGGCGTGCCGCTGGACGTGCTGGAGCACAGCGAATTCGCCTGCTGGTTCGATTGCAGGCACACCAGCGCGGCCCTGGCGGGCACCGACATCAGGGTTCCGCCGTTGGACGCCTACGCACCGCGGATCTGGAAGTACTGGATCGAGAACTGGGTCTGATCGGCGCGCCGCGCCGGGCGGGCTACCGCCCGGTGACGGTGAGATAGATCAGGGCGGCATTGAGCACGGAAATGATCGCCGCGACCGTCCAGGCCAGCGCGGTGGTCACGCGATGGTTGACGTCCGCGCCCATCAGCGTGCGGTCACTCGTGAACCGCACCAGGGGAATCAGCGCGAACGGGATGCCGAACGACAGCACCACCTGGGAGATGATCAGCGCGCGGGTCGGGTCGATCCCCAGCGCGAGGACCGCGACGGCGGGGATCAACGTGATCAGCCTGCGTGTGATCAGCGGGATTCGCCTGTGCAACAGGCCCTGCATGATCATCGCGCCCGCGTAGGCGCCGACCGACGTCGAGGCCAGGCCGGAGGCGAGCAGGCCGATCGCGAGCAGCAGCGCGGCGGCCGGGCCGAGCACGTCGCCGACGGCCGCGTGCGCGTCCTCGATGGTCTCGACGTTTCGGCCGCGCAGGGTGTTGGCCGCCATGAGCAGCATGGCCAGGTTCACCGTGCCCGCCAAGATCATGGCCAGCCCGACGTCGACCTTGGTGATTCGCAGCAGCCTCGCGCGAAGCGGCCCCGGCGCCGGTTGCCCGTGCCGGTCGCGGGCCAGGCCGGAGTGCAGGTAGACCGCGTGCGGCATGACCGTGGCGCCGATCATGGCGGCGGCGAGCAGCACGCTCTCGGTGCCCTGGAAACGCGGCAGGAGACCGCCCACCGTGCCCCCGGCCGACGGCGGGGCGATGACCACGCTCGCCAGGAATCCGATCGCGATGATCGCGAGCATCCCGGTGATCACTCGCTCGAACGGTTGCTGGCCGCGACGGTCCTGCACCAGCAGCAGAACCATCGACACCGCGCCGGTGATCACGCCGCCGACCAACAGGGGCAGGCCGAACAGCAGATGCAGCGCGATGGCGCCGCCGACCACCTCGGCCAGGTCGGTGGCGATCGCGACCGTCTCCGCCTGGCCCCAGTAGGCGAGCCGGACCGGACCGCTCGCCTTCGCGCGCACCGCCTCCGGCAGCGACCACCCCGTGACCAGGCCGAGCTTGGCCGAGAGGAACTGGACCAGCCCCGCCATCACGTTGGCCAGCACGATGACCCAGACCAGGAGGTAGCCGAACTGCGCGCCCGCGCTGATATTGGATGCGACGTTGCCGGGATCGACGTACGCGATGGCCGCGACGAACGCGGGCCCCAGCAGAACGGTCGCGGCACGCGCGCGCCCGGTGACGGACTTGGTCGACTCGACCAACGTAATACCCACGAACTGAATTTTACGGGTTCCCGAACTTTTTTGTGACGGTTACCCCAGAAAGACGACCGCCTGGTCGCGCGACAGCGGCGACCAGGCGGTCGGAGGAATCCTGCCGGGCGGTCCCGGCTCGATTCGGATCAGATACCGAGGCCCTTCGCGAGCACCGGCCACGACAGCTGGAACTCGTCGCGCCAGTAGCCCCACGAGTGGGTGCCCGAGTCGCGGAAGTTGTAGGTGGCCGGGATGCCAAGCTGGTCCAGCTTGTTCTTCAGGTTGTGCGTGCAGTAGTTGGTGCCCGCCTCGATCACGCCGCCGATGACGATCTGGTTGGCCAGACCGTATGCCCCGGGCAGCGCGTACGGACCGTTGAGCGTGTCGTACTGGCCGGGCAGGCCGTTGCCGGTGGAGATGTAGAGGTCGAGCCCGCGCAGTCCCTCGGCGTTCACGTACGGATCGTTGGCCACCCAGTCCGGCGAGCCTTCCGGACCCCACATGTTGTCGGTGTTGCCGCCGCCCCAGGTCTCGACGGTCAGCTTGACGAACTCGGAGCCGACCGGGTCACTGGTCTGCGCGCAGCCGCTGTAGGCCGCGGCCGCCTTGTACAGGCCCGGCTTGGCGATCGGCAGCGCGAGCACCGTGGTGCCCGAGGTGGACAGGCCCGCGATGGCGTTCACGCCGTTGGTGCCCAGCGCGCCGTCGACCAGCGGGGGCAGCTCCTCGGTGAAGAAGGTCTTCCACTTGTTGCGGCCGAGTACCGGGTCGTCCTTGATCCAGTCGGTGTAGTAGCTCCACTTGCCGCCGATCGGCTGGATCACGTTGACGTTCTTGTCCGACAGGAACTGCAGCGCGTCGGTCTTCGCCTGCCACGAGGCTTCGTCCTCGCCGCCGCCCGCGCCGTTGAGCAGATACAGCGTCGGACGCGGCACGGAGGCGTCGGCCGGGCGCTGGACGTCGATGATGACCTTCTCGTCCATCGCCGCCGAGTACACGTACAGCCGGATGCTGCGGGCGTCCTTGTACTCGGCCTTGGTGATACGCGAACCGTCCGGGGCGACCGGGTTGCCCAACAGAGTCTTGGAATCGATGATCGGATCAGCTGTCGCGCTGGACGCGCCGAGACCGGTCATCATTCCCGCGAGCACCGCGGTTGCCGCGATGGCGGCCGCGGCCCGCAGGCCACCGCGCCGGCTCTGTCGACGTATCAATTTCGCACCTTCGCTTCGTCTCGAGATTCGCTCTGCATGCCCCACACGCCGGGGTGGATGTCCAGGCATCCCGCCCGACCATACGGCCTATGTAGTCGTCACAACAGTGGACTTCGTTACCGCACCGTTGCCCTATCATGCCGGAACGGTGTCGGCTCGATCATGACCGCCCCATGTTCCGTGTCGCTTCCCACCCCGGGGGATCGAGCAACTCGGACAATCTGGGACCTATCTGCGCGAGCGCTTCCGGCGATGTCATCTGATCGTGCGAGACACCGACAGGATGATCGTCCACCCGGCCGTCGACATAAGGTTGCCAGCCGGCCGCCGCGGTGTCGTGACCGGACGCGCTGAAGTAGTCCAATCGGCCCCGGAAGACGTCCGGCCGGTGCTCGGCGATCAGCTCGGCCGAGCGCACCGCGCTGCGGTAGATCCGGCGCACCCGGTCCGGGGTGAGCACTGCCATGTCCGGCGGGATGGTGGCGTGCAGCGCGGCCAGCGCGTCCTCGCTCAGATCGTGGACGTCGCCCTCGCCGGGCAGCAGGGCGTCCGCGCCGATGCCGAGTTCGGCCAGCGCCTCGCGGATCGCCGCCCGGAAATCCGTGACGTCGATGTCGGGGTGGCTGTCGAGCATGGTCAGCAGGCCGATCTCCTCGCCTGCGGCCTGCAGTTCGGTCGCCACCGCGTGCGCCAGCACACCACCGAGCGACCAGCCGAGCAGCCGGTAGGGCCCGTGCGGCTGCACCGCGCGGATCTCGGCCACGTAGCGGTGCGCCATCTCGACCAGCGACTCCGGCAGGTAGCCCTCTTCGGTGAGCGCGGGCGACTGCAGGCCGAAGATCGGCGTGCCGGCGGGCACGTAGCGCGCGAGGCCCGCGTAGCACCAGGACAATCCGTACATCGGATGCAGGCAGAACAGCGGCTCGGCGGCGGCCACGTCGTGCGGCACCATGGTGCGGATCGGCAGCAGGACGCCGAGCGCCGCGTTCGAGTCCTGGTCGTAGTCGTGATCGTCGGCCAGCGCGGCCATGATCCGGGCCGCCAGGGCCGCCGGGGTCGGGTCGGTGAAGAACCACTGCACCCGCACCTCGGCGCCGGTAAGCGTGCGCAGCCTGCTGACCGCCCGCGTGGCGACCAGCGAGGTGCCGCCGAGGCCGAAGAAGTCGTCGTCCATCCCGATCCGATGCACCGGGCCGGGTTCGAGGACCTCGTCGAACACCTCGAGCACGGTCCGCTCCAGCGGCGTGCCCGGCGCGCGGTACGGACGCGTCACCAACGGCGGCGCGGGCAGCGCCTTGCGGTCGAGTTTGCCGCTGGCGTTGAGCGGAAGCTCGGCGAGCGCGACCACAGCCGAGGGCACCATGTACGACGGCAGCGCGGCGCGGGCGTGCGCCGCCAACGCGGCTTCGTCGAGGGTCGTCCCCGGCGCGCCGACGACGTACGCGACCAGCCGATCGCCGCTGGCGCCACGCACCACCGAGGCCGCGGCGTGCCGCACCTGCGGATGACTCGTCAGCACGGCCTCGATCTCACCGAGTTCCACGCGCTGGCCGCGCAGTTTGACCTGGAAGTCGCCGCGGCCCAGGTATTCCAGCGCGCCGTCGTGCCAGCGCACGATGTCGCCGGTGCGATAGAGCCGGGTGCCGCCCGCATGGGCGACGAAACGCTCGGCCGTCAGGGCCGGGGCCCCGAGATAGCCGCGCGACAATTGCGCACCCGCGACGTACAACTCGCCCGCAGCGCCCGGCGGAACCGGCTGCAACTGCCGGTCGAGCACGTGCACGCGCGTATTGGCGGCCGGGACGCCGATCGGAACCGACGCCGCGGCGGTGTCGCGCACGCGATGGCCGGTGACCACGGTGGCCTCGGCAGGGCCGTACCAGTTGATCAGCTCGGCGCCCGGCACGGCCGCGGCGAACTTCCTCGCGGTCGCCCCGGACAACGCCTCGCCCGCGGCGAACACCCGGCGCAGCGAGGGGTACGCCACGGTCGGGCCTGCCACCGGATCCGAGAACGCGTCCAGCATCGATGGCACGAAATGCACCGTGGTCACCGCGTTGTCGACGATGACGCGGGCCAGATAGGCCGGATCGCGATGCCCGTCGGGCGCGGCGATCACGATCGACGCCCCGGACTGCAACGGCCAGAACAACTCCCAGGCGGAGATGTCGAACGTGATCGGCGTCTTGTGCAGCACCACATCGTCGCCGCCGTGCGGGTAGGCCGACTGCGCCCAGCGGAACTGATTCACCATCTGCCGGTGCGTGATCATCACGCCTTTGGGGCGGCCGGTGGAGCCGGAGGTGTAGATGACGTAGGCGACGGTGTCCGGACGCACCTCCTCCCGCGGCCAAGGACCCTCGTACGGAGGCAGATACAGCGTGTCCACGGCGACTACCGGCACACCGGTCGCGGTGTCGAACGCGTCCGCGGTGGTGGTCAGAACGCAGATCGGGGCGGCGCTGCCGAGGACGTACTCGCTGCGTTCGGCCGGGTGGTCCGGGTCGATCGGGACGTAACCGCCACCGGCGCGCAGCACCGCGTAGATCGCGACGACCAGGTCGATGCCGCGCCGCAAGGCCACGGCGACCAGCGTCTCCGGGCCGACGCCCCAGCGCATCAGCTCGACGGCCAAGGACCGGGCGCGCGAGTCGAGTTCGGCGTAGGTGAGCGTGGTGTCGCCGAAGCGGACCGCCGGCGCGTCCGGCGTGCGCGCCACCTGCGCGTCGAACAGGGAGGTCAACGTCGCGCCGTCGAGCAGTTCCGGCACGTCGGTGGCGTTGTGCGCGACCAGCTCGGCGCGCTCGGCGTCCAGCAGCACGTCGATATCGCCGACGCGCGCCTGAGGGGTGGTCACGAAGCGGCCGATCAGCGCCGAGAGCCGCTGTGCGAGCGCGAGCGCCGCCGGTTCGTCGATGACGTCGCGCAGGTATTTCACCGAGACGCGCAATTGGCTGTCCAGCACCACCATGACCGTGAACGGGTAATGGGTGCCGTTGACCGCGCCGACGCCGGTGACGTTCATACCGTCGATGGCGCCCGCCCGCTCCAGACCCTCCCGGTCCACCGGGAACGACTCGAACACGACGAGCGAGTCGAACAGCCCCTCCACGCCGACGGCTTCCTGAATGTCGCTCAGCCCCAGGTAGTGATAGTCCAGCAGGGCGGCCTGCTCGGCCTGTAGCTGCCGCAGCAGCCCGCCCAGCGTGCCGGTCGGGTCGAGCCGCACCCGCACCGGGATCGCGTTGAGGAACAGGCCGACCATCGCCTCGACGCCGTCCAGCTGGGGCGGCCTGCCGGACACGGTGGCGCCGAAGACCACGTCGTCACGGTCGGCGGTGCGACCGATCAGCAGTCCCCAGGCCGCCTGCACCACGGTGTTCACCGTGACGCCCAGCCCCGATGCGAGCCGGGTCAGCGCGGTGGTGTCGGCCGGGCACAGCTCGAACCCGACTTCGCCGACGCCCGAGGCGATCTCGCGGCCGGGATCGACCGGCGCCAGCGGCGTCGGCTCGGTGACACCGGCCAGCGCGGCGCGCCAGGCGGAACGCGCCGCTTCCGCGTCCTGAGCGACCAGCCAGGCCAGATAGTCGCGGTAGGACGGCACCGAGGGCAGGTGCCGGGATTTGCCGCCGAACGCGTACAGGGTGAGCAGATCCTTCATCAACAGCGGCATGGACCAGCCGTCGACGAGGATGTGGTGACTGGTCACCAGCAGGTGGTAGCGGGCCGCGGCGGAGCGGATCAGCGCGAACCGCAGCAGCGGCGCGGTCCGCATGTCGAAGTGGTCGGCCAGATCCGCCGCCTTGATCCGCTCCAGTTCGGTTCGGGCCGCGTCGGGTTCCAGCTGACCGAGATCGATCAGCCGCCACGGCACCTCCAGCGAATCCTGCACGATCTGTACTGGCTTGCCCTCGCTGTCGTCGGCGAAGGCGACGCGCAGGTTGTCGTGCCGGTCCAGCACCGCTTGCGCGGCCGCGCGCATCCGGTGGGCGTCCACCGCGCCGCTGAGATCGAGCACGAACTGGGTGGTGTAGACGTCCACCGAGTGCTCCGCGAGCAGGGCGTGGAACAACATGCCCGATTGCAGCGGGGTGAGCGGCCAGGCGTCGGACAGGTCGGGGTAGGCGCGGGCGAAGCGGTCGATGTCGGGCTGCTTGAGCCGCACCAGCGGGAAATCGGAGGGGGTGTAGCCGCCCGCGTCCGGGCGCAGTCCGTGCTCGGCGAGGCCGCCGAGCGCGCGGATCCAGTGCTCGGCGAACGTTTTCGCGTCCTCACCGCGGAACGCGGCGGCGGCGAAGTCGAACCGGGCGAGCAGGCCGTCGTCGGTGGCGTCGACGGTCAGTACGAGCAGCAGGTCGTCGGACGGGATGTCGGTGTGCACCCGCGCCGGACGCAGATCCCGGTAGCGCAGCGCGAACCGGCCACGCCCGAGGCCACGCAGCTCGGCGGCGGTCTCGGCATTGAGATGGCGCAACAGGCCGTAGCCGACACCGCGCGAGGGCACCGACCGGCGCAACTCCTTGATCTGCGCGATCGCGGTGCCCGCCGCCGGTCCGCCGATCAGGGCCTCGTCGATGTCGATCCGGCTCAACCGCAACGGCAGCGGATATTCCGTGACGAAGCCGCCGACCGTGCTCGCCCCGTCGGCGTCGGTGGCCGCGCGACCGTCGGCGGACAGCCGGACGACCGTACCGATGGCGCGTGTGACGGTCTCTCCCGCGGCGGTCTGCAGTGCCAGCGCCAGCGCGGTGAGCAGGATGTCCTCCACCCCGGCGTGGTAGGCCTCGGCGGCCGCGGCGACGGCCGCCGCACCCTCCGCGGTGATGGTGAGCGATACCCGGCTGCGTGCGTGCAGATCCCGTCCCTCGGTTCCCGCGCCCTCCGGGACGGAGCCGAGCGCTAGTCGCCACCAGTCCATTTCGGCGACCGTGACCGGATCGTGCGCCTTGGCCGAGAGGGCGCGAATGAGCACGCCGAGGCCGGTTTCGGCGCTCGCGGGCGCGGCGTGGCGCGCCCGCTCCCACCGTGCGGTGAGCTGGTCGACGACCGCCCGCCAGGAGACGTCGTCGATGACGAGGCTGCTGGCCACGACGATCAGCGTGGAGCGAGCCTCGGGGCCGCCGGTGAGCACGAAGTAGATGTTGCGGCCCTGTTCGGGGTCGAGGGCGGCGGCGACCGCCTGCACCACGTCGTCGATGGGCAGCGAAGTCTCGCCGCGCTGCGGGTCCAGCCTGCGGAACGCCTCGCCGGTGCGTTCGGCGGCGGCGGGAATGCGCAGCACCGGCGTGCCGTCCTCGCCGTAGCGCAGTTGTACCCACAACATCGGATGCTGCTCGAGCACGGCGGCGACCGCTCCGTGCACCGTCTCCACGGAGCAGGTCTCGGGGATGTCGAGCGCGATGGCCCGCACTTCGATGCCTTCGTCCAGCATCCGCGCGGCGTCCGGCGTCAGCGGTAGTTCGCCCGCCTCGTCACCGGGGCCGCCGCCCTCCACCGCGGCGGCGCGGGCCAGCGCGGCGACGGTCCGGCATTCGAAGACGTCCCGCGGCGCGAAGGTCACACCTCGTGCGCGCGAGCGGGAGACCACCTGGATGGACACGATGCTGTCGCCGCCGAGGGCGAAGAAGTCGTCATCGACCCCGACCCGTTCGAGACCGAGCACCTCGCCGATCACCTCGGCGATCACCAGTTCGGCGGGGGTTCGCGGCGCGCGGTAGCCGCGGAGGTCCGGCTCGGGCGCGGGCAGCGCGTTGCGGTCCAGCTTGCCCGCGGGGGTCAGCGGAATCGCGTCGAGCACGACGATCGCCGCCGGAACCATGTACTCCGGCAGTGTGCGTCCGATCCGTTCGGTCAGCACGGACGGGTCGGCCGTCGCCCCCTCGGCGGGTAGCACGTACGAGACCAGCATGGTGGCGCCCGAACCGGTTTCGCGGCCGAGTGTCACGGCGAAGTCGACTTCGGGCTGGGCCGTGAGCGCCGCGTCGATCTCGCCGAGTTCGATGCGGAAGCCGCGCACCTTGACCTGGAAGTCGTTGCGGCCCAAGTACTCCAGGACCGGCGCACCGCCGGATCGGCGCCAGCGCACCAGGTCGCCGGTGCGGTAGAGACGCTCGCCGGGCACGCCGTACGGGTCAGCCACGAAGCGAGCGGCGGTCAGTGCCGACCGCGCGTGGTAGCCGCGCGCGAGCTGGATACCGCCCAGATACAACTCGCCCGCGACCCCTTCTGGCACCGGGCGCAGCCTGCTGTCGAGCACCAGCGACCGCATCCCGCGGATCGGTCCGCCGATCGTGACCGGCTCGCCGGGCCGGAGCGGGTCGCTGATGTTGGTCATGATGGTGGTTTCGGTCGGCCCGTAACCATTGTGGAAATCGCGTTCGGGCACGGTCGTCCACTTGGCCGCCAGATCGGCGGGCACCGCTTCGCCGCCCGCCACGACGGCCCGTACCCCCGGCAACACGTCCGGATCGAGCGAGGCGAGCACCGACGGCGTGAGGAAGGCGTGCGTGACGCCTCCGGCGCGCATCAGCTCGGCCAGTTCCGCGCCACCGAAGGTCGACGGCGGCGCTACCACGAGCCCGCCCGCGGAACCAAGGGCGAGCAGCAGTTCCAGCACCGACGCGTCGAACGAAGGCGACGCGAACGCCAGGGCGCGAGTGGAACTGTCGAGCCGATAGCGCTCCACCTGTTCGGTGCTGAAATTCGCCAGACCTTCGTGGGTCACCACGACGCCCTTCGGCACGCCGGTGGAGCCGGATGTGTAGATCACATACGCGGCGTTGCTCGCGCGCAGCGGTCCGCGCAGCTCGTCGGGACGCAATGGCTTATCCGAGCGCGCTGCGACGTCGAGGGTGAAGTCCTGATCGTCCAAGGCGAGCCAGCCGCCGGGCAGGGGCAGGTTGTCCAGTTCGGCGGTGAGCGTCAGGCCGAGCGCTACGCCGGAGTCCGCGACCATGCGCGCGACGCGGTCGGCTGGATAGGTCGGGTCGATCGGAACGAACGCCGCGCCGGTCTTGGTCACCGCCCACAGTGCCAGCACGGATTCCACCGAACGACGGATCGCGATGGCGACCGGCACCTCCGGTCCCGCGCCGCGGTCGATCAGCGCCCGCGCCAATTGCGCCGAAGCCGCGTCGAGTTCGGCGTAACTGAAGGTGCGGTCGTCCGCGACCACGGCGATTCTGGCCGGATTCCCGGCGACGGCCGCGGCCAGCAAATCCGGCAGCGTGCGCGGCGGCACGGCTGGTGCGCCGGTACGGGTGATCAGCTCCGCGCGCTCGGAGTCGTCCAAGATCTCCAGATCGCCGACGGCGGTGTCCGGGCGCTGAGCGACCGCGGCCAGGATGCGACGGAACCTGCGGCCGAACTCGACCACGGTCGGTTCGTCGAACAGGTCACGGGCATAGGTGAATTCGGCGGCCAGACCGGCTTCCGCACCGGATTCGGCGCGCTGCTCGCGCACGGTCAGCAGCAGGTCGAACTTGGCGGTGTCGGCGGCCGGGTCGAGCGCGGTGAAGCTCAGGCCGGGTAGCTCGAAGCCGGTCGCGGGCAGGTTCTCGAACGACAGCGCCACCTGAAACAGCGGATGGCGACCGGCCGAGCGTTCGGGGGCGAGCACTTCGACCAGCCGCTCGAACGGGATGTCGGCGTTGGCGAAGGCGCGCAGATCCGTTTCCCGCGTGCGGGCCAGCAGTTCGGTGAAGCCGAGACCGGGCGTGACCCGGCTGCGCAGCACCAGCGTGTTGACGAACATGCCGATCAGGTCGTCGAGTTCGGCTTCGCCGCGGCCCGCGACGGGCGTGCCGATGGCGATGTCCTCGGTGCCGGACAGACGAGCCGATAGCACCGCGAACGCGGCGTGTACCACCATGAACATCGTGGCGTTGTGCCGCCGCGCGAGATCGGCCAGCGCGGCGTGCACGTCGGCCTCGACGACGAAATCGGTTCTGCCGCCCGCGAAGGACTGGGCGGGCGGGCGCGGCCGGTCCGCGGGCAGGTTCAGCTCGTCGGGCAGGTCGGCGAGTTCGGTGGTCCAGTAATCCAATTGCTCGCCCGCCGGCGACCCGGGGTCGTCGTCGGGGCCGAGCGCGTCGCGCTGCCAGAGCGCGTAGTCGGCGTACTGGATGGGCAGCGGGGCCCAGGACGGCTCCTGGCCGCCGGTGCGCGCCACGTAGGCCAGCATCAGGTCCCTGGTCAGCGGGCCCATCGACCAGCCGTCGGCGCTGATGTGGTGGGTGACGAAGACCAGCACGTATTCGGTGCCCGCGAGCTGGAACAGCTTCGCGCGCAACGGCGCCTCGACCGTCACGTCGAAGCCCGCGGCGACGACCCGCCGCACCTCGCCGGCGACGTGCTCGTCGCCGATCTGCACGGGAGCCAGATCCATCGGGACCTCGTGCGGAGCGAGGACCCGCTGTACCGGGCCGTCCGGCGTCTGCGGGTAGATCGTGCGCAGGATCTCGTGGCGTGCGACGAGGTCGGCGACGGCGAGCCGCAACGCGGCCACGTCCAGGTCGCCGGACAAGCGGATAGCGGCCGGGATGTTGTAGACCGAGGCCGAGGTGTCGAACTGGTTGAGGAACCACATGCGCTGTTGCGCGAACGACAGCGGGATGCGGTCCGGACGCGGTCCCGCGACGAGGGGGATGCGTTTGCGTTCACCGGAGCCCCGCTCGACCTTGATCGCGAGTGCGGCGACGGTCGCTGCCTCGAAGATCACGCGGACCGGCACACGCGTGTCCAGTGCCGCGCCGATACGCGCCGCCACCTGCGTCGCCAACAGCGAATTACCACCGAGCGCGAAGAAATCGTCATCCGCACCGACACGCTCCACCCCGAGCACCTCAGCGAACACCGATCCCACGATCTCCTCGATCGGCGTCGACAGCGCCCGGAACGCCTGAAC